>CAYSOW010000066.1:0-10955 GCA_964432715.1 uncultured Bacteroides sp.
TTGAGAGAATCAATTCCACAAGCTCAGGTCGTAGCTGGCTTCCACTTTGTTCTCAATGTCATCGGGAAGTGCGGGGAAGAAGTCGATGCCGGTGATGCGCTCCACCTCATCCACGGTGTTGACGTAGGTGCTGAGGGGATTGTTGCACTTGGTGTTCTTGTAGATGAAGCCGATGGCTTTGGGCGTCTTGCCAAGGGCGAGAATCACCTTAAAGAAGGCTTCGGGAACGATGACCTTGTGCTGCTTGCCGATGGTCTCGTGCTTCTGGTTGTAGAGAATCGGACCGCAGACAATGTAGATCTTGCCTTCGCTCTCCGCCCAGTTGCGACACTTGTCCTCCAGCTCTTTCCAGTCGCCCGCGTTCAAGTTGTGCACCTGCGGACACATATTGGTCATGTAGAAACTCTCGGTCATGGCCTGCAGACGCCAACGGTTGTCACCGGCGGGACACATGTGACCACGGTCGTAACCGGAGCCGCTATAATCGGAAGTGGTGACGGCCTCATCCTCGGGGAGCAAAGGATCGGGAAGGAACTTATTGCTGCGGCTGACCACCTCCACGAGACGGTCGGGCGTCAGCACCCAAGCCACCCAGTTGGGGAGTTTCCAGTCGCTGTTGTAAGAGGTGGTATAACCCACGTGCGTCAGGATTTGCTCCTTGCGGTTCTTCAGGGGAGCCGGAAGCTCGTAGTTGGTGCCATCAGTGGAACTTATAGCGCCATTCGATGCATCGTCTGATGCAGCTTTGGAAGCACCCTTAGTTCCCTTGGACTGACCGGAAGCATCGGTGCTTGAGGAAGCCCCTACTTCCCCACTCGATTCCACTTGCTCCACCTCCTCTGCAGCAGGTTGAGCTTTTTCTGTCAGTTTGGGCCATACAAAACTAAAAATAAGGCAGCAGGCTACCACAAATGCAACGTATCCTTTCGACGAGGATGATTTCTTTTTTCTTGCCATAGTATAAAAACAATAATCAGTAAAAACGAAAAAAGGTAGAAAAACGAAAACCGTCTTTCTACCTTGGAGCCGAAACCCGGACTCGAACCGGGGACCTATTCATTACGAATGAATTGCTCTACCAACTGAGCCATTTCGGCATTGTATGCTCCGCAGAGCCCATCAACAAAGAGTTCCTCATTTGTTTTACGGTTGCAAAGATAGTGCTTTCCCGCGAAATAAAAAGCTTTCTGCACAAAAATTTGCAAGAAAAATAAAACTTTTTTTCACCCTTTTATACAATCTCTTTTAAATCAATCGTTTATCAAATGGGACTATTTCCCTCGCTACATCCGCATAAAAGCGTAGACCGCAGTCATCACGATGGCAAAGGCGGTGGCAAAGAGGAAAAGCAGCAACAGATTGATGTCGGAGATGAGGTATCCCCCTTCGGTGTACTCGCCCGAGACATGATGGGTGGCCTCTTGCTCCACGCGCTTGGAGAGTATCATCTCCACGATGTAGAGCACGCCTGCCAGCAGCAGATTGAGGCCGAAGGAGAGCATCAGCACGGTGGTCTCCTGCTCCTTATAGAGGAAGCAAAGCGCCCCCAGAAAGCAGAAGGAGGTGAAGAGCGTGCGACCGCTCCACATCAGCAGGGCCGACAGGAAAAGAAGCGAAACAAAGAGGGAGGCCAACGAGAGAGGAGCCGCTCCCCACAAGGGGAAGAGCAACAGGTGCAAAACAAGCAATGCCAGCAACGAACCCACATGGATGAGGGTTCGCTGCCAAGCATTGTTCTTGATAAGGATGTAGAGGAGCACCAGTCCACTCGGAACCCAATACAGGAGGTTCTGAAAAGCCTCTTGCATACTTTCCAACATGACGCCGTCGGAATGAAAAGTGGTGAATAGTGGTACCATAGCTCCCTCTTTTAGATTCTTTCAATGGCGGAAACGGGAATCCAACCCACGTTGCCATCTTCCAATTTAATTTCAACCCAGGACTTCATGGTGGCGTCTTTGATGCTCACCTTGTGTCCCTCATGCAACACGAACAGGTCGGTTCCGCCTTCGTCGGGGGTACTCTTGGCCGTGACAGAAGGCGACATGACGATGGCGTACTCACGCGTCTCCAGCGTCTGCTTCTGACTGTTGGCAAAGAGGTTGGCCACCACCGTGAGCACCAGCATCACAGCGGCCAGGGCGAAACCAATCTTCTTCAGCACCACCTTGCGGCCGAAGAGGTAGAGCGCCACGCTGCAGAGGAAGAGGAGGAAGCAGAGGATGCCGCACTGCGCCCATCCATCGGCACTCATCC
Source organism: uncultured Bacteroides sp. (assembly GCA_964432715.1). Lineage (GTDB taxonomy): Bacteria > Bacteroidota > Bacteroidia > Bacteroidales > Bacteroidaceae > Phocaeicola_A. The sequence goes on from CAYSOW010000066.1 coordinate 2,257, forward strand.
AGTTCTTCACCGCACGCGTCCAGGTGACGAGGAACACCTCACTCATCGGTGTCACCTTGTCGACCGTTTTGCTGCGTGCCATCTCCAGGTTGAAACGGATGTCACCGTCGCCCGGATTGAGCAGCAACGCACGCTCGTAGTTGAGCACCGCACGGGCCATCTGCTCGTTCTTGTAATAGCTGTTGCCCAAGTTATAGTAGATCTCTGCCGACTCGCCCTGCTGAAGGAGTGCCTCGTAGAGCTCGATGGCTTTGCGATAGTTGCCCTTCGTGTAGGCCTCATCGGCGGCACTCTTGGAGACGGCGGTTGTGGCCTCCGCGAAGACGGGAGAAACCACCAGGCCCAAGAGCAGTCCGAATATGATGATTACTTTTTTCATACGTTCTATATCTTTACGGTTTAGAAGATTAAGCATGTTTAATCTGATCCTCCATGCGACTGATGACATCCACGGCTGAAGCATAGATCTTATCCATCGCCTCGTTCTCGTCGCCCGGCGCATAGCGAGCAAACTCACAATCGTTCAACGTGTCGAGGAAGGCTTTTGTCAACTCTTCCGGCGTATGGATGCCTGCCAGTTTCGACTCGATATTGTCTTTGGTCAACTCAGCCACAGGGATATTCAGTTTGTCGCTCATATAGCCCCAAAGTGCCTTAGACACCTCATCGTAGAACTCGTTCTTCTTGTTCTCAGCCAACAGTTTGCTAGCCTGTTTCAAACGTCTGGAAGCAGTCTTGTTGGCCTTCTTACGACGTGATTTCACCAGGTTGGCATTCTCCATCGCCTGCTTGCGAAGCACAATGAGCAACGCCATAAAGAGGGCGAAGGGAACCACATACCAAGCGTAGTAGGCTGCCGAACCGAAGAAGTAGTCGCCGCGTGTACGCAACGCACTCTCGCCGGTCTTGATGTAGCGGATGTCGGAACCCAGGATCTTCACATCCTCCTTGTTGGTAAAGTCGGAGATTACCTGATCGGCATTGCCTTTTCCCTTCTCCACCGTCAACTCGTACGACTCGCTCTTCAGCGTCTTGTACGATTTCGTCTTCGGATCAAAGTAAGAGAACTCTACCGCAGGGATGGTATAGGTGCCCGGCTGACGCGGGATGGCCAAGTACTCGATGGTTTTGCTGCCCGAGAGACCGTTGGCAGTGAGCGAGTAGTTGTTCTCCTCCTTCGGGTCGTACTCCTCGAAATCAGCGGGGAACTTCACCTCCGGATTACCAATCAACTTCATATTACCCACACCCGAGATGACCAGCTTCAGCGTCACAGCGTCATTGGTCTTCACCTTCGTGGCATTGATGGACGACTTCAACGAGAACTCACCCACAGCGCCCGAGAAGTTCTCCGGCTTGCCGGAAGGATAAGGAAGTACCTCCACCGAAAGCTTCGGCGTCTGAATTTTCTTCTTCACCTCCACATAGTTGGAACCTCCGTTGAAGAAGGCCTCAAAGGGATCGTCGGTCTGCACGGCCTGTGCCACTACGCCCTCAAACGAGATGGCCGGAATCTCCAGCTTACCCGTCTGTTGCGGGAAGAGCACATACTGCGCATAAACCACCGTCTTATAGTTGCGACCGTTGTAATGCTCCAGCGAATAGCTCTTCTGCGGCAGCTCCACCTCCTGCACATGGAAGCCCTTCAAGTCGGGCATCTTACCCTGCAGGCCGGTGAGGTTCAGCGTGGTGTAAACCTTATAAGTAAGGAGGATGGCCTCCTGCTCATACACCTTCGACTTGCTCAACGTGGCCGTCATGAAGAGATCCTTTCCGGAGACACTGGCAGACGACTTGCCCGAAGCATTGCTGCCGGAGCCCGAGCCACTGCTGATGCCGTTGGCACGGTCCTTCGGAAGCACCTTAATCTTCACGCTGTTCGACTTCAGGCTCGTACCGTTCGCCGTGATGGTAGCTCCCGGAATGGTGAACTCACCCTCCTTCGTCGCCATCAAGATATAAGTATAGGTGATGGACGAGCTGGAAGTCATGCTGCCATTGATGATCTGCGTGCTGCTCTGTTGCGAGCGGCTCGGACCCATCAAGACATCAAAACTACTGATGGAAGGGGCTCTGAAATCCTTCACCTTTTGCGTGTTTATCGTGTACGTCAGTCTGAACTGGTCGCCATTGACCACCGCATCCGGAGCGGACGCAGTGAACGTGACGTCATCGGCATACACTCCGACCGCCATGACAATCCACAGACATACTAAGAGTAACTTTCTCATCATTACCAATCTTTATCTAATTTTTTTCCACTCACTTGCAACTGCTTCTTGACCTTGTCCTGAACCTCCTTCTCGTCCCTCATGGCAGCGCGAAGCATCTGGTTGGCATTCTCCTTAGAGAGTTCATCCTTCTGCTGCTGTGGCTGCTGGTTCTGATTCTGGTTCTGGTCCTTCTTGTCCTGATTCTGTTGCTCCTTCTGTTTGTCCTGATCCTTTTGATCCTGCTGATCCTGCTTCTGCTGATCTTGCTGATCCTGGTTCTGGTTCTGCTGATTCTGCTGATCCTTCAGCAACTTCTGCGCCAGCGCCAGGTTATAGCGCGTTTCATCATCCGCCGGATTGTTACGGAGCGACTTTTTATAAGCCTCGATGCACGCCGGATATTGTTTAGCCGCCTGCAGCAAGACCCCCTCGTTATGATAGATTTGAGCCAAGCGCTGCTTGTCGGTCTCCACACTGGCCGCCGCTTCATACTGCTTCATCGCCTCGTCGCCCTTCTGCTGCATCAGCAGTGCGTTGCCCAAGTTGTACATCGCCACCGACGACTTCGGGTTCAGGTCGAGCGCCTTGCGGTAATCCACCTCCGCCTTCACGAAGAGACTGTCGCGATAGAGGCGATTGCCACTACGCAGATAGTCGCGCTCGTTCTTCTGAGCAAAAGCGCCCGAAGCCAGCGAGAGGAAAGCCAGCAGGCAAGCCGACCGGAGCAAAGAGGCTGACAGTAGGCCTTTCTTATTCAATCCATACTTTTTCATGAACGAAATAACTTAATGTTCTTAAATAACGGATTCTTCTTCTCCAGCACGATAGCCTCGATGAGGAGCAGGAAGAACACCATCCAAGCGATGATCTGGAACTGCTCGTCGAACTCCGTGTAGACCTGCGTCTCCACGTCCGCCTTGGCGAGCTTGTCAATCTCCTTCTGCAACGCCTTCTGAGCCGAGTTCGAGTTGTCTACACGAAGGTAGATACCGTTGCCGGCCTTCGCAATCTCCTTACACATCTCCTCGTTGAGTCGCGTGATGACCACATTGCCTTCACGGTCCTTACGGAAGTCGTTCTTGCCCTCCACGGGGATGGGCGAACCGTCGGGCGAGCCTACACCGAGGACAAACACCTGAATGCCTTTGGAAGCAGCTTCTTTGGCAGCCTCCACCGCACCCCCTTCGTGGTTCTCACCATCTGTGATGATGACGATGGCACGCCCTACCCCCTCTTGCGGGGTGAAGCTCTTCATCGCCAAGTCGATGGCAGCCGCGATGTCGGTACCCTGACTGTTGATGAGCGCCGGCGTGATGGACTCCAGGAACATCTTCGCCGAGATATAGTCGGTGGTGATAGGCAACTGTGTAAAGGCCTCACCGGCAAAGACAATCAAGCCCACCTTGTCGTTGTTGAAACTCTCCACCAGTTTGGAGACCATCTTCTTCGACTTCTCCAGACGACTGGGCGTTACGTCCTGCGCCATCATGGAGTTAGAGATATCCAGTGCGATGACCGTCTCGATGCCACTGCGCTTCACCGTCTCCATCTTCGAGCCGAACTGCGGACGAGCCAGGAGGACAATGAGCAGCGCGATGGCTGCAAACATCAGCCAGAACTTGACGTGCATGCGGGCCACCGAAGCCTCGGGCATCAGCTGAGCCAACAGCTCGGGGTCGCCATAACGCGCAATCTTCTTCCGGCGCCGATAGTTCGAGAAGAAATAGAAACCGGCAAGAAAAGGCAGGAGGATCAACGCATACAAATAGGCAGGATTTGCAAATTGAAACATATCTTTTTCTCCTTTCTTCTTTAAGGGATTCTTTTCAAAATGGAATTACGCAACAGGAATTCCAGTAACACACACAAGAAGGCCACCAAAGCAAAGGGGAGATAAGCCTCCTCGCGCTTGCTGAACTCCTTTACATGAAGCTTGGTACGCTCCAGTTTATCAATCTCCTGATAGACCTCCTTCAACTTGGAGTTGCTCGTGGCACGATAGTATTGTCCATCGGCAGTCTGAGCAATCTGCGTCAGTGTGGCCTCATCAATCTCCACAGGGATGTTGACATACTGCACACGTCCGTAAGCCGACATGGGGTAAGGCGCGGTGCCGTTGGTACCCACACCGATGGTGTAGACACGCACACCGAAGCTCTTGGCAATCTCGGCAGCCGTCAAGGGAGAGATATCGCCGCGGTTGTTTGAACCATCCGTCAGCAAGATAATCACCTTCGACTTCGCCTTACTGTCCTTCAGTCGCGTCACGGCATTGGCAATACCCATACCGATGGCCGTACCGTCCTCTATCAGTCCGCGCTGTGCGATGTCGCACTTGATGCCGCGGAAGAGGTTGAGCAACACAGCGTGGTCCACCGTCAGCGGACACTGCGTAAAGCTCTGTCCCGCGAAGATGGTCAGACCGATGTTGTCGTTCGGGCGACCGTTGATAAACTCTGCAGCCACCTGTTTGGCCGCTTCCAAGCGATTCGGCTTCAAGTCCTCCGCCAACATACTGGTAGAGACATCCACCGCCAGCATGATGTCGATACCCTCCACCTCCGTGTTCTGCCAGTTGTCGACCGTTTGAGGGCGAGCCAGCACCAACGCAATCATCACCAAAGCGATGACGCGAAGCACGAAGGGCGCATGCAGCAAGTAAATCTTATAGCTCTTGGGAGCCGATGCATACATGTGCGTATCCGACACCTGCAAGGTGGGTTCGTTTTTGCTTTTCTTCAGGATATACCATATAATATAAGGTATAAGCAGCAAAAGTATAAACAGATATTCTTTATTTGCAAAAACCATCCTTCAAAATCAATTAATTGTACAACCTATACACACGAAGCACAACCACCGCAAGCAGGCAAACCACTGCCACCGCCAACACGATGATGGCTCCGAGGAGCAACATGCGTGACACCTTGGAGCGTTTCTCTTCCACCGTCACCTCTGTGGGTTGCGGCTTCTCGTTGGGATCGGGCTCCACCTTCGTCTCGTTGATGAAGTCGATGGCATTGAGCAAGTTGCGGTCTTTCTCGTTAATGAGCGGATTGTGCTTGGCAAATTTCACCAAGTCGGCCGTCTGGAAGAGGCTCTTCAGCTCGTTGAGCGAAGACTGATCCGGCTCCTGCAGCAGGCGTTCCATAATCTCCGTGGAAGTCATCTCCATGGCATTGAAGTGGAAACGATCCTGGATGTAGGTACGCAGCGCATCGGTCAACTCCGTGTAATATTGTTTGGCATCCTCTTTCTGAGCGCTATGCTCCGCCTTGATACGCTCAATCTCCTGCATCGCCAGTTGGTGAGGCGGCAACTTGGGCTCCACCTTGATGATGCGCAGAATGGGCTTGTTGTCGCGGTAACGAATCACCAGATAGACCGCCAAACCAATGAGCAACAAGGCTGCCAGGCCACACCAGAAGATGGTTCGGAAGTCAATCCAAGTGAACGGCACAGACATCACCTCCTTCGGTCCGAAGAACTGATCGGGGTGAAGCGTATCCACCGGCACGGTGAGCACATTCAGCGCCAACGCCTTGGAACGGTAGATTTTATTGTCCACCATCACCTCAAACGGCGGCAGATAATAGAGCGCCGAGTCGAAGGAAGTGACCGTGTACTCCTGCGAGATAAGCAGGCGCTGACGGTTGTTCAAGTATTGCGTATCCGGCTTGGCCACCTCCAGCACCTCCACGCCCGTCACCAAAGTATCGGCAATCTGCGGCAAGTGCATCTTACGGTTGGCATCAAAGCTCACCTCCAACTTGATCTTCGCCTGTTCGCCGATGAGGATTTGCGTAGAGTCGATGCGGGCATCCACCGTCACCGTCTGCGCCTTCGCTGCGAAGAGCGAACCACAGAGCAGCAAGGCCAACCCTACTCTTTTATAATGAAATCTTTTTCCAGTCATGAGGCACTAATTTCGTTTAGCAAACAAATTCAGCAGGGCCTTCACGTAATCCTGATCCGTACGGATGGAGACCGCGTCCACGTTGCTCTTCAAGAAGCGTTCGTTCATCTCCTCCTGATGCTTGCGCCACCACTCGCTATGAGCTTTGCGGAGGGCACGCGAAGAGGTATCGATGTACTGTTCGTGACCGGTTTCGGCATCGCGCACCTTCATCAAGCCGACGTCGGGGAGCTCCTCCACGCGACGGTCGTACACCTGAATGGCCACCACATCGTGTTTACGGTTGGCGATGGTCAGAGAGCTACGGTAGTCCTGTTGCACAATAAAGTCGCTCAGCACAAAGGCTGTGCAACGTTTCTTAATCACATTCGTCAGATATTCGATGGCCAGTGTCAGGTCAGTCTTACGACTCTCGGGATGAAAGTCGAGCAATTCACGGATGATATAGAGGATGTGTTTACGTCCCTTTTTAGGCGGGATAAACTTCTCTATCTTATCCGAGAAGAAGATGACACCAATCTTATCATTGTTCTGGATGGCCGAGAATGCCAACGTAGCGGCAATCTCCGTCACCATGTCCCTCTTCAGCTGCTTCACGGTACCGAAATCCAAACTGCAGGAGACGTCGACCAGCAGCATGACGGTCAGCTCGCGCTCCTCCTCGAACACCTTCACATAAGGCTTGTCGAAGCGGGCGGTAACGTTCCAGTCGATGTCGCGCACGTCATCGCCGTACTGGTATTCGCGCACCTCAGAGAACGCCATACCGCGCCCTTTAAAGGCCGAGTGATACTGTCCGGCAAAGATGTTGCTCGATAATCCCCGCGTTTTGATTTCTATCTGGCGAACCCTTTTCAAAAGGTCGTTTGTATCCATGGTTACGCAGTTTTACGATTAGGGCACTTCTACCTTATTCAGAATCTGACTAATAATTTCGTCGGAAGTCACATTGCTAGCCTCGGCCTCGTAAGTCAGGCCGATACGGTGGCGCAATACGTCGTGAGCCACGGCACGTACATCCTCGGGGATGACATAACCACGGCGTTTGATGAAGGCATACGCACGAGCTGCCAGGGCAAGGTTGATGGAAGCACGCGGAGAGCCACCGAAGGCAATCAGTCCGGCTACTTCCTTCAGACCGTACTGGTCGGGGTAACGGGTAGCGAAGACGATGTCGGCGATGTATTGCTCAATCTTCTCATCCAGATAAACCTCGCGCACGATGTTGCGTGCCTCGATAATCTCTTCGGCTTTCAGGATGGGACGAACGCTCACCTTCTCGCCGCTGATGTTCTGACGGATAATCTTCTTCTCCTCTTCCAATTTCGGATAGTCGATGATGACCTTCAGCATGAAACGGTCGACCTGTGCCTCAGGCAACGGGTAGGTACCCTCTTGCTCAATGGGGTTCTGAGTGGCCAGTACCAAGAAAGGTTCGGGAAGTTTGAAGGTCTCTTTGCTCAGGGTTACCTGACGCTCCTGCATGGCCTCCAGCAAAGCACTCTGCACTTTGGCCGGGGCACGGTTGATCTCATCTGCCAAGACGAAGTTGGCAAAGATAGGACCTTTGTTCGGGATGAACCGCTCCTCTTTCTGACTGTAGATCATGGTACCGATAACATCGGCCGGCAACAAGTCGGGAGTGAACTGGATACGGCTATATTTGGCATCAATCAACGATGCCAGTGTCTTGATGGCTAATGTTTTTGCCAAACCGGGCACACCTTCCAAGAGGACGTGTCCATCGGACAACAAACCGATTAATAAGGATTCTACCAAATGTTTCTGTCCCACGATGACCTGATCCATTCCGGTCATCAGGTTCGTGACGAACAAACTTTGCTTTTCGATTCGCGCATTCAACTCGCGAATATCAACTGCTACATTCATAATAAAAAAATATTTTTATTTTTAAATCTCTTGCTATCTCTTTAGGGAACAACTCAACGTTCCCGTTAGTTTAGAACGCCCAAAAGTACGGCATATAATTAACAGTAACAATTAATATGCGCTAAAAAAAGCATAATAATATTATTACTTGGACTTCAGTCGTGGAATATTCAGCACCGTGCCGACGGGAACTTGGTTCGGGTCTTTGATGACAGCGGCATTATAGTTCACGATGTAGTTGGAGAATTCTTTATGTCCGTAATATTTCAAGGCAATCTTGCGCAATGTTTCTCCCGGCGCTATGGCATGCGTCGTTAATGTACCTACGGCCTCGTACTTCGTTTGGAGGGAGTAGGTTTCGTTGGTTGCCGGTTGAGCTGCTGGCTTGGGTGCATCATCCACCAAGATGGTATCCAGCTGAATGGAGTCTCCGGCATGCGCTGCCAACCAAAGAGAATCTCTCTGAAGGGAGTCTCTGCGGATGGAGTCCTGTCGCAAGCTGTCGGCAAGGAATTGCGCACGTTGCATAGCGAGTTGCATCTCTGCCTCAGCCGCAAGACGTTCCTTCTCCTTGGAGCCTCCGTAGAGGTACCAGAAGACGATGCCGTCAGCAATCAGCAGAAACAGCACAATTCCGATAATCCAAGTGGATTTCTTTATTTTCTTTTTGGGAGTTGCCG
>CAYSOW010000067.1:0-10871 GCA_964432715.1 uncultured Bacteroides sp.
CAAAAGAAGTTCCCTTGTAAGAGTCAAATCTTGCAAGGGTTCTTTCGTTATATCCCTATCGTTCTAAAACGCTATACTGTGCGAAACTTTGAAAAAAAATCAAACTTTCGCACAGTATAAATGCTTTTCTCGAAAAAATCAACTACATCTTTCGCAAATCACGATGTGATTCAACGAAACACTTACTCATGAGGAATTCATCAAGCTAGGGCGTAGAGTGAAGACCCCACTTATCAAATTCCGTAGATATTCGTTTATAATTCGTGTATATCTCTGAAATCTTTCCTATCTTTGTTCCATCGCAAAATAGACGACATATAAACGACTAAAATTAATACCATGAGAAAGTATGTACCTATGTCTACCGTCGTCATCTATGTCACCATAGGTAACGAAGAGGGAGCACAACCGGAATTTACTCGGGTGGTGAGATGAACAAAACCTAATGAACTAACAACAATATGAAGAAATGGATGCTACTTTGGAGCTTACTTGGAATGGTCTGCTCCCTGCATGCGCAAAGCCCGGAAGAGGCTTGGCAACTGTGTGACTCAATCGAGGCACAAATTAAACACACGTCTTTCCCTGACCGTACGTTTAACATCAAGGACTTTGGTGCCTTGGAAGGAGATCAGGGGGAAAACCTCTGTACGGAGGCCATCAATCTGGCCATCGTGACCTGCTCGCTGCAGGGCGGTGGACACGTGGTGATTCCTGCGGGCGAGTTTTACACCGGTCCCATCACACTGAAGAGTAATGTCGACTTGCACCTGGAGGAGGGCGCAGTACTGAAGTTCTCCCCCGAACGTCGACTCTACACCACAACAGTGCTGACGCGCTGGGAGGGAGTGGACTGCTACAACTTGCACCCGATGATTTATGCCTATGGCGAGACGAACATCGGCTTGACGGGTAAAGGCGTTATCGACGGTCAGGGCAGCCTGGAAACTTGGTGGCCGATGTGCGGCGCTCCTCGATATGGCTGGAAAGAGGGCATGACCGCGCAACGCAACGGTGGACGCGCCAAGCTCCTCGACTATAACGAAACTTTTGCACCGATAGATAAACGTCAGATGACACTGGAGGATGGCCTCCGTCCGCAGCTGGTCAACTTCAACCGCTGCCGGACGGTGCTGATAGAGGACGTGACACTGCTGAATTCCCCCTTCTGGGTGATTCACCCACTCTTCTGCGAAAGTTTGATTGTGCGCGGCGTCACGGTGACCAACCACGGTCCGAACGGCGACGGCTGCGACCCGGAGTGCAGCAAGAATGTGTTGATAGAGAATTGCTCCTTCGAGACGGGTGATGACTGTATCGCCATCAAGAGTGGACGTAATGCGGACGGCAGACGCTGGAAGACCCCCAGTGAGAATATCATCGTGCGCGGCTGTACCATGAAGGATGGTCACGGTGGCGTCGTGGTGGGCAGTGAGATTGCCGGCGGCTATCGCAACCTCTTTGTGGAGAACTGTAAGATGGACAGCCCCAACCTGGAGCGCGTGATTCGTATCAAGACAAGCAACTGTCGCGGAGGTGTGATAGAGAATATCTTTGTGCGCAACGTCACGGTGGGTCAGTGCAAAGAGGCGGTGCTGAAGATCAATCTGCAATATGAGAATCGCGAGAAGTGCGACCGCAGTTTCCCGCCCTTCGTGCGCAATGTCTATATGGACGGGGTGACGAGCGAGAAGAGTCTCTATGGCGTGTTAATCATCGGCTATGACGACTCGGTCAATGTGGAGAATATCCGCGTCAGCAACTGCCATTTCAACAACGTGGAGAAGGGAAACAGCGTAACCGGTGCCAAGGAGGTGCAGTTTACGAAACTCTTCCTGAACGGAAAACAGGTGAAGACCCCGAAGGCGGAGAAACGCTGAACCCGCTGACGGCTCATCAGCATACAAATACAAAAAGGACGCATCGTTCACTCCGGTGGGAGGAAAGATGCGTCCTTTGATGTTATCTATTCAACTCGATTATTTCGGCAAGTTGAAAGCGACCGTCATCTCTTTCATCTGCTCGTCGCTCATACCCTCAGGCTCAAAGCCCATGTTCTTGGAAGCGATGTAGATCAAAGCCGATTTGTTGAGCACGTCAATCTGGTCGAAAGCCTGCATTACGTCGCAATCTACGGCGAATACACCATGCTTCTCCCACATCACCACGTCATAGTCAGCCAACTCTTTGATAGTAGCATCAGCCAATTCTACAGAGCTGGGGAGTTTGTAAGGGATGATACCCAAACCACGCGGACAGAACGCCTTAGTCTCCGGAATCATGCTCCACAACAGTTTTGTAGCCACATCCTTCTCCAGGAACTTCTTGTTGTGAGTCATAGCAACCAACTCGATGGGGTGCGTATGAACAGAAGCTTTGTAAGGAGAACCGATGCCGATGAGGTAGTTGTGTACGCTCAAGTGAGACGGCAACTCAGAAGTGGGACGTACCGGTTTGTCGGCAATGATTACATAGTGTGCGCAGTCGTCGAGAATACGGATCACAGAACCGTTATCCATCGGCCAGCGAGCCAAGTCGCGCATACGCATGTTGGTACCTTTGCAATAGAAGTAGCAACCTTTCAAGTTGGGAAGGGTAGCACCAATCTCTTTCACGTCGCTGATGGCAGGCATCTGACGGATCTCGTCGTCCACAAACTCAGTGATGTTCACTGTGATGTTACCACCGTTGCGCTCAGCCCAACCTTTTTGCCACAAATAGCCGGCCACTTCGGCCACTTTGTTTACCTCGTTCGCCAACGCCGGGCGATTCTCTAAGATAGATTTCATAAGTTGTATTGTTGTTAAAGTTGTAGTTATAGTTTATTTAAGTAGTTGCGGAAGGAACGTGGAGATAATCAAGACCACGATGCCCAGCAGCAGGACGACAATCGTCTTCTGCGAGCAGCCCTTCCACTCCTTGAGGATGATGCCCCAGACGTTAGAGAACGTCACGTTGAGGGCCATGAGAATGCAGAATGACAATGTCGTCAGCGTCTCAGACGACGTCAAGAATCCCTTACCCAACGACAGTCCGAAGAACTGACTGTACCACAGTGCACCGGCCAGGAAGCAGAACAGCAAGTTGTTGCCCCAAACCTTCGCCTTCAGGTAGTCGCCCCAGGTGCGATTCTTCTGATTCTGATAGAAACAGTAGAGGACATTCGTCACGAAGCCACCCAAGGTCACGAGGAACGTTGCCGGCAGCGTCTTGTACATATCCGGAGTATCGGCACCGAAGTTGAGTCCCTTGCCAAATTCCAAACCCACATTGAAGCATCCACTCATAAAGCCTGCCAAGAGGGCGATGGTGATTCCTTTCGGGAAGTTGAAGTCCTTGACCGCCTCCTTCTTAGCCTCCTCAGAGAGAGAGCTGGCTTTCATTGAACCGGCCACTCCGATGATGGCAATACCCAGCAGGGTGACCACCACGCCGAGGATAACGGCAAACGTCAGCTGAGCCAACGCGTTCTGTTCGGGGAAGAAGATATTCAGCAGCACAGGGCTCATAATCGTTCCCAGTCCGGCACAAGTACCCAAGGCAATCGACTGACCCAAGGCTACGCCCAAGTAGCGCATCGACAGACCGAATGTCAAGCCGCCCACACCCCAGAGAACGCCGAAGAGCAGCGTCATCCAGATGTTAAACGCGTTGTCGGCCGTAAATAATTCGCAGAGGCTATGACCTGCGGGAACAGCCAGCAAGGCACCCACGAACGGCAAAATCAGCCAGGCGAAGACGCCCTGTACAATCCAGTAGGACTCCCAGCTCCAATCTTTGATACGATTGATGGGGACGTAACAACTCGACTGACAGAATGCACCGATGGCAATGATGAGTAAACCTAAGATAATTTCCATGGTATATAATAATGTATGTACAATGCAGTTATAAACACGAAGAATGAAGAGAGCGCGCTCCCTTCATTCTCCTTTGATTCATTTATCGTTTAGAGGTTACTTCAGCCTCATATTTCTCCACTTCGGGGATGAACTCGTCACCCACAGGCACGTTGTTCTTCAAGCAGAACATGTCCCATACAGCGTTCCAAGGCATGGCTTTGCACTCCTCGAGCAGGGCCAGACGCTGGAAGCCTTTCTCCTCAGCTTCGTATTTACGCAACGTGTTCAGCGGCTCCAGCAACGCACGGAGGATAGACTTCTGTGCAGCGCGGGTACCGATGACGTAAGCACCGATACGGTTGATAGATGCGTCGAAGTAGTCGAGGGCGATGTGTACGCGGTTCATTGCGTCGCAACGTACCAACTCCTGGAAGAGCTCTACTGTAGAGTCGTCCATGATGGTTACGTGGTCGGAGTCCCAACGGATGGGGCGACTTACGTGCAGAATCAACTCAGGCACGAAGAGCAACATAGAAGATACCTTGTCGGCAGCCACCTCTGTGGGGTGATAGTGACCCGTATCGATGGTCAACAAAGTCTGATTCTTCGTTGCATAACCTACGCAGAACTCGTTAGAACCTACGGTGTAGTGCTCCAAACCGATACCGAACACCTTAGACTCCAAACCGGTCTTCATGTGGTCATATTTCACTGCGAAGATCTCGTCCAGGCTCTCCTCGAAGAGTTGACGATATTTCATACGGTTCAAAGTGATATCCTTGCTACCGTCGTGCACCCACAAGTTCATGATACAGGGGTCGCCCTGACGTTTACCCATCTCGTTGGCGATGTTACGGCAACGTTTGGTGTGCTCAATCCAGAAGTCGCGGATACCTTTGTCGGGGTTCGACAGAGAGAGGTTGCCCGATTTCGGGTGAGAGAAAGAAGATGAGTTGAAGTCGAGTTTGATGCCCAACTCCTCAGCCCACTGCATCCAGCTCTCGAAGTGAGCCGGCTCGCACTGGTCGCGGTCAACGAATTTGCCACCGAAGTCACCATAAATCTCGTGCAAGTTGACACGGTGTTTAGAGGGAATCAAAGACATCGCTTTAATCAAGTCGGCGCGAACCTCGTCGATATTGCGTGCTTTACCGGGGTAGTTACCTGTGGTCTGGATACCGCCGGAGAGGGCAGAACCCGACTCGAAACCAACTACGTCGTCTGTTTGCCAGCAGTGCAAAGAGATCTGTACTTTCTGGAGTTTCTCCAATACCTCGTCGGTGTTGATGCCAAGGGCAGCGTAGCGTTCTTTCGCTATTTCATACGCTTGTTTGATCAATGATTCTTTCATTTAGGATAAATTTTATAGGTAAATATTTCGTTAAATGTCTTCTCTGTAATATTTCAGATAGCTCTGGTAAGCCTCTTCCCACTCCTGCGGATGCTCGGGCACGAAGCTGTTGAGCTCGATGGAGCGACCTATCAGGCTGCGCATCTCCTGGATGTCTTTCACCAGGCCGGCGGCTTTGGCCTGCAGCATGATGTTACCGATGGCGGTACCTTCCGACGGACCGGCAGTGACGGGCACTCCCACGGCGTTGCAGGTGAACTGGTTCAGCAGGTTGTTGCGTGAACCGCCGCCGATGACGTGCAACTTCTCAATCTTGAACGGCGCCATGGCTTGCATGTAGCCGAATACCTGACGGTAGCGCAGGGCCAAGCTGTCGAAGATACAGCGGGTAATCTCGCCGTAGGTGGTCGGCTCGGGCTGACCGGTCTCGCGACAGTAGTGGCGAATGGCCTCTATCATGGAAGTCGGGTTGGCAAAGCAGGGAGCATCCGGATTGATGACGCTGCGGAAAGCTTTCACCGCCAGGGCAGCCTCAATCAGTTCGGGGTAAGAGTAGTTGTTGGTCACTTCCCACTCCTTGCGGCAACGCTCCAGCAGCCACATACCGCAGATGTTCTTCAGGAAGCGGGTAGTACCCTCCACGCCACCTTCGTTGGTGAAGTTCTTATCGAAGCTCTCCTTATTAATAATGGCATCTTTCACCTCGATACCCATCAGCGACCAGGTGCCGGAGCTCAGGTAGGCGAAACGCTCGTTTTGTGCAGGTACAGCTGCCACGGCAGAGGCCGTGTCATGACCTGCTACGGCAATCACAGGGATGGCGCCCAATCCGGTCATCTGCTGCAACTCCTCAGTGAGTGTGCCAATCTGCTCGCCCGGATAGACAAAGCGACCGAACTGCTCTTCCTTCACGCCGCAAACCTCCAGCAACTCCTTCTCGAAGCGTTTGGTACGCGGGTTCAGCATCTGCGAGGTAGAGGCGATGGTATATTCCGTCACCATCTTGCCCGTCAGCATGTATGAGAGGGCGTCGGGGATAAAGAGAATCTTATCGGCTGCCTCCAGTGCGGAGCAGTGGTTGCGGTGCAACGTATGCAGTTGGAAGAGTGAATTGAAATTCATGAATTGAATACCGGTGATGTCATAGACACGCTCGCGGGGAATAGCTTTGAAGTACTCCTCCTGAGCGCCCACCGTGTGCGGGTCGCGGTAGCAGTAGGGGTTGCGGAGCAAAGCACCGTCCTTACCCACGAATACAAAGTCCACGCCCCAGGTATCGATACCGATGGACTGAATCTGAATACCCTCCTGGGCAACGCTTTTCAGTCCCTTCACAATCTCCAGGTAGAGGGCATAGATATCCCAATAAAAATGGCCGCCGGTCTCAATGATGGGATTGGCGAAACGCGTGATTTCTCTAAGGTCTAATTTGCCTTCCGAGAGCGATCCAAGGATGGTACGTCCACTGGTGGCTCCCAAATCAACGGCGAAGAATTGCATGTCCTTCATACGAATTTCTTTTTTACTATAATGAGTGTTGTTACTAAAACGAATTAAAATTGTAACAAAAGTAGTAAAAACTTTGAAGGAATACCCTATTTTGTTCCTATATTTCTCTATCTTTTTCGGAAAATTCTTACTTTCGGGAATCTACACCTGTTTTGAATATGCAGAAAATATACACGAAGGGTGGAGACGTTATGCAAAGAACCCGCAAAAAGTTGCATAAAAATAGAAAAATATTCGCTTTTTCTGATACGGATATTCAAATAAAGGAGTAATTTTGCAGCCGACTGAGAATAAATATACAATGAGACAAGATAAGTATGAGCGTCTGGACGCCATCAAGCTCATTATCTCGAATAAAGAGGTGAGCAACCAGGAGGAATTGTTGAATGAACTTGCACGCAACGGATATGTGTTGACGCAGGCCACTCTCTCGCGCGACTTGAAGCGACTGAAGGTGGCGAAGGCGGCGAGTATGAGCGGACGCTATGTCTACGTGTTGCCGAACAACACGATGTACAAGCGTACCACCGAGATGCAGTCAATCCATGAAATGATGATGCACACGGGGTTCGTCTCTATTCGCTTCTCGGGGAATCTGGCGGTCATCAAGACGCGCCCCGGTTATGCCAGCAGTCTGGCGTATGATATTGACAACCGCGACATCTATGAGGTGCTAGGTACCATTGCCGGTGACGATACCATCTTGCTCGTGATGCGTGAAGATGTGGATCGGGCCGAGGTGGTGGAAGCCTTGTCGGCGGTGATTCCCAATATCAACATTCAATAAAGTAGTAATAACGATAAAGTATTAAATATAGAAATGGAACAAATTGATGTGATGGTGGCAGATGCTTCACACGAGGTATATGTAGACACCATTTTGGAGACAATTACTGCGGCCGCGAAGGTGCGTGGTACCGGTATTGCAAAGCGTACACACGAGTACGTGGCTCAGAAGATGAAAGAGGGTAAGGCCATTATCGCTCTTTGTGGAAATGAATTTGCCGGCTTCTGCTACATTGAGAGCTGGGGCAACAAACAATATGTGGCTAACTCGGGTTTGATCGTGGTGGAGAAGTTCCGCGGTCAGGGTTTGGCCAAGAGAATCAAAAAAGCTGCTTTCACCTTGTCGCGTCTGCGTTGGCCGCATGCCAAACTGTTTGGCTTGACCAGCGGTGGTGCTGTGATGAGAATCAATACGGAGCTGGGCTATGTGCCTGTGCCTTTCGCAGAACTGACGGATGACGAGTCGTTCTGGAAGGGTTGCGAGGGTTGCTGCAACCACGATGTGCTGGAGCGCACCGAGCGTCGCTACTGCATCTGTACGGCGATGCTGTATGACCCGGAGAAGCATAAGGGTGAACCGACTCCGAACGTGAATGAATAAAACATTGAATTAAAAGAAAAACAAAATAACATGGAAGAGAAAAAGAAAGTTGTTGTGGCCTTCAGTGGCGGCTTGGATACCTCTTTTACAGTGATGTATCTGGCCAAGGAAAAAGGTTATGAAGTGTATGCAGCTTGTGCCAACACCGGTGGTTTCAGTGCCGAGCAGTTGAAAACCAACGAGGAGAATGCTTATAAGTTGGGTGCTACGAAGTATGTAACGCTCGACGTAACGCGCGAGTATTATGACAAGAGCTTGAAATATATGGTGTTTGGTAACGTGTTGCGTAACGGCACTTATCCCATCTCTGTCAGCTCCGAGCGTATCTTCCAGGCTTTGGCCATCGCACGCTATGCCAATGAGATCGGCGCACATGCCATTGCGCACGGTTCTACAGGTGCCGGCAACGACCAGATTCGTTTCGATATGACTTTCTTGGTGTTGGCTCCGGGCGTGGAGATTATCACGTTGACGCGTGATATGGCGCTCTCTCGTGACTATGAGATCAACTACCTGAAGGAGCATGGCTTTGAGGCTGACTTTACCAAACTGAAATATTCTTATAACGTGGGTCTGTGGGGAACGTCCATCTGCGGTGGCGAGATTCTCGACTCTAAACAGGGCTTGCCTGAGAGCGCTTACCTGAAACAGGTGACGAAGACGGGCAGCGAGGAGCTGAAACTGACCTTCGAGAAGGGTGAGTTGAAGGCGGTGAACGGTGAGACGTTCGACGATCCGATTCGTGCCATCCAGAAAGTGGAGGAGATTGGTGCCGCTTACGGTATCGGTCGTGACATGCACGTGGGTGATACCATCATCGGTATCAAGGGCCGTGTAGGTTTTGAGGCAGCTGCTCCGATGTTGATTATCGGTGCCCACCGTTTCCTGGAGAAATATACGCTGAGCAAATGGCAGCAGTACTGGAAGGACCAGGTGGCCAACTGGTACGGTATGTTCCTCCACGAGAGTCAATACCTGGAGCCGGTGATGCGCGATATCGAGGCGATGTTGCAGGAGTCACAGCGTAACGTGAACGGTACGGCGATTCTCGAGCTTCGTCCGTTGTCGTTCTCTACGGTAGGTGTGGATTCTAAAGACGACCTCGTAAAAACGAAATTCGGTGAATATGGTGAGATGCAGAAGGGTTGGACCGCTGAGGATGCCAAGGGCTTCATCAAGGTGACTTCCACTCCGCTGCGTGTGTACTACACCAACCATAAGGACGAGCAAATCTAAACGGGAGGAGCGACGTCATGATTAAAGTAGGAATTATTGGAGGCGCCGGATATACGGCCGGTGAGTTGATTCGTCTGTTGTTGCACCATCCGGATGCGCAGTTGGTCTTTGTGAACAGTAGCAGTAATGCGGGCAACAAGTTGACCGATGTGCATGAGGGGTTGTATGGTGACACGGAGATGACTTTCACTGACGAGCTGCCTTTGGATCAGATTGATGTGCTCTTCTTCTGCACCGCGCACGGCGATACGAAGAAGTTCATGGAGGCGCATACGTTGCCTGCCGATTTGAAGGTGATCGACCTCTCCATGGATTATCGCATCAAGAGCGACGAACATCCGTTTATCTACGGATTGCCGGAGTTGAATCGTCGCGCCATCTGCCACAGTCAGTACGTGGCCAATCCGGGTTGCTTCGCTACCTGTATCCAGCTGGCGCTGTTGCCGTTGGCGAAGCATCTCTTGCTGAACGACGACGTGATGGTGAATGCCATTACGGGTAGCACGGGTGCCGGTGTGAAGCCGGGTGCTACAAGTCACTTCAGCTGGCGTAACAATAATATGAGTATCTATAAACCTTTTGCTCACCAGCACGTGCCGGAGATTAAGCAATCGCTGAAACAGTTGCAGAACAGTTTCGACAAGGAGATTGACTTTATTCCTTATCGTGGCGACTTCCCCCGCGGCATCTTTGCTACGGTGGTGGTGAAGTGTAAGGTGGAGCTGGAGGAGCTCGTAAAGATTTACACGGAGTATTACGCCGAGGATTCATTTGTTCACTTGGTGGATAAGAATATCGACTTGAAGCAGGTGGTGAACACCAATAAGTGCCTTCTTCATTTGGAGAAGCACGGAGATAAGTTACTCATTGTTTCGTGCATCGACAACTTGCTGAAGGGTGCGAGCGGTCAGGCGGTTCACAACATGAACCTGATGTTCGGCCTGGAGGAGACGGTGGGTCTTCAGCTGAAGCCGTCGGCTTTCTAAGCAGGGGTGCACACTTTTTAATAGGACCAAAACATGAAATTGTTTGATGTATATCCTTTGTACGATGTAAACATCGTGAAAGGTCAGAATTGCCGGGTATGGGACGACAAGGGCAACGAATACCTGGATTTGTACGGCGGTCATGCCGTTATCTCCATCGGTCACGCGCATCCGCACTATGTGCAGGCGGTGAGTGAGCAGGTGGCTCGTTTGGGCTTCTACTCTAACTCGGTGGTCAACAAGTTGCAGCAGCAGTTGGCGGAGCGTCTGGGCAAGGCGAGCGGTTACGAGGATTACTCGCTCTTCTTGGTGAACTCGGGTGCTGAGGCCAACGAGAATGCGCTGAAACTGGCTTCGTTCTACAACGGACGTACCCGTGTCATCTCTTTCAGCAAGGCGTTCCACGGACGTACTTCGCTGGCGGTGGAGGCTACGGACAATCCGAAGATTATCGCGCCAATCAACAGCAACGGTCACATCACTTACTTGCCGCTGAACGACTTGGAGGCGGTGAAGGCGGAACTCGCGAAGGGAGATGTCTGTGCGGTGATTATCGAGGG
>CAYSOW010000068.1:0-10655 GCA_964432715.1 uncultured Bacteroides sp.
AGAAAAAGCCCGAGCAGAATTGCTTCTGTTCGGGCTTTTTTATTACAAATGAAGAATAGAGTTCAACTCATATTATTCTTGTTTGAAGCCATAACCGTTAGTGAAACCACCGGCTGACAATACGTTCGGAGTGAACGGCCACAAGTAGATAGGAGTAGCGCTTGAGTCATATTTGTAGAATACATAAGTGCTGTACTCATCCTCATTATCAAGCAACAACTGACCCCAGCCAGTCCTCTCATAACCATCAGCCTCCAAAGCAGCAGCCTCTGAGCCATTCGGATCGATGTAGTTGAACAAACCCTTGATGGCCAAGTTGGTCTTCGGTTTATCCGTGCTGTAGCATGCTTTACCGGCATCAGCCTTGTAAGCATCCCAGTCGTCGTTCACACCACGCCATCCCGGATAGAGTACAGGATCGTCCTCTTTTCCTGTCGGGCACTGTGTAGTCAAACGATAACCTTTCTCAGTACCTGCATCAACCGTCTTCGTCCAGATGTAGAGAGAGATGGTGTTACCATTGTCGAAAGTATAGTAACCTTGAGATTTCAAGCCGTTGAACATTTTTGCAGTAAGGGCTTTGATTTCATCCACCTTCTTACCAATCAAACCGTTACGGATCAAAGTCCAACGACGGTCACCCTCACCTGCGAACTCGAAGCCACGCTCATCGAGGATAGCCTCCAACAAGCTCGGCTCAGAAGCGATAAAGGCATCTGTCTTGTCCTGACCGGAAGCAAATGCACGTTCACGAATCTTCTTCAAATAGCTCTTTGCAGTAGCCTCATCACCGGTCTGTGCACAAACCTCAGCATAAGCCAAGTAGATTTCAGACATACGCATGTACGGGCCATTGATACCTGAGTTACGATTAGCCTTTACATACGGGCTGGCCATACGGTTCTCATCCCATTTGTTCAAGCTCAAGCCACCACCTTTGGTCGTAGAACCCGGAGTAAACGGAAGGATTACCTCTACACCGGCACCGTTAGTACCTGTTACACAGATGCTGACATCACGACGTTTGTCTTTCGGGTCGAAAACGCCATAGTAGAAAGCTGGGTTGATACGAGCCTGACCGTATGATTTACACGGGAAGGCTTGTTTAGAACCACCACTGGAAGGACGACCGGATGAGTAAGGACGCTCGTTGCTGACACCCTGTGTCATGGCAACCTCGTAGATAGACTCATCTGCATACTGCAAGTCGTTCATCTGTTGGAAGAAGTATTGGTACGGGTTGTCAAATACCTGACCTTTTGAACCGGTTGAACGCGGGTCGGTGGTGTTGAATTTCGCACTACCCGGGTTAGCAATCAAAGCAGCCAAGTAAGTTTTAGCCGTATTATAGAATTCTTTCCAGTCTGTACGACGACCGTAAGTAGAGCCATTCGTCTCACTTACTGAAGTCTCAAAACTCAAAGTTTCACCTTTGATATTCTTATAGAAACCGGATTTCACCCAATCGGAACGACGAGTCTGGTAACCACCGGCCTCCATGCAGAGACGTGCAATCAAACCTTGTACATAAGTACGAGAGAAGTAGTTCTTTGCGATACCATTCTCACCGACACGATACATCAAAGGTTCAACAGCCTTCAAATCCTCGATACAAACCTCGTAGATAGAGTCACGCGGAGCCAAGCCCTGAGCAGCCTCACCATTCTTTACCGGGTAAGGAACATCACCGAAGTATTTGATCAATTCACGATAAGCTGTAGCACGAGCCGCAATCGCTTCACCATACAACTGTGAAGTCTCTGTAGCACTTGTACCTGCCATCATTGCCTCAAAACCATCCGTTGACTGGATTGCATTGATAATGGCATTACTCTTACCAATCATGTCATAGAGTGCACCGTAAGTACCACTGGTACCCTCTTTCTGATAAGAGAGCAAACCATAAGTACTTGCTTCTGTACCATTCACGTAGAAGCACTCCGGAATGTGACGAGCCGGCTGAGCTGAATACTTCTCCGGGTGACGCTCGATATCAGAACCTGCTACATCCGCAGCATAGTAAAGACCGGCACCGAAGACCAAGCTGTTCGCCGTGCTACGCCATTGCTCGTAGACACCGGACATGGCAGCACGAGAGGTTTCGCTATTTGAGAAGACAAAATCTGCATCCACCACCGAAGGAGAGCCTGTCTCCAAGTAACCGCTACATGCAGCGAGAGAAAATAAACCGGCGGTGCAAAGTGTTGAATATATAAATTTTTTCATTGTAAATACCTCCATATTTTTAGAATGTCAAATTAAGGCCAAAGGTGTATGTTCTTGCCTTCGGGTATGACTGGTAGTCATAGTTCGGAGTCTGGAATCCATTTACACCATCGGTATCGGTATTCACATCCGGGTCGAGGCCAGAGTAGCCGGAGATGCAGAAGAGGTTGTTACCGGTGAAGTAAACACGTAAGTTAGAAATACCCACCTTCTTCAACCATGTTTTCGGCAACGTGTAACCCAAAGTCAAAGTTTGGAAGCGGAGGTAAGAAGCATCCTCTACAAATTGAGAAGAAGTAATACCATACTCACCAAAGTTCAAGGCATATTTTGCATTTTTGTTCAGCTCGTTCAACTCATCCGGATCAGTTACAGCGTACAAATCGCCGTTGCTGTCTACATTGAAGATTTTGTAGCAGTCAGCTACGTAGTCCAGACGGTTCTCACCAAGGCTGTTATCCTTGTTACCCATCATAGAATACATGGCGTTTGCATTGTAGATCTTACCGCCAATCTGATAAGTGAAGTTGGCAGAGAAGTCGAAGTTCTTATAGTTACCGCTCAAGCTGAATCCACCGGTGTGTTTCGGCTGAGTTTTACCAATGATGGTAGCATCTGATTCATCTACGACACCATCCTCGTTGGTATCAGCATATTTTGCCATACCGGGGAATGCAAACTGTCCGTCAGGAATGTTGTAATATGAACCACCTACATAGTTCTTGATAATCTGCATATCAGGCACACCCTCTTTCAAAGTCCACACACCGTTCACGATATTGAAGTCGTCCGGAGTATAGAAACCAAGAGATTTGTAACCCTGAATCAATCCAACCGGCTGACCCTCACGGATGATGTAGTCATAAGTCGGTTTACGCATGGTAGAACCCCAACCCTGTGCAGTATCACAGAGGACACCGTCCATCAACTTATCTACATTGTTCTTATTGAAGTTGTAGGTAGCGTTGAAAGACAAGTTGAAGTCACGAGAACGGAAGAGGTCGTAACCCAAAGAGAGTTCGAAACCCTTGTTAGAAGTCTGACCTACATTCTGGAACTGATAAGTGTAACCCGTAGAAGAGTCAACAGGCACCTTCATCAAGATATCTTTGGTCGTATTCCAGTAGAAATCCAAGCTACCACGCAGGCGGCTGTTCCACAAACCAAAGTCAAGACCAACGTTTCTTGAAATGGTTCTCTCCCATTTCAAATCGGGGTTACCCAACATATCACCCGGTACGTAGCTGGTAACAGCCTCACCGTTGACAGTGATATTCTTGGTAGTCCAAGTCTCTTTCCACAAAGAAGCATCAATATTATCAGAACCGGAAGTACCGTAAGATAAACGGAGCTTCAAGTTGTCGAGCCAATCCTCAGCAGACTCTTTGATGAAGCTTTCATCAGAAAGACGCCATGCAGCAGCGGCTGCGGGGAAGTAACCCCAGTGGTTGTTCGGAGCAAACTTAGAAGAACCATCGGCACGGAACGTAGCGGTCAACAAGTACTTACCTTTGTAAGAGTAGTTGGCACGACCGAACCAAGACTGAGTGTGAGTCGGAGTACCAATGGTATTAGAGAACTCATCCTTACCCAGGTCCTTATCTGTCATGTTAATCATACCGAAGGCGTCGTCCATCGTGAACTCTGCAGGATAACCGGCACCCTTAATTTTGCTGCTATTTGTTTTGCTTGAAAGCACCTCATTACCCACCAAGAACGAGAGACTGTGATCGTCGCCTAAGCCTTGTACCTCATAGTTGATGGTCGTTGCCCAACGAACACCGTAACCATCTTTCTTCGTCAAGGTAGCCACTTTATCGCCGGTGAAACCACCGTCCCAATCTTTCTCCTGATACCAGTTGCGGCTCAAAGAGAGATCAGACTTAGCTGTCAAACCTTTAATAATTTCCCAAGTCAAACCGCCCTTTGCACGGATACGGTTCTGAGTTTTGATATTGTTGTAGCTCAACATGTGATCTACGACATTCATGTTCTCCTCCACATTGGCATTACCGTTACCAAAGGCTGCTGTATTAGTAGCATCACCCAACGGGTTGTCAATCGGACGATATTTATAAGCGGTAGAAGCGTACTCGAATTTCGCACCTTCCGTCTCTGTTTCAGAGTAACGCAAGTCAGCATCGAAAGTCAAGTTGTGAGTAATCTTCTGAGTCAACTTGAAGTTGGCATTCCAACGACTGTAAGAAGATTGTTTACGGATACCTTCATCATCAGTATAGTTGATAGCGGCATAGTATTTAGTCTTGTCGTTACCACCCGAGAGAGAAAGGTCATGGTTCCAAGAAGAAGCGGTACGCATTACGTCTTTCACATAGTTGTGAGCTTTTACGTTTTTGTACTCATCCAAGTGGTTACCGTTGGCAGAACCTACACCGAAGTATTTAGCCACCTCGTCACCGTAAGAGCCCAAAGCAGTTGCATACGACCAGTTCCAAAGCACATAGTCATAAGCATCCAAGACGCCCAGTGTTTCAGGGTTCTCCTTAATCTGATAGTACATGTTGTACTTCACGGTAGCCTTACCCTCTTTACCACCTTTGGTAGTTACCAAGATAACACCGTTGGCACCACGCGCACCATAGATAGCGGTAGAAGCCGCATCCTTCAATACGTCGATGCTCTCGATGTTGTCGGCAGGGATATCATCGATACCACTTACCTGCACACCATCAACGATGAACAACGGGTCGTTGCTCTGCGTAATAGAACCACCACCACGAACGCGGATAGACATACCACCACCAGGACGTCCATCCTGAGAGGTAACGCTCACACCGGGGAGTTGGCCCTGCAAAGCTTGTGCTACGTTGGATACCGGGTTGGCAGCCAATTTATCACCGGTAACAGAAGCAACTGAACCGGTCAAATCACGACGTTTCACCGTACCGTAACCGATAACGACGACCTCGTCGAGGGTTTTGTTGTCTTCCTTCAACGTAACGTTGATGGTTGACTGGCTACCTACCTCAATAGTCTGAGAAACATAGCCGATGAAAGAAAATTGAAGTTTGGATTTCGTCGGGGCCTGAATGGCATACTTACCATCGAAATCGGTAATGGTACCGGTGGTAGTTCCCAACACTTGTACGCTTACACCAATCAGTGGTTCTCCGGTATTATCTTTCACAATACCTGAAACACTCTTGGTCTGTGCGTTCACGCAAGGAGTAATCAAGCAGAAGAGCATTGCTATCAGCACCCCACCCAATAAGGATTTTTTACATTTCATACGTGAATGTTTTAGATTAATATTAAACAAAAAGTCTCGTTCTTTAATAAAAATTGGTGGTTTCTATCAAAAGCATCGGCAAAAATAGCGGTTTTTTTGAAGCGCACAACATTTTTTTAAGAAAAAAGAAAGGAATATGCCAAAAAGCATAAATCTCGGTTTCTTGAGCAACTTTCACCTTTTTTATTCCCCTCGTTCCAACTATTCGTTGTATCTTTGCTACCTATTAAAGTAAATGAGTTAAAGCACTGATTCATTCATGAAAACATATCAAAGGATCAACAACCTGTTAGGTTGGATTACGTTTGCTGTGGCTGCGGTGGTCTATTGCCTGACCATTGAACCGACTGCCAGCTTTTGGGATTGCCCCGAGTTTATCACCACCGGCTATAAGTTAGAGGTAGGACACCCGCCCGGTGCCCCCTTCTTTATGCTCACCGCCAACCTCTTCTCACAATTTGTGAGCGACCCGTCACAGGTGGCTCGCATGGTGAACACGATGTCGGCTTTGCTGAGTGCCGGATGTATCTTGTTCCTCTTCTGGAGCATCACCCACCTGGTGCGCAAACTGGTGTGTCCCGACCTGAATGAGCTGACCACCGGCAAACTGTGTACCATCATGGGTTCCGGATTGGCAGGTGCTTTGGCCTACACTTTCAGCGACACTTTCTGGTTTAGTGCGGTGGAGGGCGAGGTGTACGCCTACTCTTCCCTGTTCACGGCGGTGGTCTTCTGGCTGATTCTGAAGTGGGAAGATTGTGCCGACGCGCCGCACAGCGACCGCTGGTTGGTGTTGATTGCCTACCTGACCGGTCTCTCTATCGGTGTGCACCTGCTCAACTTGCTTTGTATCCCTGCCATTGTATTGGTTTACTATTATAAGAAGTGCCCCCAAGCCAACTTGAAAGGTTCGATATTGGCCTTGATTGGCTCCATGGTGCTGGTGGCCGTTGTGCTCTATGGCATCGTGCCGGGCGTCGTAAAAGTGGGCGGCTGGTTTGAGCTCTTCTTTGTGAACACCCTGAGCATGCCGTTCAACACGGGTGTGATTGTCTACATCCTCGTGGTGACCGCTGCCATCATCTGGGCGGTCTACGAGAGTTTCGTGGCCAAGAACAAGACGCGCATGAGCACCTCCTTTGTATTGGCTGTGGCGCTGATGGGTATTCCCTTCTATGGCTACGGTGTGATGAGTGTCTTGTGCGGCCTCGTGATTTTGATTTTACTTTGGCTTTTCCTGGGTGGACATATCGGTAAAAAATTCAGCGTTTCAGCACGCAGTATGAACACCTCGCTGCTCTGCCTGATGATGATTCTGGTGGGTTACTCCTCATACGCGCTGATTGTGATTCGTTCTACCGCCAACACGCCGATGGATCAGAACTCTCCGGAGGATATCTTCACGCTGGGCGATTACCTCGGCCGTGAGCAGTATGGTACGCGTCCGCTCTTCTACGGACAGGCCTACTCTTCAAAGGTGTTGCTGAAAGAGGAGGGTGGCTACTGTGTACCGGTGACGGTGGAGGGTGCGCCCGTCTACCAACGTAAGGAGAAGGAGAGCGCCGACGAGAAGGATAGCTACGAGGTGGTTCGCCATAAAATAGATTATGTCTACGCGCAGAATATGCTCTTCCCGCGTATGTACAGCGACCAGCACGCCAATGTGAATGGTCACAACCTCTATGAGGAGTGGCTCGGCGGCGTGGAGGGCTATCAAGTGCCTTACGACCAGTGCGGCGAGACGGTGATGGTGAAGATGCCGACGCAATGGGACAACCTGAAGTTCTTCTTCAGCTATCAGCTGAACTATATGTATTGGCGCTACTTCATGTGGAACTTTGCGGGCCGTCAGAACGACTTGCAGGGCAACGGTGAGAGCACCAAGGGCAACTGGATTACCGGTATTCCGTTTATTGATAATGCGATGTTGGGCGACCAGTCGCTGCTGCCTTCTGAGTTGAAGGACAACAAGGGGCACAACGTCTTCTTCTGTCTCCCGCTGATTCTCGGTTTGCTGGGTCTCTTCTGGCAGGCTTACCGCGGCGAGAAGGGTATCCGCCAGTTCTGGGTGGTCTTCTTCCTCTTCTTTATGACGGGTATCGCCATTGTGCTCTACCTGAACCAGACGCCTTCGCAGCCGCGTGAACGTGACTATGCATACGCGGGTTCGTTCTATGCCTTTGCCATCTGGATTGGTATGGGTGTGGCAGCCATCGTGGAGTTGCTGAGAAAGCGCTTGCCGGAGAAGGTGGCGGTGGGTGTGGCTTGCCTCATCGGTATCTTGATTCCGGTGCAGATGGCGAGCCAGACTTGGGACGATCATGACCGCAGCGGTCGCTACACTTGTCGCGACTTCGGTCAGAACTACCTGATGACGGTGCAGGAAACGGGTAACCCGATTATCTATACCAATGGTGACAATGATACTTTCCCGCTCTGGTACAACCAGGAGACGGAGGGATTCCGTACGGATGTGCGTGTCTGCAACTTGAGTTATCTGCAGACCGACTGGTACATCGACCAGATGCGTCGACCGGCTTACGACTCGCCTTCGGTGCCTATCGACTGGAACCGACTGGAGTATGTCACCGGTGCCAACGAGTATATCTCGGTGCGTCCGGAGATGAAGGCGGAGATACTGAAGCTCTATCAGACGAAACCGGCGCTGGCACGACAGGCGTTCGGCGATGATCCGTTCGAGCTGAAGAATATTCTGAAGTACTGGGTGCGCACGGATAATGAGGAGCTGCACATGATTCCGACGGATACGGTGTACATCACGCTGGACAAGGCGGCTATCCGTCGCTCGGGCATGATGATTCCGGAGGCTTATCGCGACTCGCTCCCCGACAAGATGGTGATTCCTATCCGCAAACGCACGCTCTACAAGAGTGAGATGATGATGCTGGAGATGTTGGCGAACACCAATTGGGAACGTCCGCTCTATATGGCTACGACGGTGGGTAACGACAACCACCTCGGTCTGGATCCGTACTTTGTACAGGAGGGTCTGGCCTACCGCATCACGCCGTTCGACTATACGAAGCTGGGCTATGCGCAGAATGCGCGCGAGGGCTATGCCATCGATACGGAGAAGATGTATGACAACTTGATGCATAAGTTTAAATTTGGCGGCATCGAGAATCCGAAGGTTTATCTGGACGAGACGATTACGCGCATGTGCTACACGCATCGCCGCCTCTTCAGTGAGTTGGTAACGGCTTTGCTGGAGGAGGGTAAGACGGAGAAGGCTTTGAAGGCGCTGGATTACTGCGAGCAGGTGATTCCGAACGCTACCCTGCCCCACGATTATCAGAGTGGTTCACTTACGTTGGCTCGTGCTTACCAGCAGTTGGGTGAGACGAAGAAGGCGGAGGCGATTCTGGATGTGCTGGGCAACAAGGCTTCGGAGTATGTTCGTTGGGTCTTCAGTCTCGACCCGGCACACATGTCGGAGAACTATGAGGATTGTGCGTACAACCTCTACTTGCTGGATGAGGTGGTGAACTCGCTGAAGGAGTGCAATCCGAAATCGGACTTGACCTTCAAGTACAGCACGATTTTCAACTCGTTCTACGAGCTTTATAAGTCGCAGTTGCAACAGTAACCGCGTCGATGAGTTAGTATATAAGGTGTAACGACAAAACGATCTGAAGCGATGTTTATAGAACAACCTCCTCAATGGATTCGGTGGATTTACCCCGACGCGCTGTGGCGTATGGACCCGAACGAGCGGGCGGTCTATCTCACTTTTGATGATGGACCGATTCCGGGCATCACGCCGTGGGTGCTGAACTTGCTCGACCATTACGGGATTAAGGCGACGTTCTTCATGGTGGGGGACAATATTCGTAAACATCCGATGGAGTTTGAGATGGTGAAGGAGCGCGGACACCGCCTGGGGAACCATACGTTCAATCATATCCGCGGTTTTGAGTACCTGACGCGTAACTATATGGAGAATACGGAGCGGGCGAACGAGAAGCTGCAGACCGACCTTTTCCGACCGCCACACGGACATATGCGGTGGTTGCAGTATGAGGTGCTGAAGTGGAAGTATAAGATTGTGATGTGGGACTTGGTGACGCGTGACTATAGCAAGAACCTGAACGGGCCGCAGGTGCTGGAGAAGGTGAAGAAGTATGCGCGCAACGGGTCGATTATCACGTTCCACGACTCCATCAAATCGGAAACGAATCTGAAATATGCCTTGCCGCGCGCCATCGAGTGGCTGCTGGAGCAGGGATATACCTTTAAAGTGTTTGATTAATCAAAGCCTATCTTGAACATGGACGATGTGAAGGCGAGAATAACGACACAAATCAAAGCCGAGGCCTTGCGTCTCGGCTTTGATGCTTGTGGGCTCTCCCCTGCTGCGGCGGTGGAGGAGGCTACGGCTGCGCCTTTCCGTGCATGGTTGGCGGAGGGTTGTCAGGGGGAGATGCACTATCTGGAGAACTTTTTGGAGAAGCGTCTCGACCCGCGCTTGCTGATGGAGGGGGCGCAGACGGTGCTCTCGGTGGTGCTCAACTATTACCCGGGGCAGCAGCTCGCGGAGGAGGGGTATCAGTTTGCCTGGTATGCTTACGGGAAGGATTACCACGAGGTGGTGAAGGGGAAGTTGCAGCAGTTGCTGACTTTCATCCGGTCGTTGGTGCCGGAGGCGGAGGGGCGTGCTTTCTGTGACACGGCTCCGCTGCTGGAGCGCTACTGGGCGGCGCAGGCGGGCTTGGGGTGGATTGGCAAGAACAATTTGCTGATTCGTCCGCAGGGGTCGACTTTTTTCTTGGGGGAGTTGTTGCTGAATATCGAGCTGGCGTACGACCGGCCGCTGCCGAATCGCTGCGGCACTTGCACGCGCTGCATTGAGGCTTGCCCCACCCAAGCGCTCTCGCCTCATCATCTGGAGGCGTCGCGCTGTCTCTCTTATCTGACGATTGAGCATCGGGGGGCGCTGCCGGAGGGTACGGGCAAGGCGATGGGCACGTGTATCTATGGTTGCGACCGGTGTCAAGGGGCTTGTCCGTGGAATCAGCGTGCGGTGCCTACTCAGGAGCCGCTGCTGCAGCCTTCGCCGGAGTTTCTGGCGATGACTCCCGCCGACTGGCACACGCTCTCCGTGGAGCAGTATCGGGCGCTCTTTAAAGGCTCGGCGGTGAAGCGGGCTAAGTTTGAGGGA
>CAYSOW010000069.1:0-3695 GCA_964432715.1 uncultured Bacteroides sp.
TGCCAACCACTGCAGCCTCAGCAGCCTCCTGCATACCGATGGAAGAGGCATCATACACCTTCTCGCCCAAGATGCGCTGCACATCCTCCGGAGAGAGACCGATGCCGGTGTCTTGTACGGATATTTCTACATACTCCGGCGTCTCCTCCGCATAGATGCGCACCGTGCCCCCTTCGGGGGTAAACTTGCGTGCATTCTCCGCCAAGGTGTTCACCATAAAGAGCGTCAAGGCCTTGTCGGCTTTCACCACGGCCTCAGTGGGCTCCACCAACAGTTGCAACTGTTTGGATTCAAAAGTCTTACGACGTTTGCTCTGCAGCGTGAAGAGTTCATTCAAGGCAAAGCTCTCGATGTTCAGGCTGAGTTTGCCCTGCTTCATCTTGATCCAGAGCGCCAGCATATCGTTGTATTCATTGATGCGGTCAATCAGCTCCCGGATATATTGATAGCGCTCCCCCTTCGTCTCCTGACGCTCCTCCTCGGAAGCCGCCAACAGCTTGCGCACCTCACGAATCATCCGGTCCAGATAAGGCGTGATGCCATTCACCAACGCCAGACAAGCCTTCTTCTCCTCATTTTGTCGCTTATTTTCAGCAATATGTTGTTCATGCAACGCATGTTCCTTCTCAATCTCCTTTTGGCGGTCGCCCAGCATCAGATAGTCGGAGCCATTCTCCAACGTCCACTCCACATAGGGCGAGAGCAATGCCAGCACCATGCGCTTCTCACGGGTGAGGCGCAACGAGGGGTTCGGCACCAGGCGCTTCTCCTCCACACTCACCTCAAAATCGTTCTCCTCAAAGAGCGGATGCAACTCCTGCAAGAGATGACGACGGATGGCTTCTGCCACCACCTCCAGATTGTCCGGCTGTATCGGCAGCGAAGAGGGAATCTTGCGACTCACCTCCAGCAAGTGCTTCAGGCGCGCTGTCTGTCCGTTGTTCTTCTTCCGCCACCGCTTGTTCATGATACCGAAAATCACCAGCGTAACCACCAACACCAGGATGATGGCCCAGAGACTATGGTCCAGCTGTCGCTGCTCGCTCTCCAGCAAATCATAGCGACTCTCCCACTCCTTGTCCAAGCGCGTCTCCTCCAGAATATCCAGATAGATGTTCCGGTTGTAGTCGGAAGCCGCCTTGTCGCCCAGTCCCGAATAGGCAATGCAGAGCTGCTCGCGGATACGGGCAATCCACTCCGGGATGGTCTGGATATGCTCGTCCGTCAGCCACTGCTTCTCCATCGAGAGCGTGTCCGAGGGGTTGTAGGTAAGAAGTCGGTGCGACTGGTCGACACAATGGAAATATCGTTCGTGATGGAAGTTGACGTAATCGAGCGCACGCTGC
Organism: uncultured Bacteroides sp.; assembly: GCA_964432715.1. Classification (GTDB taxonomy): domain Bacteria; phylum Bacteroidota; class Bacteroidia; order Bacteroidales; family Bacteroidaceae; genus Phocaeicola_A. The sequence goes on from CAYSOW010000069.1 coordinate 1,347, forward strand.
AGCGTATCCACCGCCTCCGCATAAGCCTCACGCTTGATGAGACAGGAAGCCAGCGTGCGATAGGTGCCGGCAATCTGATAGACGTCCTGATACTGCTTAAACTTCTGCAACGCCTCCTGAGCCAGGCTCATCGGGAAGAGCGAATCGGCAGGGACAGTCAGGCCCAGCGCACGCAACTCCTCCTTGCGATAGCTGTCGAGGGCGGGGGTACCCTCCTGTGCCAACATCCACTCCGCCAACGCTTGCATCGCATTGGCTTCAAAGTAGAGATAGCCCTGCGAACGACTCACCCGCAGGGTCTGCAACAAGTATTCGAACTCGCGCGAAGCCACCTCTCCGGCATTGGCTCCCTCACACAATCCGCCGGAGCCCTTCATATACTGATAATAGAGCCACTGCGCCGTGTCCTTCGAGAGTTCGTCGGGGTTCACCAAGTTGATTTCACTCAACGAACGTTCGCCCTGTTGTAAATAATAATCATATATGGAAGTGACGATATGAAACTCGGAAACGGCATAGGTGAAGCGTTCCCGTTCATGTTCGTTGAGCGAGGCATACTCCTCGCGAATGCGCTGCATACGTTGAGATGCCTGATTCTTATAGTCGTAGAATTCCTTGTTTTGGGAGGTTCGCTGACAGATTCTCATCATGCCGACATCCGCCACGAGCTTCTCCAGTTCATTGCGACTCTCGTCGTAGATTTGCTGCAACTCCTCGGCCGACTGCCGGAAGTTCATCCGCATGAAAGCCACAAAGGCGCGGTGGTTCATGGCCTCTGCCGCACCGTAGCTGTGCAGACTCCTGCATAAAGCCAGGGCACGGTCGGCCCGGGCTTCACAAGAATCCAATTGTTTATAACGAACTGCATAGGCCGACTCGTTGAGCGCATCCATGACACGCTCTGACGATGAGCGAGTGGATCGTCCACAACCGAGCAAGCACACTCCTGCACACAGGAACGCCATTGCCCAAGCCCCCATACTGTTTCGTCTTTTCATCCTATTAGTAGCTTTTCAACCTAATTAGTCGATTGTTTCTTTAAAGTTTTTTGCCTACCACCACCTCTTTCATCGCAGCTTTGTTCAGATAGAGGTTGGCCAGGCGCTGAATATCCTCGGGCGTCGTTTCCAGCAATTCACGTTGCGAACGCACCAAGAACTCGCTCTCCTGGTCGGTTGATTGCAGGGCGATGTAGGCGTCCGCCCATGCAAAGGGTCCTTCATAGGCGCGATTGTTCTCGCCCATCATATAGCTTTTCACCATCGTCAACTCCTCATCGCTCACCGGCTCCGTCTGCAAACGGTCGATCTCCTTGTAGACCTCCTCGATGATGGGCTCCACATAGCGATTGTCGGCCTGGGTGCCCACCAGCAGCAATCCCTGTCCGGGATAGGAAGCGATGTATCCGCCCACACCGTATGTATAGCCCTTATCCTCGCGGATGTTGGTCATCAGGCGACTGCCGAAATAGCCTCCGAAGAGGGTCATCATCACCTTCAGCTTCGGGAAGTCGGGATGACGTTGCTCGGGGCAGAGGCAACCCATGTTGATGGCGCTCTGCAGGGCATCGGGACGCTCCACGAAGATGCGCTTCTCCTCCACCGGCTGTGCGATAAACAGTCCCTGCTCGGTGCGCGGTGCATCCAATCCCCAGGGAGCTTTACCAAAGGCCTCCTCCACGACATGAATCACCTCGGGCGAGATATTTCCGGAGAGGAAGAGCGTGCAGTTGCTGGTGTGATAGTGCTGATGATGGAACTGCTTCAGCACTTCCGGCGTAATGCGGTCGTAATCCTCGGCCACGGCATACTTGCCTCCGGGGTGCGACAAGCCCAGCAGCGAACGATTGATGGCCTTACGTGCCAACACATCCACTTTCGTGCCGTTCACCGCAAACTGTTGTTTATTCTTTTCCAAAATGATGCCCAACTCCTTTTCCGGGAAAGTCGGTTCCAGAATCATGGAGCGTACAATCTCCATCATCGGACCGATATGCTTCGAGAGGGAGTAGAGCGTCATGTAGGAATAGTCCATCGACATGGAGAGTTCCAGCCATGCACCGTAGAAATCCATGCGTTCCGAGATTTCATTGGAGCTCATGGTCGTTGTTCCTTCGCGCAACATTCGGTTGGCAAAGAGCGCTTGCAGCGGTTGGGACTGGTCCCACAAGCCGCCTTTAATCACCACATCCACCCGAACGACCTCCGCGTCACTGGTTTGAAACACCAGCATGGGGATGCCGTTGGAGAGTACACGTCGCTCGGGCGAGATAATCTCTATCGGTTCGAGCGACTGAATCGTTGGTTGTTGGGTTCTATCTAGCATGTTGTTTCAAAAACTGTTCTGCTT
>CAYSOW010000069.1:3795-7109 GCA_964432715.1 uncultured Bacteroides sp.
TTCAAAAACTGTTCTGCTTTTTCCAAATCCTGAGGCGTATCAATGCCGATGGTTTCCACGTTGGTTACTCCCACTTTGATGCGATAGCCGTTCTCCAGCCAGCGCAACTGTTCCAGTGACTCGGCAAGTTCCAGGGAGGACTGAGGCAGAGAGGTAATCTCTTTCAGCACCTGCGCACGGTAGGCATAGAGACCGATGTGCTTGTAGTAAGTGTGATGAGCCAACCACTCCGCAGGCTCCACGTTTCTCAGGTAGGGAATCACCGAGCGACTGAAGTAGAGGGCGTGCATACTTTGGTCCACCACCACCTTCGGTGAATTCGGATTCTGCAAGGCCGTCAGACCATCCTCCACGGTGAAGGGTTTCACCAGTGTCGCAATATCGGTATCCGCATCGTCAAAGCAAGCTTTGATCTTCTCCAGCTGCGACGGCTGAATGAAGGGCTCATCGCCCTGGATATTGACAATCACGTCATACCCCTCGCCCACTTTGGTAAAGGCTTCATAGCAACGGTCGGTACCACTCTTGTGGTGCTCGGAGGTCATCACCACCTTACCGCCGAACGACTTCACCACCGCCTCAATCTGTTCGTTGTCGGTGGCCACATACGCCTCGTCCAGAATACCTTTTACTTGTTCGTAAACTCGCTGAATCACAGGTTTTCCACCCAGCAAGGCCAATGGCTTCGCAGGGAAACGTGTAGATGCATATCTTGCAGGAATGATTCCAATAAATTTCATCTTCTTATTTTTTTATAATTTCGTTCCACAAAAATAGGTAAAAGGGATGGAATAAACGAAAGAAAGAGGAAAGAATGAGTGGAAAAGAGGGATAGTTTTTTGTGAATTCCATTCTTTCGATTTACTTTGCACCACAATCAAACTGTAAAGACCATGGGGAAGATACTTTGCTACATCGCTTTAGGCTCCAACACGGAGGCGGAATTGCATATACAGCGGGCACGCACGCTGCTCAAAGAACATTTTCCAAAGATTCACTTTTCTCCGGAGAGATGGACACAGGCCATCGGCATGAAGAAGAACCCGGCCAGGTTTCTGAACCTGATGGGGTGCTTTGAGACTTTGCATTCAGAAGAAGAGGTGCGCGCAATGCTGAAGGAGGTGGAACGTCAATGCAATCCGCAGCCCAAGGATAAGGAGAAAGAGGAGATTCGTATCGATATCGACCTGCTGCAGTACAACGACCAACGATACAAGCCGGATGATTGGAAACGCGAAGATATCCTGTCCGGATGGTCCTACCTTTCTCTTATCGAATGCGATGCGTCTACCAAATGCGATGCTTCTATCGAATGCGATGCTTCAGGAACCAAGGATGTGCCGCAGTGAGATAGACCACCAGACTCAACAGCAGGAAGCCGAAGACGATGTGATAGGCGTACTGCTCCGCCTGACTGTCAATCAGGAAGTATCCTAAGAAGAAGCCGAGACCGAGACCCAGCTCCCAGGCCATCATCTCTGTGGTATTGGCCGCACCGCGTTCGCAGTGTTCCGAGAGTTTCACAAAGAAGACGAGGAAACGCGGCACAATCAGTCCGATGCCTACCCCCACCAACAGGGCAGAAGTATAGAAGGCGGAATCCAGACTGTGGGTAATCTGCAACAACATGGCGCATCCGAAGAGAATCAAGCCGCTGACCACCTCCGAGCGTTCATCGGCATCTACAAAGACATACTTCGCTGCCCACAAGGCGATGAAGAAGCCTATCATCAGCACGCCATAGAACGCATACGAGCGGATGGTTGCCAACAGAATACCGGTGGAGAGAGCCACCAGCAACAGGTTCAGGAAATGAATCCAGCCTCGCGGCAACCAGAAACGGTCGATGGAAAAGACCGGCGGACAGAGGGGCGCACGAAACGGTACATTCAAAAGGAGCACGCTCAGCAGCGCCACAGCACCCAACAGGGCGGAGACATAGAAGACCATCTCCATGTTGAACAACTGATAAATCAGCAGGCCCACCAACGGACCGATGGAGAGGCCGAAACGACCGAACCAGGCAAAGGAGTTGTTGGCATCGGTGCGTCGCGGTGATTGGGAAATATCAATGACCAACGTACTTCCGGAGGCCATGTAGGCCAAGCCGTACGCCAAGCCTTGCAGCAGGCGCAGAAGGATTGCCCACAACAAGCAACCGGCAAACATCATGCTGCCGGTAGCGGCTACCACCAGCAGGATACCCAGCAAAAGAATACTCTTTCGCTTGAACGTATCCACCAGGTAGGCAAACAGCGGTCCCAGAATCAAGATACCCAAGCCGAAGAGCGCCGTGATGGCACCCGCCTCCAGCGGAGTAGCGTGATAGGTGGTCATGAACCAAACAGGCAGCATAGGCCACAGCATATACAGCGAAGTAGACAGCATGAAATGGGATATGCACAATCGCCAAAAATCATGTGTCCAAAGTCTAGTCTGCCTGTTTGCGTTCGTTTCCATATGTAAGTGTTTTAATTAATACTGTTCTTTTTCGTTCGGGAAGTCGCTACTCTTCACATCCTGCACGTACTGACCGATGGCATTGGTCATCACCTCGTGCAAGTTGGCGTATCTACGCAAGAAACGCGGATTGAAGCCATTGGTCATGCCCAACATATCGGCCACCACCAACACCTGTCCGTCGACACCACCTCCGGCACCGATACCGATAACAGGAATACTCAGCTCCTGCGCCACACGTTGTGCCAACGTTGCCGGAATCTTCTCCAGCACGACACCGAAGCAACCGGCTTCTTCCAAGAGATGTGCATCACGCACCAGCTTCTCAGCCTCTTCCTGCTCCTTTGCACGCACCGTGTACGTACCATACTTATTAATAGACTGCGGCATCAAGCCCAGGTGACCCATCACAGGGATACCGGCAGAGATGATGCGCTTCACCGTACCGATAATCTCTTCGCCACCCTCCAGTTTCAGGGCATCGGCATGACTCTCCTTCATGATACGAATGGCGGAAGCCAAACCCTCCAACTCATTTCCCTGGTAAGAACCGAAAGGCATATCAACCACTACCAGTGCACGATTGACACCACGAACCACCGACTTACCATGATAGATCATCTGATCGAGTGTAATCGGCAAAGTGGTTACATTACCCGCCATCACATTTGAAGCGGAGTCGCCCACCAGAATGACATCTACACCGGAACCGTCTACAATTTGCGCTGTAGTGTAATCGTAAGCTGTAAGCATGGAAATCTTCTCGCCACGCTGTTTCATTTCAAAAAGTCGATGAGTCGTTACCTTACGCGAATCATCAGAAATATATCCTGCCATACTAATATGCTAAATTC
>CAYSOW010000069.1:7209-10627 GCA_964432715.1 uncultured Bacteroides sp.
AATATCCTAAATTCAAATATTCCAAATTCAGTTTATGTTTAAATTCCTATTTATGTTTTAAAACCGGTGCAAAGGTACGTCTTTTTACTGAATTAGTTCCGTTTCAAACTGTTTTTTTATGTTTATATCGGGTAATCCACTTAAATTCTTGCATTTACCCTATCAAAAAGACAATCGTAAGTTTTTTTTAGCATGTTAAAGAAATGTAAACTATAGTCATAGATTCCGAATAATTAAATTCACTTTTCTATTTTTGTGCACAATTTGATTAAGAATGCGCATTAAAGAAATAGAATAATGAGTTTAACGAGTGGAAGTTTTATTGAGTTAGTAGAGCAAAGCATCATACAGAACTGGGATTTAAGTGCCCTGACCGATTACAAAGGCAGCACACTCCAGTATAAAGATGTGGCTCGAAAGATTGAGAAAATACATATCCTTTTCGAAGAAACCGGCATCCAAAAGGGAGACAAGATTGGTCTCTGCGGAAGAAACAGTGCCCATTGGTGCACCGCCTTCTTGGCCATCATCACCTACGGTGCGGTGGCAGTACCTATTTTGCACGAGTTTAAGCCGGACAATATCCATCACGTGGTGAATCACTCCGAGGCTCGCTTGCTGTTGGTGGGCGACCAGATTTGGGAGAACCTGAACGAAAATGCCATGCCGGCATTGGAGGGTATCATCGGATTGGTGGATTTCCAGGTATTGGTTTCTCGTTCTGAAAAACTGACACATGCCCGCGAGCACCTGAATGAGATGTTCGGTGCGAAATATCCCTGCAACTTCCGCAGTTCACATATTTCTTATCGTCGCGAAGAGTTGGACGAGCTGGCCATCATCAACTATACCTCCGGTACGACGGGCTACTCCAAGGGAGTCATGCTTTCTTACCGCAGCATCCTGTCGAACGTGCTCTCTTGCAAGGAGCATATGCACGTAAAACCGGGTGATTCCATGGTGTCTATCCTGCCGTTGGGCCACGTGTTCGGTATGACTTTCGACTTCCTGTTTGGTATCACGGAGGGTGTTCATTTGTGGTTCCTCACCCGTATGCCGACTCCGAAGATCATTGCTGAGTCGTTTGCGGAGATCAAGCCGCGCATCATCGCCAGCGTACCTTTGGTGGTGGAGAAGATTTTCAAGAAGAACATTCTTCCGAAAGTAGACACCAACTTGGGCAAATTCTTGCTGAAGGTGCCTATTGTCAGCGATAAAATCAAAGCCTTGGTGAAAGAAGAGGCCATGAAGGTGTTCGGTAACAACTTCACGGAGATCATCATCGGTGGTGCGCCCTTCAATCGTGAAGTGGAAGCATTTGTTCGTATGATTGAGTTCCCCTACACCGTGGCTTATGGTATGACGGAATGTGGACCGGTGATCTGCCACACCTCTGCCAAGAATTATGAGTTTGCCTCTTGCGGTAAAGCCGTTTCACGCATGGAGTTGAAGGTGCTCTCACCCGATCAGCAGCACATTGCCGGCGAGTTGGTTTGCCGCGGTGATAATGTGATGATGGGATACTACAAAAACGAGGAGGCTACCCGCGAGACCATCGACGAGGAGGGCTGGCTGCACACCGGTGACATGGCGTTGATTGACGAGCGCGGAAACGTCTTTTTGAAAGGTCGTTGCAAGAATATGTTGCTCACCGCTTCCGGTCAGAACATCTATCCGGAGGAGATTGAGTCGAAGTTGAACAACATGCCTTACGTGGCAGAGTCTTTGGTGATTCTGAACAAAGGTCGTTTGGTGGCTTTGATTTACCCCGACTTGAGCGACGAAACCATCAACCATCTCTCGAAAGAGGGCATTGAAGCTTTGCTGGACAAGAGTCGTGAGGAGGTCAACAAAGAGCTGGCCGCTTATTCTCAGTTGAGCAAGGTAGTGGTGATGCCGGAGGAGTTTGAAAAGACAGCCAAGAAGAGCATCAAACGTTATCTCTACCAGAAGATAGAGGTGTAACACGAAAGCAGAAACAAAACACACGCAATGATAAGCCCCCGAGCAGACAGGTTTCCTGTACTTCTCGGGGGCTCTCTATTTCTGCTTACTCCGCGTTCAAATCAATTTCAAATTTCATCGCTACCTGTCGCTTCAAGGCATCCACTTCCACCTCCACGCCGCGTTGATAGCCATACACCTGCAAGGCCCTTTCTACGGTCTGCAGGGCAATCTCCGGACGGTTGTTATCATCACTCAGGTGACAGAGCCACACGTGCTTTAACGGGCCGCCCACCCGAGAGGCAATAAACTCGGCCGTATCACGGTTACACAAGTGGCCTCGCGGACCGGCGATACGTTTTTTCAACTCTTCCGGATAGGAACCGGTACGCAACATGGCTTCGTCATAGTTGGACTCCAGAATCAGGTAGTTGGCACGGTTCATGTACCCCGCAGCCAAAGGCGTAATCTCACCGATGTCCGTCACGAAACAGAAGATCTGTCCCGCTACTTCCACCTGATAGCCCACATTATCCAAGCCATCGTGCGGCACCTCGAAGGCTGTCACCCGGAACGGACCCACCTCCACCGGCTGTTCCTTCAACAGCGTACGGGCCGAACTACGCAACTCCCTCCGGAGATGGTAGCTGCGCAACATGCGGGGACTGTCTTGCACCGTCTCCGTCGCATACACCGGCACTTTATACTTCTCGCCGATGCTTCCGATGGCCTTGATATGGTCGGTGTGGTCGTGCGTCACGAAGAGCGCAGACACCCCTTCCAACGACACGCCGAACTCCTTCATCCGTCGCTTCAAAGTGCGAATCCCCACCCCGGCATCAATCATGATGGTACCTTCCTTCGTAGAGAGCCAGTAGCAGTTGCCGCTACTTCCGCTGCCGAAGCTAATCAGCGTGATTTTATTTTCTTGATTGCTATTCATATTCATTTGCTTGTTAGAACGGATAACCCACTGCGAAGTGGAAGGCAAAGTCACGACTGAACTGCGGATGCATCACCGGATAACGATCGCGCCCACTCTCGTAGACGGGGTTCAACGCCTTCATACCTCCGTCGAAACGAAGGATGAAATAGTCGAAGTCGAAACGAAAGCCCAATCCGTAAGCCACTGCTATCTGTTTGTAGAATTTATCAAAACGGAACTCGCCCCCCGGCTGCTCGTCGTAAGCGCGAATGGTCCATATATTACCGGCGTCCACAAAGAGGGCGCCATTCAATTTCCAAAAGAGGTGGGTGCGATACTCCACATTCGCATCCAGTTTGATATCACCCGACTGGTTGATGAAGTCGATGTTCTTATCGGTGCTCCGGAAACTACCCGGACCGAGTCTGCGCACCGACCAACCGCGCACACTGTTGGCACCTCCCGAGAAGTAGCGCTTCTCAAAGGGAAGAACGGTGGAGTTGGCATAGGGATATGCGATACCGAGAGCGGTATGGAAGACGATGGAGT
>CAYSOW010000070.1:0-7002 GCA_964432715.1 uncultured Bacteroides sp.
ACCCTTTGAACTGAGAAATATAGTGCCTTGGCTAGACGTATTGATAAATCCGAATGGCTCATTTAAGATAGAAAAGTTCCACACATAGCACCCTTTGTTTAAATTATCGCTATTTGCATCATATTCATACCAAAAAACATCAAACTAGACACGCAGAGGGTGGACTTGCGAAAGAGGCGACTGTTTCCAAAATGGAAATAGTTCAATTAGAAAACACTCGTGAAATCTTTAAAATAGCAGGTTGCCCGACTTCGTCATTGCGTCACCCTAAACGACTTACTGCACACATCCTGCACCTCTGCTATCAACTTGCGGCACTGCTCCGGACGCATCTTACCCTTTGCGCCTGCTGCAACCATGTCGGCCTCAGTCGGACGACCGGAGCCATTAACCGACGTGGCGTGCTCTCCGTTATAGCCCTCGGTGCAGAGCGTAAGGTCGTATGCCGGAGCAAGGCGCCAAGCAGTTTTTCCGGAGACATCCTCTGTAAGAATAAAACTGAAGTTCTTGCAATGATCATCCTTGTTGTCAGCAGCATAGTTGAAGACCATTCGGCGGAACATCTGCTCCACATCCTCTGCATTCTGCGTCAGATAGCCGGTCAGCGCGAGCAGATTACCATAGTCAAGCACAGGCTGAGAAAGCGATACCCCCATCAACCCACCGGCCGTTACTGTATGGATACGTTGACCATCGGCAGCAATGTCGAAACGACGCGACGTGAAATATCGGCCATTGGTCAACTTAAAATCCGGCACCACGATGCCACATTGACGCGCCACCTCATTATAATGGAACTCTTGAATACCCATATCCTGCGGGTCGTAACTATGACGGAACTTAACGAGCCAATGTCCGTCAGAGTCTGAAAACACAGCCTTCGGACGACAGCCGCCACTGTTACCACTGCGGAAAAGCAACAATTCCGCATCCTCACTGCTCTTCTCCTGAAGCACCTCCAAAGCTTTGATCTGCAACTCATCAAAATCCAACACATCCTCAGTTGTTTGCAACGTCTGAACAGGTTCATAAGTCAAGGCGCCCATGCCGCTGCTTCCCACCAGACTAAGACGATCCAGCGATGTGAGCTCGGTGTCATTCACACCTAATCGATCCAGCGCCTTATGCAACAAGTATCGTCCGTATCCGTCGGGCAGGCTATCTTCGAACACACCGAAATTGCCATAAAACGGTTGCGGCTTCGCGATGAACAGACCGGCCTTCAACGGAAGTTCCAAGGGGGAGATGCTGAATCCCTCCGCCAGCCATCGAGCGTCATACTGAAACGCACAAAGCCGATTGTCGGGCGTGAGCGACAATGTGCCCACCGGGCGGCTATGATATTTCACCAGGAGTTTCTCTATCTTCTTCATGACTTATATGCTTTTTTCTTCCCCGCATTGCGGCGGATTTGAGTCAGTTCCTCCATTGTCTGATATTTCGGAGCAGCGAAGATGCTCTTCACCTCAGAAGTGTAGTTGAGCGACATTGCCAGCTCAATCAGATTTTTCAGCGAGATGCAGCCCTTCTGCTCGAAACGCGCCAGATTACTGATGGGCACGCCGGACCGCTCCGACACCTCCTTACGAGTCAGATTCTTCTCTATGCGCCGACGACGGAAGTCATTGGCGAGGGTCATTGCTATCTCATCGGCATTATTCGACGAATAACTATCCAATAGTGCTAATATTTGATTCGTTTCCATTGTTTTTACTAAGAAAGAATTCATATTTGAGTTATTGCAAAGATAGCAATTTTTTCGTCTAATCAAAAAAGGGCCGACAGAAAACTGCCGACCCTGATATAAATTCAGACTTGTATAAATGAATCTTTATTTGATATTGCCCACCTTCAACAGGTACTCAGCAATCTGCACTGCATTCAAGGCAGCACCCTTCTTGATCTGGTCACCCACAATCCAGAAAGTCAAGCCATTCTCGTTGGCCAAGTCCTTGCGGATACGACCTACGTAAACGGGATCTTTGCCGGCCAGGAAGAGCGGCATGGGGTAAACCTTCTCAGCAGGATTGTCCATCAACACCAAACCTTCGCCTTTGGCAAATGCCTCGCGTGCCTCTTCTACAGAAACAGGACGTTCAGTCTCTACCCAAATGCTCTCAGAGTGTGAACGAAGCGCCGGAACACGTACGCACATCGCACTGGTCTTCACGTCAGAGTGCATAATCTTACGTGTCTCGTTGAACATCTTCATCTCCTCTTTCGTATAACCGTTGTCGGTAAATACGTCAATCTGCGGAATCAAGTTGAAGGCCAACTGGTAAGCAAACTTGTTGACCGTTACCTCTTCACCTGCCAATACCTGACGATATTGCTCGTAAAGCTCGTCCATGGCAGCTGCACCGGCACCGCTGGCAGCCTGATAAGTGGCTACGTGTACGCGCTTGATGTGAGAAATCTGCTCAATGGCTTTCAAAGCAACCACCATCTGAATGGTCGTACAGTTCGGGTTGGCGATGATGCCGCGCGGACGCTCCAAAGCATCAGCTGCGTTCACCTCGGGAACCACCAAAGGAATATCGTTATCCATGCGGAATGCGCTGGAGTTATCAATCATCACGGCCCCGTACTTGGTAATGTCTTCGGCATATTCTTTCGAAGTACCTGCACCTGCCGATGTGAAAGCGATATCTACGCCTTTAAAATCATCGTTGTGTTGCAGAAGTTTTACCTCGATCTCCTTACCACGGAATGTATATTTTCTTCCCGCACTGCGTGAAGAGCCGAACAACAGCAAATCGTCAATCGGGAAATTTCTCTCGTCAAGTACACGCAGGAACTCTTGTCCTACCGCACCGCTCGCACCAACAATGGCTACTCTCATCTTGTAAGAAATTTAATTAATGGTTCTATAATATGTAATTTGAGCTGCAAAAATAGAATAAATTTGTCATCTATCCCATAAAATGATGAAAAATCTGCTCAAACTTATCTTTATTTGTTCAATTTCTGCTTTTATTCTTTCTTTTTTTTACCTTTGTGGAAAAGTTAGCTTTGAACGTATGGACTGGTTAAATCTACATATTTCGCTCCCGATTACGGACCCTACCTGGATCTTTTTCCTGGTTCTGATCATCATCCTTTTTGCACCGATGGTGATGGGAAAGTTACGCATTCCGCACATTGTCGGCATGATTCTGGCGGGTGTGCTGGTGGGCGAACATGGGTTGAACCTGTTGGAGCTGGACAGCAGTTTTACGCTCTTTGGTAAGGTGGGCCTCTACTATATTATGTTTCTGGCCGGACTGGAGATGGACTTGGACGACTTTAAGAAGAATCGCGCCAAGGCGATGGTCTTCGGTCTCTTTACCTTCTTGATTCCGATGGGTCTCGGTATCTGGAGTAGTATGTCGCTGCTGGGCTACGGACTGCTGACTTCCATCTTGCTGGCCAGTATGTATGCCAGTCACACGTTGATTGCCTATCCGGTGATTAGTCGATACGGACTTTCGCGGCTGCGCAGTGTGAATATCACCATCGGTGGTACGGCGGTGACGGTGGTGCTGGCTTTGTTGGTGCTGGCGGTCATCGGCGGTATGTTTAAGGGCGAAGGCAACGGTGTCTACTGGTTGGTGCTGGTGCTCCGCGTGGTGTTGCTGGGTATCCTGATTGTGATTCTGGTGCCGCGCCTCAGTCGCTGGTTCTTCCATCGGTATGACGACGCGGTGATGCAATATGTCTTCGTGCTCGCCATGGTCTTCCTGGGCGGAGGCTTGATGGAGTTTGTGGGCATGGAGGGTATTCTGGGTGCCTTCCTGGCGGGACTGGTGATGAACCGTTTCGTGCCGCACGTGTCGCCTTTGATGAACCGCATCGAGTTTGTGGGTAACGCGCTCTTCATCCCCTACTTTCTGATTAGTGTGGGCATGATGATTGATGTGCGTTGTCTCTTCACGGAGGGCGAGGCGCTGAAGGTGGCGGTGGTGATGACCGTGGTGGCCACGGTGAGCAAATGGCTGGCGGCTTGGATTACGCAGAAGCTCTACGGCATGTCGCGTGAGGAGCGGGGCATCATCTTCGGACTGAGTAATGCGCAGGCGGCGGCTACGTTGGCGGCGGTGCTGATTGGTCACCGCATCATCCTGGCGAACGGGGAACCGTTGCTGAATGATGATGTGCTGAATGGTACGGTGGTGATGATTCTCTTCACCTGCATCATCAGTTCGGTGGCTACTGAGCGGGCGGCCCGTAAGATGGCTACGCAGGAGGCGGCGCTGGCGGACGAGAAGGATAAGAAGCAGGAGCATATCTTGATTTCTGTGGCCAATCCGGAGACGATTGAGGGTTTGGTGGATGTGGCTTTGATGCTGAAAAATCCGCGTCAGAAGGAGCCGATGATGGCGCTGAGCGTGGTGAACGACCAGAACAGCTCGGAGGCGAAGGAGATGCGGGCGAAGCGTAACCTGGAGAAGGTGGCAATGATTGCGGCGTCGGTGGATACACCGGTGAAGACGCTGATGAGATATAGCTTGAACGTGGCGCAGGGCATTGTGCACACGGTGAAGGAGAATGAGATTACGGATGTGGTGATTGGTTTGCACCGCAAGACGTCGCTGATGGATTCGTTCTTCGGCGCGATGACGGAGAGTCTCTTGAAGGGAACACACCGCGAGGTGCTGATTACGAAGCTGCTGATTCCGATGAACACGATGCGTCGCATTGTGGTGGCGGTGCCGCAGAAGGCGGAGTATGAGGCGGGCTTCTCGAAGTGGGTGGAGCAGTTGTGCCGACTGTCGAAACAGACGGCTTGCCGTATGCGCTTCTTTGCGCATCCTTCCACGCTGAAGTATCTGCGGGTGGTCATCGGACGGGCGGATGCGCTGACGATGGCGGAGTTCTCGGAGCTGGAGGATTGGGATGATTTGCTCATTCTGACGGGTGAGATGAATTTTGATCATCTCTTTGTGGTGGTCTCTGCGCGTAAGGGTTCTATCTCGTATCAAACTTCTTTCGAGAAGTTGCCGGCGCAGATTAGTCGCTACTTTGCCAACAATAGTTTGATGATTGTCTACCCGGATCAGCTGGGCGAGGCGGAGGAGATTGTTTCGTTCTCTGACCCGCGCGGCGAGCAGGAGGCGCGTGCTTATGAGGCGATTACGCGCTGGATCTATCGGTGGGTGAAGCGAAGAAATGAGGATTAAAGAAAATGATGATTGAACTTAAAAATATTACGAAGAGTTTCGGGGCGCTGCAGGTGCTGAAGGGCATCGACCTTTCGATTGAGAAGGGGGAGGTGGTGAGCATTGTGGGCCCCAGTGGCGCGGGTAAGACGACGTTGCTGCAGATTATGGGTACGCTGGATCGGGCGGACACGGGCTCTATCTTGTTGGATGGGGTGGAGGTGAACCGCCTGAAGGAGCGGGAGCTGTCGGAGTTTCGCAACCGTCGCATCGGGTTTGTGTTTCAGTTTCACCAGTTGTTGCCGGAGTTTACGGCGCTGGAGAATGTGATGATTCCGGCTTTGATGGCGGGACGCGGACGGAAGGAGGCGGAGCGGAAGGCGCATGAGGTGCTTTCGTTGCTGGGCCTGGAGGAGCGCGCGGGGCATAAGCCGAGTGCGTTGTCGGGCGGCGAGAAGCAGCGTGTGGCGGTGGCTCGGGCTTTGATAAATGACCCGGCGGTGATTCTGGCGGATGAGCCTTCGGGCAGCTTGGATAGTCGCAACAAGGAGGAGCTGCATAAGTTGTTCTTTGAATTGCGCGACCGCCTGGGGCAGACGTTTGTCATCGTGACGCACGATGAGGCGCTGGCGCAACTCACTGACCGCACCATTCACTTGGTGGACGGACTGATTGAAAACGTATAGAACTTGATTGAAAACGTATAGAAAGATAGAAACAACGAGTAAAACACGAATATATGGATGTTAAACTGGGAAAAATGAATGATCTGACCGTGGTGAAGACGGTGGATTTCGGTGTCTACTTGGATGGCGGCGAAGAGGGCGAGATTTTGCTCCCTACGCGCTACGTGCCCGAAAATTGTCAACCGGGCGACACGGTGAAGGTGTTTCTCTATCTGGACAGTGAGGAGCGTCTGATTGCTACGACGCTGACGCCGCTGGTGCAGGTGGATGAGTTTGCTTTTCTGGAGGTGGCTTGGGTGAACGAGTATGGTGCGTTCTTGAATTGGGGCTTGATGAAGGACTTGTTCGTGCCGTTCCGTGAGCAGAAGCAGAAGATGCGGGTGGGTCAGAGTTACTTGATTCATGCGCATATTGATGAGGAGAGTTACCGCATCATGGCGTCGGCCAAGGTGGAGCGTTATCTCTCGAAGGAGATGCCTACTTATAAGGAGAAGGATAAAGTGCAGGTGCTGGTGTGGCAGCGCACGGACTTGGGCTATAAGGTGATTGTGGAGAATCGGTTTAGCGGTATGCTTTATCATAATGAGCTCTTTCAGCCGATTGAGCCGGGCATGCGTCTGGAGGCGTATGTCAAGCAGGTGCGTCCGGACGGGAAGTTGGACTTGACGCTGCAGTTGAGCGGCGGTCGTAAGGTGGACGACTTTGCGGAGGTGCTGCTGAAGTATGTGCAGGAGCATCGGGGCTTTATTCCGTATCATGACAAGAGTGAGGCGGAGGAGATTTACGAGGAGTTTGAGGTGAGCAAGAAGACTTTTAAGAAGGCGGTGGGCGATCTTTATAAGAAGCGCTTGATTCAGCTGGAGCGCAATGGTATTCGCTTGGTGCAACAACCGGCGGAACGACCGGCGTCTTCGGAACAGCAGCCGCAGGAGTCGTAGGGCTTTGGCTTAAATAGATAGCATAGAAAATGGTTTGAAACCCATATACGGAAACGTGAAAATCCCCGGGGAAGTTCCTTTGAATAGGGCCTCTCCGGGGATTTTTATAGGGTGTCGATTCGTTTATCGGCGAGATCTTCCGCCTCCGTGGTTGGAGTTGGTATTCGTATTGCTATGCTCGTTGTTGCCACGGTTGTTGCCGCGATTGTTGTTCACGTTGCGGTCGTTGTTGCCGGAACG
>CAYSOW010000070.1:7102-10481 GCA_964432715.1 uncultured Bacteroides sp.
CGATTCGGAGTTCCCTGTACGCGGAAGTCGTTGTTGCGACGAATCGTGTAGCGGTCGCGGTTGTTGCGGATAGCGAATCCTCCACCCGTGTAGCGCTCGTGGCGATAACGGCCTACATAGAAACCGTTGCGATAGTGCGTACGGTTGTGAATGCCTGCGTAGCTATAGAAATTCAGCGGCAGCGAGAAGAAGAAACGAGACACATCTGAATAGACAGAGTAGATGCGGAACGTAAAGCGCGAATTGTTCAGATAGAGCGGAGAGTAGAAGTAATCTTTGCTCATAAACAGTGTGTACTGCGAACGCGTCAATACGTAACTCAAATCCTCATTACGCAGATCCAGGTAGTTATAATACTGATCGACGTCAGAATCATATCCATACACCAGGTCGTCGGCCAGGTAACGGATGCTCGACAAGAAATCATAATTGATTTCATACACATCATTATACTGTGTGTTGTTCAGTTGCAACTCATAGCCCATTCTATCCGAGATAAAACGTGCGTGTTGGCGAATCTCCGAAGTAGACAGTGCTGCTTGGGAGGGAAGTGCCATTGTCAGACTAAGCAGACAAGTCAGGATAAAAACTAATCTTTTCATAACCTCTCATTTATTCGTTTAACTTTCTACCTGCAAAGATAGCAGGGAGAATGTCCCTAAACGAAAGAATTTCCCTATTTCTCGGTAGGGAACTCCCTATTTTTTATTAGAAAAATCAGACCTGCAATAACAGATAAAGGTGCACCGCCAATCCCGGCGACACACCTTCACTGTTGCGCAATCGCGCAACTCTTATCAGAGAACCTAGATGATATCGTTTGTAAAATCTTAAACTTCTCTTGTTATCATGTAATTGTTGAAGTGATTGCAAATTAATAATCTTTTTTCCATATGGGCAAATAAAATGGAAGAAAAATGTGCTTTTCTCTTCCAAAAATAAAAATTTATAAGGATATGGAAACAAGAAAGGCTGTCTGACTTGCATCAGACAGCCCTTTATGCTATATGGGGGAAACTTACGCCTCAGTAGAAGGGATTACAGAAACATAGCTTCTGTCCTCACGTCCTTTTCTGAAACATACAGTTCCGTCAACCAATGCGTAGAGTGTGTGGTCACTGCCCATACCGATGTTCTCACCCGGATGATGAACTGTACCTCTTTGACGAACAATGATGTTACCGGCTTTGCAAGCCTGTCCACCGAAAATCTTTACGCCTAATCTTTTACTTGCTGATTCACGGCCGTTCTTAGAACTACCTACACCTTTCTTATGTGCCATTTCTTTCTAAATTTTTAAGGGATTAAGCAATTACTTGTTTGATAGTTAACTCAGTGAATTGTTGACGGTGACCGTTCAACTTTCTGTAACCTTTTCTTCTCTTCTTGTGGAATACCAATACCTTGTCGCCTTTTACCAGCGGAGATACTACCTCGCATACCACTTTAGCGCCCTCTACAACCGGAGCACCTACAGTTACAGTACCATTGTTGTCAACTAATAAAACTTTCTCAAACTCAACAGTTGCACCGCTCTCAGCAGCTTGAATGTGGTGTACAAACAATTTCTTGCCTTCTTCAGCTTTGAACTGTTGTCCGTTAATTTCTACGATTACGTACATTTTTCTTTTATTTAAACGGTTTCTTCGCAAGGTGGACTTAATCACTTAAGCCGCTTCTTCGAACCCTAACGAACTAAATTGGCTGCAAAATTACGAACTTATTGGAAATAAAACAATAATTTTGCGATTATTTTTTACTCACTTTGCTCTTTTTAGAGGTTGTGTTCCAGCAAATAACGCTCTGCCTCGATGGCGGCCTTGCATCCACTGGCGGCTGCGGTGATGGCTTGGCGGTAGCGCGGGTCGGCCACATCGCCTGCTGCAAACACACCGGGCACTTTGGTTTTCGGCGTTGCACCTTCTGTCATCAGGTAGCCGGTCTCATCTGTATCCAGGTAGGCTTTGAAGATATCAGAGTTGGGCTTGTGGCCGATGGCGAGGAAGAATCCGTCGATGGCTACGTCGTAGCGCTCCTCGTCGGGTTGTCCCATACGTTTCACCAGGTGTACACCCTCCACACCGTTCTCTCCGAAGAGACCTACGGCATTGTGCTCAAACAATACTTCAATCTTCGGATTGCTCATGATGCGCTCCTGCATAATCTTAGAGGCACGCAGGTAATCCTTACGTACGATGAGGTACACTTTAGAGGCCAGTCCCGCCAAGTAAGAAGCCTCTTCGCAAGCGGTGTCGCCACCACCTACAACAGCTACCACTTTCTTGCGGTAGAAGAATCCGTCGCAAGTGGCACAAGCGCTGACGCCCATACCGGCATATTTCTTCTCGTCGTCCAGTCCCAGGTATTTAGCCGTGGCACCGGTGCTGATAATCAATGTATCACACTCAATCACCTTCTCGTCATCAATGGTGATCTGGTAAGGAGCCTTGCTCAAGTCGGCAGCGGTAGCGATACCGTTGCGAATCTCCACACCGAAGCGCTCCGCCTGTTTGCGCAGGTCGTCCATCAACTCGGTTCCGCCGATGCCCTCGGGGTAACCGGGGAAGTTCTCCACCTCGGTGGTAATGGTCAACTGTCCGCCGGGCTGGATACCTTCATACAACACGGGGGATAAGTTTGCACGTCCGGTATAGATGGCGGCGGTGTAGCCGGCAGGTCCGGATCCGATAATCAAACATCTAACTCTTTCTTTGTTCATAGTTTCTATGTGTTAGGATCTATTTTTATCGTAAATCAATAATCTCTGCATTCGGATAGCTCTTCAAGTCGGGGCGGAAGGTGGCATCGCTCAGTGCCTGTCCCTGCTTGTAAGAGGTGGGGTCAATGAGCATGTAATCTTCGGTCGAACTGTTCACCTGAATGCGCAACACCTGATAAGTGTCGGTGGTTACCCAGAGAATCAAGTAGGCGATGTCCGCCTTCTTCTGCGGCGTCAGCGTCACCTGATAAGCACTTTTTCCTTGATAGGTCACCGCCTTGGAGCGGTAGTTGTACCCCTGCTTGTAGAGCGACAGGTAGGCATACGGATTGATGCTGCGCAGCTCCTCGGCCGTGGGGTTACTGATGTTCATCTCCTCGTTGCGACTGAGGTAAGTCCATTGCGTCTTCCCGTTGAACCAGGTCTGACTGTCGGGGGTGGTGAGCACGAAGCGGTTGCCCTTCATGGCAATCTCGCCCTGCAGCTCGCCCTGCAACGCTTTTCGGCGGTAGGTGCGCAGGCGGAACTTCGCCCGGATGCCACTATCGCCGGAGATGCGGGTGGAGGTGGTCTCCAAAATCTTTCGGGTCTGTGTGTCCTGCTGGCTCCATCCCGGCATGAGGGCACAGAGCATCAGCAAGAGTATGAGTATTCTTTTCA
>CAYSOW010000071.1:0-10451 GCA_964432715.1 uncultured Bacteroides sp.
GTGACACTTTTTTCGATTGGTATGGACCGATTGAAAGGATAAATCTCCTTCCATACCCTCCATTTCAGTCTTTTGTGTGCTTTTGCTGAGGCCTAAAAGAAAGGATAGAGACGTGAATAGTAAAACAATTCAACGGATGGTCTTAAAGTCCCTGGCCTTCGTTCTGCGATTCGGACGGCGCTGGGTATATAGTGAGGTGTCCCATCCTTCTTCTTGCTTTGTGTGTCTAGAGGCTGAGGCTATGTTGAATAAAAAAACACCGGCGAGACAGACAATAACAATGTCTATCTCGCCGGTGGTAATTTTTTTCGTTTTGAGCAAATGTTTTCGTATTCCACCTCAGAACTTGGTGGGTACAATCATCCTCTATTAATCCAGTTTTCAAGTTGAATTTGGGGAATTCGTTCGAAGTGTTTCACATTGTCTGTTACAAGCACCAAGCCGTTCTTAATGGCGGAGGCACCAATTAACATGTCAAAGTCGTCAATCATTAGACCCTTGCTCCTTAAAATAGCCTTCAAATCTGCGTATGTTGACAAAGATTCGTAAATGGGTAATACGGTGAAATGAGAAATAAATTGCTCAACCTCTTTCAGTATTTTCTCTTTCCGATTAGAGCAAGATGCTCCATATAAAAGTTCGGCTACGGTAATTTCAGAAATGTAATAACGTGATTTTGATTTCTCATTAATTCTGGTATCCAGATTATATTGGCCCTTCATATAGAAGATGCAAATATTGGTATCAAGTAAATAGCGTGTCATTTAATCAAAAGGTTCGATGGTGCGTGTTTCCAACACCCGGTTGCGGTGAATGTGTTCAATAATTTCTTCTGCTGACTTATCATCCTTCCATACACCAAAAAAATTATCCAACGACGGTTTTTCGGATTTCTTAAGAAGACTGTCCGATAGTCCCTTGATTATTCTCAACTTGTCATCGTCGGCCAGTGAGTTCAAGAGCCCTAAATAATTGTTTAATGTAATCGTAGAATCCATTATCTATACATTTTAGACAAAGATATACCCTTTTTCTCGTATTTCAAAATGAATATCCGAAATTTTTATGAGACAATCCATTTCTAGGATAAAACCACCGGCGAGACAGACAAAAACAATGTCTATCTCGCCGGTTATAAATCTTTTAAGTCGAAGTGGGCGGCTTAATACTCTTCCTCGTTGAAGAAGAAATCCTCGTTACTGGGATAATCGGGCCAGATATCTTCGATGCTCTCGTAGATTTCGCCCTCATCCTCCATCTCTTGCAAGTTTTCGATTACCTCGAGAGGTGCTCCCGAACGGATAGCATAGTCAATCAACTCGTCCTTCGTTGCAGGCCATGGAGCATCTTCCAGTTTTGATGCTAATTCTAACGTCCAATACATAGTTCTATTTCGTTTTAGGAATACATAATTCAAATTTTGCGCAAAAATATAACAATTATTCTCACCTACAAGATTTCTTCCAAATTATTTCATCTTGTCCAGCCTGAATATTTAATTTTCTCGCCAAAACGAATAGATAATCAGACAATCGGTTCACGTAGGCCGTAATGTTCGGCTCCACTTCGCACTCTTCTGCCAAGGCAATGATTCGTCTCTCGGCACGCCGACAGACGGTGCGGCAGACATGACAGACGGAAGCGGCACGGGTGCCTCCGGGAAGGACAAAGAGTCGCAGGGGAGGCAACTCGGCATCCACACGGTCGATGGCTGCTTCCAACTGCTGTACATCCTCGGGGTGCATCTTACTCTGCTCTCGCAACTCCCGCTGAGTCTGGTCGGTAGCCAGGTAAGAACCCACCGTAAAGAGTTTGCGCTGCACCTCCGTAAGCAGTTCCACCTCCTGAGCATCATCCACATAAGTGATCAGGAGACCAATCTCAGAATTCAGTTCGTCAATGGTGCCATAGGCCTCCAAGCGGGGGTGCAACTTGGAAACACGTACGCCACCCACCAGGCTGGTCATTCCCGCATCGCCGGTCTTTGTATAAATTCCACTTTTCTTCATGTTCTATCTTCGTTATTTCTTATCCATTCTTATGCCTTATAGATTTGCTTCGGCTTATCGGTATCAAAGAAGAGCAATCCCCTTTGATAGAGGTCGAAGGCAGTCCCCACGCGCGGGTCGTTCACCACCTGCTTCCACCAGGCTCTTCGTTCGGCCGTAGAGCTTATATCCTCTATCAGACAGAAAGAGGAGGGGGAAAGGTGATTCATTGCTTCCTCCCAAAGGGGAGCGGGATGCACCTCCGCCGTGAGATGCAGGAAGTCGATGGCGCCTTGCGCTTGCAGTGCAGAGACGAAATCCGGTGTGGTGCCTTGCTTCGATGCCCATACACGATTTACCGACACCCCTTTTAAATAGGGAGCATCCTTCCAAAGTGCCTCTACCTGCGGCGAGAAAGTCTCAGCCACCACCCCATAGCGTGCCTGTCGACACGCGGCACTCATATATAATAAGGAGAAACCATCGCCGGTGCCCAGTTGTACTACCTCCTTCGGCTGAAAGCGGTTGACCAGTCGGAAGAGCTGTTCCAACTCCCTTCGGCCTCGTGCAGGTTTGCCATGCGCCACCTTCCAGCGCAGCGCCGCAAGTTCCCGAAAAGCATAGAAGTGCGGGTGACTATAGAGCGTGTCTGTAATCAGTTCGAATGCAAAAGGGGGATGCACCCCGTAGCCGTGACGGCAACGGAAGCGAGTAAGGGCTACAAAGAGACGTTTCAATGAGTTCATTTCTATATGCGTAGGGTTACTTGGACAAAGATAAATGCTTTCCTTACTTTCTCCAAATATTTTCGCGCCGACTATCATCAAACGGGTTGTTTTTCTATCAAACTTATCCATTTACCTCGCTTAATCCCTCTGTTTGTGATTTTTTTCACAAAAATGTAACTACCTATTTTCGTTACAACCGTTTTGGCGTGTTTTGAGGGTGGCGTGCTCTTGTAATCTCCTTATTTCCACTATTTTAAAATTTCAATCTGTTCAAAAGTTATCGGGGGGGGTAATAAAATATATTGACGTGCCTAAATTTATTCCGATTTTGACTATTGCACAATTGAAATTTTTCCTATTACTTTGCGCCCCGATTTTAATAAACGGGAGGGTTGGACTTATGATAAGACTAATACCACCCGCACTCATTCACTAATTTAGGTATAATTGTTTTTTAAAAGAATGAATTTGAAATTTACTACGGTAAACAGATTTGTGAAATGTTTATGCCTGGCCGCACTCGTCGGCGGTACCATGGCTGGCTGCTCTAGCAGCACTGATGAAATGGACGAAGTAATGGATGGCACAGCAGCCGGTGAAACACCGATTGCGCTGTTTAGTAATGTGCTTGGTATGACACGCTCGGGAGTGGAGGGAAGCAATGAGGTACAAGAGTCCACATCTCAAGGCACGACCTTGGTGAGCACCGGTATCCAGCATGATGCCTTCGTTACAGGTGAAACGCTCTACGCATGGATTGATGACTCATCAAGCAATGCACTCTACAAGGCAAAGAAACTGACTGTTGGCTCAAACAACGCTTTGACAGACAGCAATTCTGCACTCTATTATCCGGTAAGCGGAAGTACGGTAAATGTAACGGCTATTCACGGAAAAGTATCCGGCATCACGGAGAATACAACCGCGAAACCCAGCGCATACAACTTTACAGTGAACGGCTCTCAGACCACTAACGCCAACTACCTGGAATCCGACTTGGTATATGGCTACGGAAGCGCATTGAAACGCCAATCGTCTGCTCACCAGATTACCTTCTATCACATGCTTTCGAAAGTAATCTTCAACATCACTTTGGGTAGCGGTTTGGATAGCAACAGCGGAATTTCCGTGACTTCTATCAAAATTGGTAGTGTAATCACTGCCGGTACCTTTACGCCGAACAACACCAACCTCGCTACACAGAGCGAGCGTCAGAAAATGGTTGCTGCAGGCACCACCACCAGTGATGTAACTGTCAGAAGTGCTGTAGAGTCTACTTACGAGTGGGATGCTATCTTGGTTCCGCAGAGCTTGTTGGGTAAAACCATTACCTTCACGCTGAGCAACAACCAGACGATGACCTACACCTTCCCGACTAAGACAACGAGCGGCTTGGAGACTTCCATCGAGAGTGGCAAGGCTTACACCTACACAGCCAACTTGAGTTTGACCGGCATCACCCTGACTTCTACAATCACCGGATGGGAAAGCACCACCGGCGGTACACTGGATGCAGGTATGGCTGATGCTCAATAAGAAAGGAGTCGGCTGACCGGAATGAATCGACGAACATTACGTCATAACTATGGAAAGCAGGTAGCAACGCTTCGGCGATGCTGCCTGTTTTTTGCTCTTTCCCTGCTTGCTGTCACGCAGATGTCCTGCAGCGAGGAGGGAATGGAGACTTATGTGGATACTGATCTCCTCGTGGATTTCTCGGCTTCACTGAATCCGGAAGAAGAGGGGAGCTCTCTCACCACCCGTGCTACGGTGGACAATAGTTGGGACGGAAATGAAGAAGTGGCCATCTTGATGAACGGCTCGGTGCGTAAATACATCGCCTCCAAGGATGGTTCGTTGAAAGTGGCCTCGGGTGTGTCGCCCCATACCTGGCCCAATAAGACTGATGCCGTGGCCATCTCTGCTATGTCGCCCTACCAGACCTCCCTGACCAGTTTCAAGATAGAGACCGGACAACAAAGCGGCGGTACGGGATTGCAACAGAGTGATGTGATTTTTGCCTATACTCAAGCTTCCTATTCAAACAATGCCACCCAACTGGTTTTCAAACATCTGACCGCCAAAATCAATCTGTTGATTAAAGCGGATGAAGGGGTGAGCGATGCCGACTTGGCAGGAGGAACCTTGCGTATCGTCAATCAGAGCGCTACCTCGGGTAGTGTGAGCAGTACGGGGGTGGTGACGCCTATTAAAGCGACCACCACCAAGACGCAGATTACCCCGACTAGTTTTCAGAAGGAGGGATACGGTCGCTGCGGTCGCGCACTGATTGTGCCGCAAACCATTCAGGGCATCCCCTTTATCTCCATCTTGGCTGCAGGAATCACCTATCAATACATCCCCTCGAGCACCATGACCTTCCAGGCAGGGTATGAATATACCTACGAGGTGATTGTGGGAAAAACCGGACTGACCATCAAGGAGGCAATCATTCTGCCTTGGACGGGTAGTACGGACGAAGGAAATCTGGAGGAAGATGTGGCTATCGACAAAGGTATTCTGAAGCCGAACACTAGCATTGATAAGTGGACGGGTACAGAAGAGGATCAATAATTTAATAAAATGAAGGAAAAGAAGGATGAATAAAATCTATTGGATTGGGATTTTATGGTTGGGCATGCTCTGCATTGCAGGCTGTAGTTCGGACACGGAACTACTGCCCGACGACGCTCTCTCTGCGCTCACCGTACGGGTGGAAGCGACGGACTTCTGTAACTCGGAACCTCAGACTCGCATTGATAAGGACGATGAGGGAGAATATACTTTTTCTGAAGGAGATGTGATTGGTATTTTCGGCATTCAGGACGGGAAGGTGCGCAGCGATTGCAACAACCTCGCTTTCGAGTTCGACGGCACCAACTGGAACAGCACTTCCGACACCCCCGTATATCATTACGTCAACACCACCTACTACGCTTATTATCCTTACAATGCTTCGTATCAGGTGGAGTCCTCCATTCAGGAGATTGTCAGTGCTTTTGAACCTGCCACCGACCAATCCACCGAGGAGGCCTACCTGCAGAGCGATTTGCTCATCTCTACGGGTAGCATCAGCAATCAGCAGTTGGTGTTCCAATTTACGCATGCCATGTCGTTGCTGGAGGTGACGCTCCCTACTGTGACCTATAATTATACCTCCGAAAGCGGACGTGCACCCTACATCGTCCCGTTGGCCGATGATGTCACTTTTACCAGTGGAAATAAACCCTTCGAAATGGAGCAGAACAAGTTTCGCCTGATTGTCAAACCGGAATGGTATAATGGATTCGGAGGGCACTTTACGCAGGACGGAAGCGTGCGCTACTTTACTTGCAGCACTTACGGACTTGCTGCCGGGCAGTACAAACGAGTCAATATCAACAAAAGCGATACTAAAACGTACAATAACTTTAAAAAACAACAGGGCGACTACTTCATGAAGGATGGTACCATCATCCCCAAAGACGAGACGCTCACCGACGAGCAGAAAGCCAACTGCATCGGCATCGTCTTCTATCCCGATTCGAAGCTTCGCTTCCACTCGTACGAGAAGCATGCCATTCTGCATGAGAACGGTCAGCCGGGGGTGCATGGCTACGTGGTGGCGCTGAAAGATGCGTATGTGTACGATAATAATAAAAAGTCTTATGACTACGTTTACGAGATTAACCCATGTGACCATGACTTGATACCGAACAGTTCCACCCCCAAAGAGTGCGATTTGAATAACGGTGGACTCTATTATACCCTTAATATGTATCAGAATACGTCCTATCAGCAGCAAGCGGTGGAAGCGGTAAAGCTTTACAACCAAGAGGTACCCACCCCTAACACCGCTACCCAATGGTTCGTTCCTTCCGTGGGTCAATGGATGGATATGCTGCGCAAGATTAGTTCAGATAATATTGGAATTCAAGAGGAATTGGCTAACTTCGTTTCTGGATATGACATTTCAGTATATGACTCCTCCTGGCGAAATGCTTACGCACTTGACAAGTCATCCGACGGTACATCGAATAAAATCGTCCAAAAGCTCAATAATAAATTTAGTAAGTTGACGAGTGACAGTAACACCCTCTACGATCCCTTTGTGAGTGGATATGAGTATTGGAGCTCGCTGGAGTATGATGCCGATTTCGCCTGGAGCGTGAAACTTTCTTGTCAGGATAACAGTAGCGGAACGGCTATAGATAAGAACGGAGTTTCTTTCGTCAGTAACCGAAAATTGAACTATGCCCGTCTGCGCTGCATGCTTGCATTCTAACTAAAACGATGAATTGTCAATGAATCTACGGAGTTCTTCCGAAATTCGTTGACAATTCATTTTTTATTATGTACTTTTGCTTCGTTAAAAGCTTATTTAAAAAGCTCAATAAAAGCGAACGTATGAATAGCAAACAAATTCTATGGAGCGTTCTCTTCGGCATGACCACCCTCGCCGGCTCGGCACAGCAATCGCGCAATGCACTGACCGGAGGGAAGAACTTTGAAGAAGGACGACAACTCTTTATCGACAAGAATTACCCGGCAGCAGAAGTGTGGCTGCAGGAGTGTTTGAAACAGTCGACCCTCACGCCACAGCAACGCGGCGAGGCCGACTATATGCTGGCGTGCAGCTCGTACGAACTGCAACGGGAGGAGTGCATCGAGCAGCTGGAGGCCTACTTGAAGCAGTACCCGGAGAGTGCCCACCGCTATCGGGTGGAGGCACTGATTGCCAACGCCAACTACTTTCAGGAGGATTATGCCGAAGCTATCCGTTGCTTCGAGGAGTGCCACCTGGAGTACCTCTCCGACGAGGAACGTGATGCCTCCCTGCTGCACTGGTCGGTGGCGCTCATTGAGAGCAACCGCTTGCAGGAGGCTTACTCGCTGCTGAACGTGTTGCAACGCAGCAGTAAATCGGAGGAGGTGCTGACCGATGCCGACTATTACAAAGCGTACATCGACTATACCGAAGGACGCTACGCACAGGCCTTGCCGGTGTTTGAGCGCCTGCGCAACAGTCAGAAGTACGCCGCAGAGGTACCTTACTACATCGCCGAGATTCAGTGCGCACAACAGAACTACCGCGCCGTGTTGCAAGAGGTGCAGGAGTATCAGAAGCGCTTCCCGAACCATGCCAACAATGACGAGATGCAGCGCCTGGCGGGCGAGGCCTACTACGGACTGGGCATCTACGAATCGGCGGTGAACTACCTGGAGAATTACGCCCGACTGCATCCGTCGGTGCCCCGCAATACCTCCTATAAACTGGGACTTTCTTACTACCACCTCGGCGCCTATCTGCGTGCTGCGGAGCAACTGGGTAAAGCCACTTACGAGAACGATGCGATGGCACAGAATGCCTATCTGCATATCGGCTTGAGCTACCTGCAACTGCATAACAAGGCGCAGGCACGTATGGCGTTTGAACAGGCTTCCACCATGACGTACGACTTGGGCGTGAAGGAGCAGGCGCTCTACAACTATGCGCTCTGCATCCATGAGACTTCCTACTCCCCCTTTGCCGAATCGGTGACCGTCTTCGAACGTTTCCTTAACGAATATCCGAACTCTACCTACACCGAGCAGGTGAACGACTATCTGGTGGAGGTTTATCTGGAGACCAAGAGCTACGATGCCGCGCTGCAATCCATTGCCAAAATCAGTCGCCCGGGCACCCGCATCCTGCAAGCCAAGCAGAAGTTGCTCTTCCGCAAGGGTTGCCAGACTTTTGCCAACAGTGAGTTTGCCCCCACCATCGACTACATGAGCCAGTCGCTTACCCTCGCTTCGTACGACCGCCAGACGGCGGCGGATGCCTACTATTGGCGCGGTGAGGCGAAGTACCGCCTGGAGCAGTTCCCCGAGGCAGCGAGCGACTTCAAGCAATATCTCTCCACCACGAAAGAGACGGGCGATACCTATGCCTTGGCGCTCTACAACCTAGGCTACACCGCCTTCAAACAGCAGAGCTACAACGAGGCGGGCAATCGTTTCGAACAGTTCGTCGGTCGCTCTAGCAACCTCTCGTCCACGGTTTATGCCGATGCCTACAACCGCCTGGCCGACTGTCGCTTCTACAACCGTCGCTTCGATGAGGCCCGACAACTCTATACCC
The DNA here is from genome assembly GCA_964432715.1 of uncultured Bacteroides sp. Taxonomy (GTDB): domain Bacteria; phylum Bacteroidota; class Bacteroidia; order Bacteroidales; family Bacteroidaceae; genus Phocaeicola_A. Next base: position 8,820 of record CAYSOW010000071.1, read on the forward strand.
GTGCCAACGAACTCAATCCGAGTGCCGGCGACTATTCGCTCTACCAGATTGGATTCGTGCAGGGACTGCAACATAACTACAGCGGTAAGGTGACCACCCTCAACCGCCTGATCGACAGCTACCCGTCGTCTGCTTACGTGGACGATGCACTCTATGAACGCGGACGCGCCTATATGCAGATGGAGAACAACGACCAAGCCATCAGTTCGTTCCGTACCCTGGTGAGCAACTACCCCGAGAGCGCTTTGGCCCGCAAGGCCGCTGCCGAGATTGGTTTGCTCTACTACCAGAACGACCGCTATCCGGAGGCGATGACCGCTTATAAAGAGGTGATTAGCAACTATCCGGGCAGTGAGGAGGCCATGCAGGCACAGCGCGACCTGAAGTCGATCTATATCGACCTGAACGACGTGGACGGCTATGCACGCTATGTAGCCAGTCAGAAGGGCGCCATCACACTGGCAGAGGATGAGCGCGACTCACTGACCTACATCGCTGCGGAACGCGCCTATATGCGCGGTGAGACAGCAGCGGCGTCCAACAGCTTCTCGCACTACTTGCAGGTGTTCCCGCAGGGACAGTACCAGCTGAATGCCCACTACTATCTGGGTGTGATCAACTATCAACAGGGAAAGACGAGCGAGGCACGTACCCATTTGGATAAGGTGATTGAATCGCCCCACAACGACTTCTCGGAAGAGGCCATGGTGATGGGCGGTGAACTGGCCTTCAATGCGAAGGAGTACGACCGCGCCCTGACCATCTATACGCTGCTGAAAGAGAAGACCGCTTCTGCCGACCGTCGCTTGCTGGCTCAGACGGGTATCTTGCGCAGCGCTTATCTGAAGAATGATACGCGTGAGACCATCCTCGCTGCCAATGAACTGCTGACCAACCAGAAGTTGACGCCGGAACTGGCCAACGAGGCGCGCTACGACCGTGCCAAGGCGGCTCTGGCTACCCAACCTGCGCAGGCGGTGGGCGACTTGAAGGTGCTGGCGGCAGATACGCGTAACCTCTACGGCGCCGAAGCGAAATATCGGTTGGCACAGTACTACTTCGACCACGGGGAGCGAGAGGCTGCCGAGAAGGAGGTGCTCGACTATATCGAAGTGAGCACCCCGCACGCCTACTGGCTCGCCCGCAGCTTTGTACTGCTCTCGGATGTCTATGCCCAGTCGGGACGCACCCTGGAAGCCCGTCAGTACCTGCTCTCACTGAAGCAGAACTACCAAGCCGACGACGATATCGCCACCCTGATTGAGAGTCGCCTGAACAACTTAAAATAACGGAGGAATGAAGATGAAACGTAGATATTATATCGCCCTGTTGCTGGGAGTGCTCTCCTTCCCGGCAATGGCGCAGAAAGACTCCACACTGAACCGCACGGTGGTGGTGGAGAATGAATACAACCCGAGCTTGATGGACGCGAACAAGATCAACGTCTTGCCGCGTGTGGAAGAGCCTACGGTGAAGAAGAAGGAGATTGAATATGCCAAATCGGAGCGCCCGTTGACACGCTTCTCGGCTTCCGTCTTGCCGGTGTTGGGCGAACGCCCGGCACAGGAGGAGGCAAGCCATGGCTTGGTGCAACTGGGTTACGGTACCCACGGCTTGATGCTCGGTCGCCTG
>CAYSOW010000072.1:0-10431 GCA_964432715.1 uncultured Bacteroides sp.
AAAAATCCACTTCGAACACTCCATTAAATCAAAAAATGTTAGAACTTTGGGAACAAAATAAAATTTCAAGCAAAATGAAGCACCTTATCATACTATACCTCATTCTATTTGGGGGTGTTCTTCAGTGCCTGTGGGGAGAGGAAGTACAAATCATCCATTACGACCACCGACATGGGAACATCAATGAACATGTATATCAGATTCAGCAAGACTCAATCGGGTTGTTGTGGATTTCTACCTACGGCGGACTCTACAGCTTTGACGGCACTGAATTTTTCTGTCACACCGACACGGTCATTGCCCCGGTTCCCGGATATAAATGGAAGCCCTCTTCTCCTGTCGAATATCGACTGATGAAACAGATTGAAAAGGAGGACTCCACCATACCGTTCAAGCAAGTGAGGTGCGGACTGACAGACAGGGACGGCAATCTTTGGATTGGGAACGACCATGGGCTCTGGATGATTCGTTTTGTCTCTTCTCCCTTTCATTTCATGAATTGGGACGAGGAGGTTATTTGCATTTTCAAACAAAAAAATGGTAAATTGTGGATGAGCACCCGGGATAGGGTAGTTTGCCTGGTGGATGAATCATTGCATCCCTATGCTTACCTCTCACCCAGCGGTGAATGGAAAAAGGAAAAGACATGCTGTGGATACTTTATCATGAATATAGTTGAGGACTCGGAGCAAACACTTTGGCTTTCCGCCAGAAATGACGGACTACTCCATTTAGTGCCCAAATCCGGAGACTCAAAAAACGGGTATGAGATTACTATTTATAAAGAGGGGGAGAACACTCCGCTGAAAAATATCTACTCAACGCACTATGATGCTGACCGCCGATTGCTTTGGATTGCAAGTCTGAAGAACGGACTACATCTGCTTGACTGCAACACGCAATACCCGGGTTCGATAAATTCTTCTATCGCTCATCCCCAAAACCGTCTGCCGGACAGACTTAGGGGGTTCACACAAATAGATTCTTGTTATTTATTGGCCCATTCAGACAACGGACTTTTTCTGATGAACACTGCCGACTGGAAACATGGCATCCAAAGTGTGGCATATACGCACGATGCGAATAATCCCTCAAGCATTGCCGACAACAGTGTGTTGTGCCTCTATCACGACCGGAAGCATGCGCTCATCTATGCAGGCACCTCCGGTGGGGGACTCTCTGTCATCAGCCGCCCCCATTTGTTGCGCGGAGCGAATCAATTTCAGACCTTTAATAAGGAAAAGAATTTTCTTCCATCCAACGTGGTCTACGCACTTATTGCTGATGCTCACCAACGCATCTGGGGATTCTGCGACAACGATCTGTTTTGCCTCACCAGTGACCACCACAACGTGACCACCTTCCAGAGTCAGAGCGAGGCTCCTTGGCCGGGATTCAGTATCGGGAACGCACTCAAGTTGAACGACGGACGAGTGGTGAAAGGGACTCTATCCGGCATTCTCTATTTTAATCCGGACAGTTTGGTTACCAAGAGGGATATATATGACATTTATACCAAGCTGATCGTGACAGAGAATTCCGGTGAAGAACGGACACTGATTTTGCCGGATACCATACGCTTCAATCAACGACCCAAATCTATCATGGTATATGCATCGGTACTTGATTTTCAGCGTTTGAGCCCCATCACCTATGCCTATCGAATAGCCCAAACGGGGGAACCTTGGAAATATACTTCTGACATGAGTCGGATAGAGCTTCCCAAACTTCCCTGCGGTTACTCAACATTGGAACTGGAAGCGACCAATGGGGACGGTGTATGGAGCGGCAACAGAAGGACGATTGTGTTCTATACGCCCTACCATTGGAACCGTATCATCTTCATCTCCATACTCTTATTGTTGCTATCAGTGGGTATCTATCTCTCTCTTCGCAGATATCGGGGTATGCGCATGAAGCTATCAAAGGAGATGAAACGTAACCATGTCTTCAAGGATATCCCTACCAAAGAGGAGAACGACGATAAGTTCAAACAGGAGATTCGAGAGGTGATTATCCGACATCTCAATCATGCGGATTTTTCTGTGGATGCACTTGCACAAGAGATGAGCTTGAGCCGCAGTGTCCTTTCGAACCATATCAAGTCTTGCTTTGAAATGACTCCGGTAGAACTGATAAACACCATCCGCATGCAAGCAGCCATGGAGCTCATCATCCACAGCGACCTGAACATCTCTGAAATTGCTTATCGCACCGGTTTTAATGATCCCAAGTATTTTTCGCGAATGTTCAAACGTGTCTACGGGAAGAGCCCCAGTCAATTCCGCAACGAGGAGAATCAAGCATAAAAATAGTTTCCTTCATCAAAATTTGGTATTTTCATAAAACGTTCGTTATTTTGCGGGATATGGAAAAATATAGTTTTGAACTGAAGATGAAGGTGCGCGACTATGAGTGCGACCTGCAGGGCATTGTGAACAATGCCAACTATCAACATTACCTGGAACATACGCGCCATGAGTTTTTGCGCGCCAAGGGATTGAGCTTCGCTGAGCTCCACGCGCAGGGAATTGACGCGGTGGTGGCTCGTATCAATATGGCCTTTAAGACTCCGCTGAAGAGTGGGGACGAGTTTGTTTCACGCCTCTTTGTTCGCAAAGAGGGCATCAAGTATGTCTTCTATCAGGACATCTTCCGCCTGCCGGACGAGAAGGTGGTGATGAAGGCGGCAGTGGATACGGTGTGCCTCGTACAGGGGCGACTGAGCGACTGCGACTTGCTGTTGCCTTTGATGGAGGAGCCGAACCATGGAGCGTAGTTGGTACGACTCGTTCACCAACCTGCTGCTGGACTATATGGGGCAGGAGGGACCGATTACCTGGGGGCAACGCCTCTGCTGGATGGGGGTGATTGCTGTGGTGGCGGTGCTGGCGGATTATATCTGCCGCAAGCTGCTGAGCCCTGCCATTAAGAAGTTCGTGAAACGCACGGCGGTGACGTGGGACGATTATCTCTTCTCGGACGCGGTGCTGAACAATGCGTGCCACGTGATTCCTTCAATTGTGGTCTACTTGTTGCTGCCGATGGCTTTCGGCGATCTGGGGGGCTGGTTTATCTTCCTGAAGAAGCTGAGTCTGATCTATATCACGGCGGCGACGCTGCGACTGATTTGCTCGTTCCTCTCGTCGCTGTATGCACTGACGGAGGAGAATGAGCAGCTGAAGGACCGACCGATGAGGGGGCTCTTCCAGATGCTGAAGATTGTGGTGTGCTTCGTGGGGTGCGTGGTGATTGTGGGTATCTTGATCGACCGCTCGCCTCTGACGCTCTTTGCCGGACTGGGTGCAGCGGCTACCATTCTGATGCTGGTGTTTAAGGATACCATCGTGGGACTGGTGGCGGGGGTGCAACTCTCGGCCAACGATATGCTGCGCCCGGGCGACTGGATTACGGTGGCGAAGGCGGGTGCGGACGGTATCGTGGAGGAGGTGACGCTGACGACGATTAAGATTCGCAACTATGACAATACCATCACGACGGTGCCGCCTTATACGCTGGTGAGCGAGTCGTTTCAGAACTGGCGCGGCATGCAGCAGAGTGAGGGACGACGGATTAAACGGTCGCTCTTTATCAATCTGCAGAGCATTCGCTTTGCTACCCTCGAGGAGCAACGGGCTTGGACTGAGAAGGGCTGGATGAAGGCGGAGGAGGTGAAGGAGGGAGCCATCAACCTGACCATCTTCCGCACTTACCTGGAGCGCTACCTGCGCGATTTGCCTTTGGTCAACGGGGAAATGACGATGATGGTGCGCCATCTGCAACCTACGGCGGAGGGACTGCCGCTGGAGCTCTACTTCTTCTCGCGCAACAAGAACTGGATTCCTTTTGAACATCTGCAGGCAGACGTGTTCGACTATGTGCTGGCGGTGTTGCCGAGCTTCGGACTGCGGGTATATCAGCGTCCTTCGGATGAGGCTTGCACAGAGAATAAAAATTTATCCATTAAAAAATACGAATAAATGACAGGGATTAGGTAAAGATTATATATCTTTGCACCCTGTATGAGATGTGGAAAGATTTGGGCAGCTTGCAACCACGGTAAAAAATGCTAAATAAAAGGTCGTCAACGACCATGCATCTACTTCCCAAACACTCCTTCCGTTTCTCACTGAACAAATAATAAACCCTTTATTAAAGAAAGCAATGGGATATTTATTTACATCCGAATCGGTGTCTGAAGGACACCCCGACAAAGTGGCCGATCAGATATCGGACGCTGTGCTTGACAAACTATTGGCATTTGACCCTAGTTCTAAAGTAGCTTGCGAAACATTGGTAACTACCGGACAGGTGGTGCTGGCGGGTGAAGTGAAAACAAAGGCGTATGTCGACCTGCAGCGCATTGCGCGTGAGGTAATTAACCGTATTGGTTACACCAAGGCGGAGTATATGTTCGACGGGAACTCCTGCGGACTGCTCTCGGCCATTCATGAACAGAGCCCCGACATTAACCGTGGCGTGGAGCGCGAGGATCCGATGGATCAGGGCGCAGGCGACCAGGGTATGATGTTTGGCTATGCAACGAATGAGACGGAGAACTTTATGCCGCTGTCGCTCGACTTGGCACACAAGATTTTGCTGGTGCTGGCTGAAATTCGCCGCGAGGGTAAGGTGATGACTTATCTCCGCCCGGATGCAAAGAGTCAGGTAACCATCGAATATGATGATAACAACCGTCCGGTGCGCATTGACACGATTGTGGTCTCTACGCAGCACGATGATTTCATTCAGCCGAAAGAGGCAACCGCTGAGGCACAACTGAAGGCGGACGAGGAGATGCTGGCGCAGATTCGCAAGGACGTGATTGAGATCCTGATGCCGCGCGTCATTGCAGGCATTCACTCTGAGAAGGTGTTGGCGCTCTTCAATGATGCCATCACTTATCACGTGAATCCGACGGGTAAGTTTGTGATTGGTGGCCCGCACGGTGATACCGGCTTGACGGGTCGTAAAATTATTGTGGACACCTACGGTGGCAAGGGTGCTCACGGAGGTGGTGCCTTCTCGGGTAAAGACCCTTCGAAGGTGGACCGCTCGGCAGCTTATGCTGCACGACACATTGCGAAGAACCTGGTGGCTGCCGGTGTGGCAGACGAGGTACTGGTGCAGGTGTCTTATGCCATCGGTGTGGCTCGCCCCATCAACATCTACGTGAATACGTATGGCACAGCGCACGTAGCGCTGAGCGACGGCGAGATTGCACGCAAAGTGGACGAGCTCTTTGATATGCGCCCGCGCGCCATCGAGGAGCGCCTGAAACTGCGTAATCCGATCTATGAGGAGACGGCTGCTTACGGTCACATGGGCCGCGAGCCGAAGTGGGTAAAGAAGACCTTCACTTCGAACTACCAAGCCACTAAGACGGTGGAGGTGGAGCTCTTTACTTGGGAGAAACTGGACTACGTGGAGCAGGTGAAGAAAGCTTTTAATCTTTAAAGCAAGTATCCCAGAAATGGGAAATATTACATAAATAAATTTGGGGGAAGTTGGTGCTCATGAGAGTACCAACTTTTTTTTGTACCAAGGGCATAAAAGAAAGCTCCGCAAATCCCGGGCAGGACGCCGATGGATTTGCGGAGCAGAATCAATAATCGTTGTATAGCGTGTTTCTACATTATATTTCTTAGTTGTAGATAGAGAGGCGCGGATACTTGCTATACAAGTTCGCGTTCTGCAACTCCTCCGACTCAGGGATGCGGAACAGGTAATACTTGCTGTTCGGCACGAACTCAGTCTTATCCGGGAAGTTCACCACCGAGTGACCGGTGACCTCTACCTCCTTGCCGTTAATCATCACGACATCAGAGAAATCTTTTCTCTCGAGCGACTGCTGGTTACGAATCAAGTCGGTCAAGGCAAAGCCCTCACCCCAGAGCTCTTTACGACGCTCCATCCAGATCTCTTTCACCAACTCCTCACCCGTGGCAGTCACCGTGGTAGCCTGACCACTCTTCATACGCGCATCACGCAGCGTCTGCAAAGTAGCCTGTGCCTCCTGCGTCTTGCCCAGACGAGCCGCAGCCTCCGCCTTAATCAAGTAGATCTCAGAGGTACGCATCATCACGATATCACCCAACTGATTGTCTACATCCTGCATCACGAACTTCGCGTTCACCATTGCCGGGTTGCCGTAAGCTGTGTAACCCCAGTAGAAAAGGTCCTTACGATAGTCGCCCTCCTCGAACTTCTCCTTGAAGTAAGGGTCGGTGTTCAGGCTGGTGTATGCATCCGAAGTGGTACAGTCCTTAAAGTAGAAGATATAGCAAGGGTCATTGTCCTCGATGGTGCAAGAGAGCGACCAGAGCCACTCACCGTTGTTATAGTCGCTGAAACCACTCTTATACTCCTTCTCCGTCATCAGGTAATTGTTTTTAGCCAACAGCTGGCAAGCATAGTCGTACGCCTTCTGCCAGTTGCGTGCATAGAGGTGCGTACGTGCCAGCAAGCCCAGCGTCACGTTGTAGTCAATCTTATACTGATCGGTAGCAGTCGTGCCGTGAGAGTAACCCTCAGGCATGCAGTCGAGCGCATTCTCCAAGTCGCTCAAAGCCTGCGCATACACCTCAGACACAGAAGCCGCCGGGTTACCGGTCAACGCCGTCTCAGAAGTAGTCGGCTCGGTATAGATAGGAGCACACACCGCATCCGGGTCCTTATCGATGGCAAAAGCATAGTGAGTAGCCAGCAACATGTAGCAGAAACCACGCGTAGCGTAAGCCTGCGCCTTGATGCGCGCCTTATCCGTATCAGTACCGCTCACCTCATCAATATTCTTCAAGATACCGTTACAGTTGTTGATGGGGTCATAAGCGATTCTCCAGAGCACGCTACAGTAAGAACCACGAGAGTAACCGTTGGTCAGGTTGTAGCTGGGAGAGTAACCATAGCTCAACGTACGAACCGCGTCAGAGCCGGCGAAGTCGTCGTTCAGCATCACGCCGGCGAGGCCGAAGGTGGCATAGGTGGAACCATAGTTGAAAATATAGTTCCAGCTACCTGCGAGCACGCGCTCAGCATTCTTCGTATCCTTGTACACATTCTCCGCATCCAGGTAAGTGGTGGGGGTGGTGTCCAGGCTACAAGCGGCCAGGGTGCAAGCAGCCAAGGCCGAGAGTGCGATATTTTTGATTGTCATCTTCATCTTCAATTCTACTTATTAAAGTTTTACATTCACACCGAACGAGATGGTCTTCATGGCCGGGTAACGGAACGAAGCCATACCTGAGATGGGTTGCTCGGGGTCGAGACCTTGCTGTTTGCTGAAGGTCAGCATATTCTCACCCTGTACGAAGACACTTGCCTCACGCAAAGAGGTAGAGTGAATCCATGACTTCGGCAGGTTGTAGTTCAGAGTCACCGTTTTCAGACGGAGGTATGAACGGTCGGTCAACCAACGGGTAGAAGCAGAGGTGAACTTGCTGCTACCGTTCTCAACGAGACGAGGTACGTCGGTGTAACGATTCTCGGGAGTCCAACGGTTGATCAAAGTGGCACTCATGGTGCTACCGTCGCCACCGTTGACGCGCATCATCTGCACGATATCGTTGTTGTAGATCTTACCACCGATGGAGTAAGTGAAGGCCGTAGAGAGGCTCAAACCTTTCCAAGTCAAATCCGACTGGAAACCACCGCTGACATCGGGCAGAGAGCTACCGGCTTTCACCTTCTGATCAGAGCTCAACGAAGAGTAGTCGTTGGTGAGGTGACGGGTACCGTCTTCATCATAGTAAGCCCAGAGCGCATCACCGTTGTCGGGGTCTACGCCGCCCCACTCATAGAGCCAGAAGTCGTAGAGTGAACCGCCTACTACCCATTTCTTCGTAGACTGCCAGATGACGTCAGAAGGCAACTTCGTGATCTTATTCTTATAGGTAGTCGCGTTGAGCGAGAGTTTCCAAGTCCAATCCTTCGTCATGATGGGGGTACCGTTCACGGTGAACTCCCAACCATAGTTCTCCAACTTACCGATGTTAGCATCCGTAGAGGTGAAACCTGAAGAGGGAACGAGGTCACGATCGAAGAGCAAGTCGCTCGACGCACGGTTGAAGTACTCGATGGTACCGTTCAAACGACCGTTGAAGAAGCCGAAGTCGAGACCGATGTTGAGGTTGAGGTTGGTCTCCCAAGTCAAGTCGGGCGTAGCCAGACGAGAAGTGTGGAGCGTAGTCTCACCCAAGAAGCTACCAATGCTGTAGAGCTCCTGGTAAGCGTAGTAACCTACGTTGTCGTTACCCTGAGCACCGTAGCTGGCACGCAGTGTCAAGTTAGAGAGACCTTTGTCTACGAGGTTCTCCATGAAAGCCTCTTCCGTGATTTTCCAAGAACCACCGAACGACCAGAAGGTACCCCAGCGGTTGTCGGGATGGAAACGAGAAGAACCGTCGGTACGGAGTGAGAGAGAACCGAAGTAACGGTTTTTATAAGAGTACTCAGCGCTACCGAAGAAGCTCAACAACTTGTAACTGTCGCTGTTACCCTCGAAGCCGTTCAACACAGAAGCCACATCCGGCTCATAGTAACCGTCGGAGATGACGTTAGAACGAGAACCACCGAAGTTAGAAGTGTGGTAAGAGTAGTACTCCTGACCAATCATGGCGTGTACACGGTGAGCCTCCTTGAAAGTGTGCTCCCAGTTGATCACGTTGTTGTAAGTCATACCCACCGTACGGTAGTTATATTTGCTCACCGAACCGGTCGTCGGCTGTTTGCCGTAAGTCGGGTTGGTGTAATCGTGGTTGAAGCGACTGTTATAGTCGACGTTCATAGACATCTTATAGCTCAAGCCCTCCAGCGGAGTAATCTGGATGTAACCGCGTGCAGAAGCCGCATCACGTTTGATGGTGTGCTTGTCGTAGAGCATAGACTGTGCGAAGTTGTAACCGCGGTAAGAGCTCTTACGGTAAGTACCGTAGTCGTAGATGCGGTCACCGTTCTCATCGCGCAGATACTCACCGGTGGTGAGGTCGCGCTCATACACGGGGTAGAACGAAGGAATAGAACGAGCAGCCAAAACGACGTTACCGATGGCGGTATCGTTCTGCTTCGGATAGTCCTGTACAGAGTGTGTACCCGATACGTTCAAGTTGACCTGCAACCACTTCTTGATGTCTGAAGTGATGTTGGCACGCATGGTGTAACGCTCAAAGCCTGATTTGATGTAGGCACCTTGGTCATCCAGGTAGCCCAAAGAGAAGTAGTATTTAGAGGTATCGTTACCACCGGATACACGAGCGCTCAAGTCGGTGTAGTGTGCATTCTGTGTCAACGCATCCTCCCAGCTGTCGTTCCAGAGGGCGGTAGCACCTGCCACCAACTCACCGTCAGTGCCCACCGGCTGCGGATAAGCCGTACCGTAAGGGTTGATACCGATGTAGCTCAACAAGTTGGCAGAAGCTTTCTGAGCAGCCACCTCATCGCTGTAGTTACGGTCCTGATAGTAGTTGCGAATCGCCTCCCACTGCAACTTGAAGTAGTCGTCGGTACTCAGCTGCTTATAGTCGCTCACAGCGCGGCTGGAGAAACCGAACTTGGCAGAGAGTTCCACCGTAGGAGCCGCAGAAGCACCCTGTTTGGTGGTAATCATGATGACACCGTTGGCAGCACGCGAACCGTAGAGGGTAGCGGCAGCAGCGTCTTTCAAGACAGTCATTGAAGCAATATCCTGAGAAGAGATGGAAGAGAGGGCACCGTCATAAGGCACACCGTCGACCACATAAAGCGGAGTGGAAGAGGCATTGGCCGATCCGACACCACGGATATAGATGCTGGCATCCTCACCCGGCTGACCGCTGGTAGAGAAGGACTGCAATCCGGCTACGGTTCCCTGCAGGGCTTTCGACACACTACTTACCTGCGAAGAGGCAATCAGCTTCTTGTCGACTACGCCGGCAGAACCGGTAAAGGTGGATTTCTTAGTGGTACCGTAGGGCACGGAAATCACCACCTCGTCCAGCATCTTTGCGTCTGATTTCATCACAATCTTCAAGGTGGGTTTCACAGCCACCTCCTGCGTTTGCAGACCGATGTAAGAAACCACCAAGACTTTGGCAGACGACGGCAAGTTCTGGAATGAGAAGTTTCCGTCGAAATCTGTCACTGTTCCCGTCGTAGTACCTTTCACTACGACAGCAGCGCCCACCACCGGCTCACCGTCTTCGGCGGAAACCACCGTACCGGTTACCCGTACTTGCGCTGTTGCGAGGCCGACACTCACGAAGAGGACGGTCAGGAACATCATAAATTTTCTCATAAATCTTTAAATGAAACTTTAAATGAAAACTATAAAAACTAATCCCTATTGATATTTCCTTATACTATATCCTGCTATATCGCGTAAATTCTTTCAGCTACCACCTGGAATTTCTAGAATAATTTAGCGGCGCAAAGATATACAAAAATATAAGATTCAGG
>CAYSOW010000073.1:0-10328 GCA_964432715.1 uncultured Bacteroides sp.
CTGGTAGTCCAACACAAGGAAAGTCGTGAAATGGCGTGCTACACGCGGTTTCACGACTTTTTCTTTTTTGCACAACCGACAAATGAGTACCTTTCCAAGGGGAAAACTGCCGTTTCTTCTTATATTTTCTATGAAAAAACCAACAAAATTTTGCATTTCACGTCGAAAACGCGTACCTTTACCTTCCATAACAAATGGCACGCATGAAACAGATGGTTCGCATTCTTTCGGGAATTCTCTTTTTCGTACTTATCGGCACGAATATACTTCAGGCACAGACGAGCTTGGAGGAGCGAATTCATGCGCAACTTTCGGAGCTGAAGAAGGATAGCAACAACCTGCGTACCCTTTGCAATCTCACCGGGCTCTACCTGAAACAGCCCGACTTTCCCAAGGCGATTTACTACGGCAACCGGCTACAAGAAAAAGCATACGACCGTCGGCCGATTAACCGCAACATGATTCTTCAGTCGCACCTGCTTCTGGGACAGGCTTACACCATGACGGGGCAACGCCAACCAGCCTATAACAATCTGGGGCAGGCACGTTCAAATGCCGAAACGCTGAAGGATACCGCCTCGCTGAGTTTGGCTTACCTTGGGTTGGGGCTTTATGCTTCCAATCTCGACCTCGATTACTATCGGGCGCTTTCTTACTTCTTCGAGGGATTAAAACTGGCCAAAAGCATTCACGATGAGGAACTTCGCAGCATTCTGCTGGCCAATATCGCTTTGATTTATGAGTTGAAAAAGGATACCTTGGGACTTCCCTATGCGCAGGAGTGTTACGAGCATGGTCACGCCATGAACGACCCCTATCTGGTTCATATCGGTGCCAACGCCTCGGCGCTCCTCTACTGCTTACAAAGGGAATACAACCGGGCGCTGAACTACATCCGCGAGGACGAGAAGTTGGTGGCTGAGAACCACTTCGGCGACTTGGCCTTTACTTACAGCATCTACGCCAATACCCTGGCAGGTCTGAACGATTTCGCCCATTCCATCGAATATTTCCGACAGGCACTGAGCTGCAAAGAGCAGAGCCAATCCTCTTCAGTGCTCTATGCATATGTGGAGTACGCCAAGACGCTGGCCTCCCTCAAACGTTACGACGAGGCACTGGCGCTGCTGCAGGAGGGGGAGGTATATGCCGAGCAACATCAAGTGGGTATCTTCCGTAATCAACTGACAGCCACGCTGGCTCGCATCTACGAGCTGAAAGGAGAACTGCCCAAAGCCATCTACTACCTGCGACGCTCACAGGCTGCGAATGACAGTCTCTTTAATATAAGTAAGGAGGAGAGTATCCGTAATTTGCAGATTGAGTATCAAACCGACTTGCTGCAGGAGCAGGTGAAGCAACAGCAACTGGAGCGCGAGCACCGGGAGGAACAACTGCGCATCCTGCTCGTGGGACTGGCACTGATTCTCTTGCTTTCCATCGTGCTCTTCATGCTCTATCGACACACCCGCAAGCTCTACCGTGCCATCGTGGTGCAGAACCAAGAGGCGTTCCATCGCGAGGAGTTGCTGCACGAGGAGATTCAACAATGGAAGCGGAAGACGGCCGACTTGAACGAGGAGTTGCAGAAGAAGGTCGTTGCTTCGGAAGAGAACGGCAACAGTTGTGCCCTCTCGGAGGAGAAGCGAAAGGCTCTCTTTGCACAACTGGAGCAACTGCTGCGCGAGGAGCGTATCTACACCGACAACCAGCTCTCGCGCGAGAAGGTGGCGGAGCGCCTGAAGACCAACCGCACCTACCTGACACAAATCATCAACGAGTTCTCCGGGAAGAACTTCACACAATATATTAATGAGTATCGCACCCACGAAGCCGTGCGTCGCCTCTCCGACCCCAACGAGCATACGCCTCTCAAAGCTTTGGTGGCCGAGTTGGGATTCAACTCGATGACCACCTTCTACTCGCTCTTCCAAAATGCCACCGGTATGACCCCCACACAATACCGAAAGCAAGTGGAAGAGCTCTAAAAACCTCCCAAATGACCGATTATTTTTTCCATTTACGACAATTGTCACAATTGGAAAGCCTTTTAACAGTCGAAAACAAATCAACCTACTATCTTTGCATTTGTTTAATATTGAAACCAAATTGTGAGAGTTATATACATTTATTAATCAAATCGAGAGAGTATGAAACGAAACAGTTTTGTAAAACGCCTCTGCCCGACTTCCCTACGATGGGTCACCTGGATGCTCTTTATTTTGCTATCCGGTCAGCTCTATGCACAGAGCAATCGTAGTATCTCGGGAATCGTGAAAGATGATTTGGGCGACCCGCTCCCGGGTGCCCACGTAGCCACCGTCAAGCTGAGAAGCAGCGACGCTTCACATGCGGTAGCGACCGACATTAACGGTCACTTTGAGTTAACCTTCCCCGGTGACATCAAACAGATTACCGTCAGTTACATCGGTTTTAAGACGAAAACCGTCACGCTGACTTCCAAGAAAGATTATGAGATCTCTTTGGACTCCGACGCACAAGCCATGAAGGAGGTGGTAGTCAACGGTGCCTTCACTCGTAAAGCCAACACCTTCTCGGGTTCTGTCAATACGGTGAAGGGAGATGAACTGCAACGCGTAGGTAACCAGAACGTGCTGCAGAGTTTGAAGAATTTGGACCCCTCCTTTATGCAAGTAGAGAACTTGGGCGCCGGTTCTAACCCGAATGCCCTGCCCGACTTCCAGATGCGTGGTAGCAGTACGGTGGCCAGCGTACAGAGTGAATACTCGTCCAGCGCCAACCAGCCGCTCTTTATCTTGGATGGTTTCGAGACAGAGCTGACGAAGATCCTGGATTTGGATATGAACTTGGTGGAGAGCCTGACCTTGTTGAAGGATGCTACTGCCAAAGCTATCTATGGTTCGAAAGCCGCCAACGGTGTCATCGTCATCGAGACGAAACGCCCTGCTTCCGGTCGTTTGCGCATCAGCTACAACGGTAGCCTCAGCATTGAAGCGCCCGACTTGAGCAGCTACGACTTGTGTAACGCACAGGAGAAGCTGGAGGTGGAGCGTATGGCCGGCCTCTTCACTGCCACCAACGGCAGTGGTGTGAGCCAGATTACACTCGACCAGACTTATGCCAACAAGTTGCGCGAGATTTTGGCGGGTAGCGAGACCGACTGGCTGTCGAAACCCGTCCGCGTGGGTATCGGTCAGAAACACTCCCTGCATGCCGAGGGTGGCGACAATGCCATGACTTACGGCGTCGACCTCTCCTATAATAATATAGAAGGTGCCATGAAGGGTTCTAACCGTAATACTTTCAGTGGCGGTGTCACCCTCTCTTACCGCTATAAAAACTTGCTCTTCCGCGACAAGCTGACCATCGACTATAACCATAGCAACGAATCTCCCTACGGTTCGTTCTCCAGCTATGCACAGATGAACCCCTACAGCCGTCTCTATGATGAGAGCGGTGAGTTGGTGAAGAGCTATAACTATACCAATGCTTCGGGTAGTACGGTGGATTGCGCCAATCCGCTCTACAACACGACGTTGAACACCATCGACCAGAGCACCTACACCACCATTACCAACAACTTCTACCTGGAGTGGCAGCTGAAGAACAACTTCCGCATCACCGGTCGTTTGGGCTTTGTACGCAAGAACACCACGGAGGATGTCTTCAAACCGGCAAACCACACCGACTTCCTGACGGAGACGGATGAGTTCCAGAAAGGTTCTTACTCGAAGAGCAGCGGCAAGCACACCAACGTCAACGGTGACGTGGGCTTGAGCTGGTCGAAACAGTGGGACAAGCACTTGCTCTTTGCCAACGGACAGTTGAACTTCAGTGACAACACCTATAACACGACCACTGTGAAGGCGGTCGGTTTCCCGAACGACTTCATGAGTGACATCTCTTTCGCCATCGGTTACGAGAAAGACGGTAAGCCGAGCGGCACGGAGGGTGTTTCTCGCAGCGTGGGTGGTTTGGTCTCTTTGAACTACTCTTACGACGAGCGTTACCTGATTGATGCCAACTACCGCCTGACCGGTTCTTCAGAAACCAGCAAGGACAAGCGTTGGGGTCAGTTCTGGTCTGTCGGTCTCGGTTGGAACATGGAGCAGGAGTCCTTCCTGAAGGAAGTGGATTGGCTCAACAAGTTGAAGCTGAGAGCTTCTGTGGGTTACACCGGTAGCCAGGGATTCAGCTCTTACGATGCCAAAGCCACCTTCGTTTACTATAGCGACAGTTCTTACAACGGCAGCATCGGTTCTTATGTCAAAGGTTTGGCCAACCCCGACCTGAAATGGCAGGAGAAGTATGACACCAACCTCGGTGCCGACTTCACCCTGCTTGATAACCGTCTGACCGGTCGATTCGATTACTATATCAGTCGCACGAAAGGTATGATTACCGACGTCACCATCCCCTACACCAACGGTTTCAGCACCTATGTAGCCAACCTGGGTGAGGTGGAGAACAAAGGTTACGAGGCTTACCTCAACTATAAAGTCTACAGCCGTCAGCGCGATTACGTGAATGTCTTCGCCAGTGTGGCACACAACACCAACAAGCTGAAGAAGGTGTCCAACAGTCTCCGCGCATGGAACGACCTGCAAGATCAGACCATGATTAGCGAAGGCAGCACCACTCCTTCCGTGAAATATTACGAGGGTTGCTCCATGAGCGCCATCTGGGCGGTTCGTTCACTCGGTATCGACCCGCAGAACGGTAAGGAAATCTTCGTCAAGAAAGATGGTACCGTCACTTACGACTATGACGTAAGCGATCAGGTGGTCTGCGGTGACACCCAGCCGAAGTTCAATGGTAACATCGGTTTCAACGGTGAAATCAACTGCATCGGTTTCTCGGCAACCGCCAACTATCGCTGGGGCGGTCAGCTCTACAACTCCACTTTGGTGGACAAGGTAGAGAATGCCTCCCTGCAGTACAATGTCGACCGTCGCGTCTTCACCGACCGTTGGCAGAAGGCAGGCGATGTGGCTCGTTTCAAGGCCATCACCGACCAAAGCACCACCTACCCGACTTCACGTTTCGTAGAGGACTACAACCTCTTCACGCTGTCGTCGTTGACCCTCTATTACGACTTCCGCAACTGTAAGTTCGTAAAGAACTCCTTCCTGGAGCAGCTGAAGGTGAGCGCTTACACCAGTGATTTGTTTAATATCTCGTCCGTGAAGATTGAGCGCGGTACCGACTATCCGTTCGCCCGCACCTTCTCGTTCGCGGTACAAGCAACCTTCTAACCCCAAAAGATGAAGAAAATGAAAAGAAATATCATACATACCTTATTGGTGAGCCTCGTCGCACTGACCGGCTTCACCTCCTGCGAAAGCTGGTTGGATGCCAGTCCGAAATCACAGATTGAAGAGGAGGAACACTTCAGTCGCGAAGGGGGTTACAAGGACCAGCTGACGGGCGTCTACACGAAGATGTCGTCCACCGACCTTTACGGCCTCAACACCGGTATCGGTTTTACTGAGGTGCTCTCTCAGAACTATGATGTCAATGTGAATGGTGAATGGCGTTATGCCGCTCAGTATGACTACACCAACAGTAGTGTGGAGACTATTCTGAACAACATTTGGCTCAATGCTTACAACTGTATCACCAACCTGAACTTGATGTTGGAGAACTTGGAGACAGCCGACCGCAACATTTTCAGCGATAACAATTACGAGGTCTATCGCGGTGAGGCGTTGGGTCTGCGTGCCTTCCTCCACCTCGACCTGATGCGTATGTTCGCCTGCAGTCCTGCCATGAACAGCAGCGCCAACGGTGTGCCTTACGTTACGGAGTACTCCACGAAGGTGGTGGCTCAGAAGAGTGTCAAGGAGACCATGCAGCTCATCATCAACGACCTGAAAGAGGCGAAGGAATGGCTGAAGAGTGACTCGCTCTACTGCAGTTCTACACCCTATAGTCAGCGCAGCAGTCGTATCTGCTACTTCAACTACTACGCAGCGACTCTGACGCTGGCCCGTGCTTACCTCTGGAACGGTGACACGGAGAATGCGCTGAAAGAGGCCAACGAGATTATCGACGTACTGGAAGGCAGTGCACTCTCTACCCCTTTCAGCTGGGTACACTACACCACCATGAGCGACACTCATAAAGAGAATTGGGACCGTGCCTTCTCTTGCGAGCAGATTTTCTACCTGAAAATTAATCAATGGGAAGACATCGCCAACTACTATCTGAAGTCGGACGGCGGTACCTCTTCCCTGGCTCCGTCACAGACCAAAGCGGACGACATCTACGAGTTGAACAGTGGTTTGGGTAACGACTACCGCTACCTGAAAGGATACGAGAACGACGGCGAGAATCGTTACTGCGCCAAGTTGTGGTACATCGACGGTTCCGGCTACAACAACCTCTACCCGATGTTGCGCCCCACCGAGGCATTCTACATCGCAGCCGAGTGTTTGAAGAGCAGCAACTCAACACGTGCCATCGAACTGTTGAACGAGGTGCGCGAGAATCGTAACCTCTCCCTCCTGCCGCTTGCCGACAACCTGACCAGCGACCAGATTCAGGAAGAGATCTTCAAAGAGTACCGCAAAGAGTTTGTTTGCGAAGGCGGTCAGCTCTTCTTCTACTATAAACGCCTCAACGCTTCGGAGATTAAAGGAGCTTCCGTGCGTCCGGGCAAGAGTGTATACGTGATGCCGATTCCGTCGAACGACGCAGAATTTGGTGGATATAGCAACTAATTTAAATGCAGACGATTATGAAATTTATACAATCTCTCGCTTTGCTTGCCTTGTCCCTCATCCTGTGGACAAGTTGCGAGAACGACGGTTTCTATTACCGCGACGAAGCACGTATCCGCCTGGTCGGTCCGGAGATATGGACCGTAGGCAGCGACTCGCTGGAGTTCTCCTTCATCTCATACGCTGACGATGTGACGGAGGTGGCCATGGAGGTGGATGCTCAGGTGATGGGCAACACGGTGGACTATGATCGCACCGCGAACATCTCGGTGGTTTCATCCAAGACCACAGCCAGTGCCTCTCTTTACAGTGTGCCGAGCAGTGTCACCATTCCCGCCAACAGTGGCAAGGGTACTTTCCAGGTGATTCTGAAACGCGGCGACATTCTGAACACCCAGTCGGTCAGCCTCTACCTGCAGGTGGAAGCCAGTGACGACTTTGCCGTGGGTGTGAATGAAGAGAACCACCTCTTGCTGAAATGGAGCAACACCATCTCGAAGCCGAGCAACTGGGACGACGAACTCGCCGAGCACTTCGGTACCTACAGCGAGACCAAGTACCGCTTCATGTTGAGCAATGCCGGTGAGTCGGTCGACTTCACCTCCACCATGAGCTGGTCGGCACTCCACAACTACAACATTCGTTTCACCAATGCGTTGAACGACTATAACACCGCTCACCCCGGACAGACACTGACCGACGAGAACGGCGCGCTGGTCACCTTCCCGCAAAAATAATTTAGGAGGAATCGTATATGAAGAAATTAGCATTCTTACTCCCTATATGGTGTCTGTTGGCCTGCCTTGCGGCATGTATCGACGACGACTCCAACGAGAACTACCTCTCCGACTACGATGCCGGCGAGATTAAATTCGACACCACCGGTGTGGCCAACCGCACCGTGTTGCTCTACAACCTGACTCCGGGTCAACACGTAGAATTAGAGATGAAAGTGGATTACAAATACCCGGAGCGTTTGCGTTATCGCTGGTTCTACCTGACGCTGACCAACTACAGCTATCAGGCACAGCAGGTGGGCAACTCACTGGTTTATCCGCCCGCTGACACCATTGCAACCACGCGCAAACTGGATTGGACCGTTGATTTGAAGGGCGGTCAGTACCGTTTCTACCTGATGGCAGAGGATACCATCACCGGCATGCGCGGCTACTACAACCCGTGTAACTACACCGTGGTAGAGGTAGAGGGTTCTCAAACCGGTCTTTACCTGTTGACTGAATCGGGCGAGAACAGTGATATCGAGATTCTTACCTCCAGCCTGATGTTGATCTGCGGAGGCGACAATCAATACAAGAAGTACTACAGCGGCCTCACCGGAACCACTTTGGAAGGTAAACCCAAGTTCATCCGTGCATCTCACACCGGCAGCACTTCGAAGGAGGGTTACATGGTCTGCACCGACAAGAATCTCTATCGTATCGCCGAGGAGAACATGGTGTTGATGGACGAGTGGGACGATATGTTCTACACGAAGCCCGATGTCTTCAATCCGCAGTGCCTCTTCTTTATGAACTACTGTGAGTTTCTGATTAACGACGGCAAATTGCACACCCTCTATACCAACCGCACCAACGACCGTAAGTTCTCGGATGCCATTGCAGGCAACTACGAGGCTTACCCCTTCTTGATGTTTGAGTCAAAGACCACTTGGCGTCCTGTGAGCGGTGCCATTGATGCCGATCAGGTCATCTTCGACCAGAAGAACAAACGCTTTGTGCCCTACTTCGCCTATAACAGTTCCATCAGTCAGTTTGCCTCTACAAGTGGTGATGCCGTGGTGGATGCCAATGCTGTGCCGGGTCAGATTATCAAGATTCTCAATGGTGCCAACTACTACACGTACGTGATTACGAAGATTAACGGAGTGAATTACCTCTACCGTTACAACTTCTACAACCGCGTAGATAAAGGCGACTTGTCGGCTGCCGGCGATAATTCCATCACTAATCTCTCGGGATGCACCGATTTGGATCAGGCCAAGTATTGGACCTCCAACTCCAACGGTGGTGCGTTCTATTACGCCACCGACAAGAATGTCTACTCCTTCTCGCCCACTTCCGGTCTGACAGGTTCCTACACGCTCTACACTTGTAGCACCAACGAAGAGGTTACCTGCATTTACACCGGTGGTAGCGTAGGCGGTGGCTGGCCCACCAGTAGCTGTATCCTTTGGATTGCCGTTTGGGACAGCTCTAAACAGGAGGGTAAGATTATCGAATACGAGATGGATCATGACTATGGACAGCCGAGTGCCTTCTGGGGCCCGATGTTCGGTTCTGCTTCGAACCCCACCATCACCACCGGATGGCAGAAGATTGTCGGCATGACCTTCCGCTACGCTGAATAACAGTTATTTATTAACCCAATAAAAAACCTACAATGAACAAAAAACTAACGTTATGTGCCCTGATGCTGATAGGAGGACTGTCAGCATCAGGCGCCCTCTCAAGCGACAAACATTACCGTGTCAGCGGTAGCTTGACGGGCGTGAACGAAGGGGATACCCTTTGCCTCACCCCGAGTGCCACTCACAACCAGGAGCAGCCCATTGCACTGGCAGTTGTTAAGGATGGGAAATTCCTCTTCGAAGGAACCCTGGAAGAGCCCCGCGCCATGATGCTGGGGGTAAAGAACTGCTTCGGCGGTCTCTCTTTCATGCTGGAAGAGGGAGAAACGCAGATGGTAGGTGCCGCCACCAGTTCTCCGGGACGCAACAACGTACCGGTCTACCGTATCGTGGCAAATGTCACAGGTTCTCCCCTCACCGACCGCATGAACAGCTTGTTGGCAGTGCGTGACACCATGGATCGTCGCTACAACGCAATTCAGCAACGCTACGCCGAGGTTAGCAATCAGTTGCGCAAAGCCTATACGGATAAGAACATGGAGGAGTTCAACCGCCTCAAGACGACGGAGGAGTACAAGGCCATGGCTACTGCTGAGCGCGAGTTCTTGGCAGAAGTGGACAGTTGCTACACGCAGGTAATGCTGGAGAACAAGGACTCCTACTGGGGCCCGCTGATGATGATGGAGCTGGCTTCCTACCTCAGTGACAACGAGAAGAAGGTGTTTGCACAGTTCTCCAAAGAGGCGCAGGAGAGTTACTATGGCAAGCTGGCGCATGAGGAGCTCTATCCGGCAGGCGACGAAGGTGAGCCGGTGAAGGAATTCACCGTCACGAATGCCGAGGGCAAGCAAGTCTCTCTCAAAGAGCTGTTGCAGGGCAAGAAGTACTTATTGATTGATTTCTGGGCTTCTTGGTGCGGTCCTTGCCGCCGTGAGATTCCCAACTTGAAGGAGATTTATAAGAACTATGCCGACAAAGGTTTCCAGATTGTCAGCATCTCCATCGACCAGAAAGAGGCCGACTGGCAGAAGGCGTTGAAGGAAGAGGCGCTCACCTGGCCCAACTTCCGCGATTCGCACGTAGCTGAGCTCTATAAGGTGCGTGCCATCCCGACGATGTACCTCATCGACAGCAACGGTCGTTTGGTCGCTGAGAATCTGCGTGGTGCCGAGCTGGCACAGAAAGTCGCAGAGCTTTTGAAATAGCTTACTTAGAGACGTTTTACTCTCTCATATGACAGAAGGTCCGCCCCTTGG
>CAYSOW010000074.1:0-10148 GCA_964432715.1 uncultured Bacteroides sp.
AAAAAGCCACGAACACTGCCCTACTTTTGGGCAAACGTTCGTGGCTTTTTTGATATCTTCTAGTTATCTATGGAGGAGAACTCTTATTTCTTCACCTTGCGATAGATATTGAAAGTGACGCCCAGCATCAGGAGGGCAATAATGATTTGCAGGACTGCGGTGGTGATTTGAATGTCACCGTAACCGACAATCGGAGAAACCACACCACCGAAGACGAAACCGATGGCACCTACAATGGCCGCTGCAGCACCGGTGTACTCGCGACCCTCATCCATGGCGAGGGAGGTGGAGCTGGTGATGCCGATACCCACAAAGAGCAGGAGCAGAGCGGAAACGATTTCATAGGTGAGGAAGCTGTTCGCCGTGAAAATCAGGACGATTTGCAGCACGGCAATCACCAGGGCGGCGCCGGCAGCAAAACAGAGTCCCTTCTCCAACTGTTTAAAGCGAAGGGCGATGGCAGAACCAACACCAATCAGAGCTGAGTTTACGCCAAAGATGATGGCGAAAGCAATCTCATTGAACTCGAACTGCTGCTGAAGGATGAAGGGAGCGGCTGATACATAAGCAAAAAGCAAGCCCATCGTCAAGCCGTAGGCAAGGAAGAGCGCGTTGAAACGACCGTTCTTCAACACTTTGGAATAATCGGCAAAGGTGGAAAGAAGGCTACCCTTGGTGCGCTGCTCCGGAGCGAGGGTTTCGCGATAACGTGTCGTCATATAAAATAGGATGACACCCAGACCGGTGAGGGTCCAGAAGATGCCTTGCCAACCGATTTGACTGGCGAGCAAACCACCTACCACGGGAGCGAAGGCAGGAGCGATACCGTTGATACCACCGATGATGGCCATCGTAGTGGCCAAACGACGACCGGTGTAGCAGTCGGTTGCGATGGAACGAGAGAGGACGACGCCTCCGGCACCACCGATACCTTGCAACAGACGGAATGCCAGGAAAATATAGATATTCGTGGTGAACACACAGCTCACAGCACCCAAAATGAAGCACAACATGGAGACAAGCAGCACCGGCTTACGGCCCCACTTCTGACTGATCGGACCAAAGAAAATCTGTCCCACAGCCAAGCCAATCATTCCCATGGTCAGCGTCAACTGCACGAGCGACTCGGTGGTATGAAAATCGTTCACCATCGAAGGCAAAGCAGGCAGATACATGTCGGTGATGAAGGGTCCGAAGGCAGACATCATGCCCAGGAAAATCATCAAGAAGATGTAGTACTTTTTACTGAAGTGTGATGAGACTAAGGTTGCATTGGAATCGTTTAATTCATTGGATACGTTCGATACGTTCTTTTCGTTTTGCATTCTAAATTTTAAATGTTGGTTACCCCTTTATTCTTCCTGAGGGTCTCGGAATTCGGCTGCAAAGTTCCTAAAAAAAGTTGAAATATCCATGCTTTATCTTCCTAAAAATAAAGATAAATACCTAAAATAGAATAAATAAGCGAAAGATTGAACAATGAAAAAGGGCACCCCTCGCACGAGAGATGCCCCATATCTTCTCCTTATGAATAAGGTCGGTTTACAACACTTTCTTGTAGAGCTCGCTGATGATCTCCTTCGTAACCTCACGCGGGTTGCCCGGAGTGCAGACATCGTTGAAAGCCTGCTCGGTCAAAGCGGGGATATTCTCCTCCTTGATACCCAAGTCGCTCAAGTGCTGCGGAATACCTACGCGGATAGCGAGTGCTTTCACGGCGTCGCAAGCAGCTTGTGCAGCCTCCTCAGCGCTCATGCCGGTGGTATCCACACCCATGGTGCGAGCAATCACCCCATACTTCTCAATGCAGCACGGCATGTTGAACTCCATGATGGTAGGCAACAGCAAAGCATTTGCCACACCGTGGGGTACATCGTGCAGAGAACCCATCGGGTGAGCCATACCGTGAACCAAGCCCAAGCCTACATTAGAGAAGGCCTGTGCAGCGATGTACTGCGCCAAAGCCATACCCTCGCGGCCCACCGGATTCGTCGGTTCGTCCACAGCCAACGGCAAGTTCTCGGCAATCATCTTGATGGCCTGCAACTCATACATATCAGACATCACCCAAGCGCCTTTCGTGATGTAGCCCTCGATGGCGTGCGTCAAAGCATCCATACCGGTGGCAGCCGTCAAGCCCTTCGGCAAAGAGTACATCAACTCAGGGTCGATGATAGCTACCGCAGGAATATCGTTCGGGTCAACGCAAACCATCTTCTTATGATTCTCCTCGTCGATAATCACGTAGTTGATGGTCACCTCGGCACCTGTACCCGCCGTAGTAGGCAGTGCGATGATGGGCACTGATTTATTTTTAGTCGGAGCGCAGCCTTCCAGAGAGACCACATCAGCAAAGTCGGGGTTGTTCGTCACGATACCGATACCTTTAGCGGTGTCCATAGAAGAACCACCACCGATGGCAATCAGACAGTCGGCACCGGAGTTCTTGAAAGCCTCCACACCCTGTTTCACATTCGTCACTGTGGGGTTCGGTTTAATCTCGCTGTAGATTTCATACGGGAAACCGGCCTCATCGAGGACATCCGTCACCATTTTGGCTGTACCCACTTTCAACAAACCTTTGTCAGTGGCAACCAATGCTTTATGCAGGTTCAAACGCTGCAACACTTCCGGCAACTGTTTACGTGCGCCGGCTCCGAAATAAGATACTTCGTTAAGGATAAATCTGTTAATCATATCAATTAGTTTTGAGAGATTTGTTAGTTCTTCTGCAAAGAAAAGAAAATATTTTTAATGGAGCATGATTTCTGTAAAAAATATATTTTCTACTTTTGCATCACCTAAGTAGACTTATGGAAATTTCGAAACTTCAATCGCTGTATGCGGAGCATCCTCAAGCCAAGGCGCTGAAGGAGCTCCTGACCCGGAAATCGGTGAAACACCTTTTTCTGGAGCATCTTTGTGCCTCTTCGGCACCACTTTTTGTCTCTTCTTTTCTGAAGGGAGCCAAACAGCCCTTCCTCATCGTGCTGAACGACTTGGAGGAGGCGGGCTATTTCTATCACGACCTGACGCAGGTGAACGGTGAGGAGCAGGTGCTCTTCTTCCCCTCCTCGTATCGTCGTGCCATTAAATACGGTCAGAAGGATGCCGCCAACGAGATTCTTCGTACGGAGGTGTTGAGCCGTCTGCAGAAGGGCGACCTGCCCCTGACGGTGGTGACTTACCCGGAGGCGCTGGCCGAGAAGGTGGTGTCACGCAAGGCACTGGCCGACCGTACCTTGGTGTTAAAGGTAAAGGGAACTGCCGGCATCTCTGCCATCGGTGAGCAACTGGATTCGTTTGGTTTTGAGCGTGTGGACTATGTCTACGAGCCGGGGCAATATGCCGTGCGTGGTAGTATCTTGGATGTCTTCTCGTTCTCTTCGGAATATCCCTACCGTGTGGATTTCTTCGGCAACGAGGTGGACAGCATCCGTACGTTTGAGGTGGAGACGCAGTTGTCGAAGGAGCGTCGCGAGAGTGTGGCAATTGTGCCTGAGCTGCAGGCATCGGCACAGGGCGGAGTCATCTCGTTCCTCGATTTCCTGCCGGAAGATTCCATCTTGCTGCTGAAGGACTTCCTCTGGGTGCGTGATCGCATCGAGACGATTCACAACGAGACGCTCTCGGAGCAGGCGGTCATCGCGGAGGCCGAGGAGGAGGGCAAGAAGTTGATGCCGGCTGCCACACTGGAGGGGGCGGAGTTTACGGAACGGGCGTTGGACTTCCGACGCATTGAGTTCGGCCACAAGCCGACCGGAACGCCGCAGGCTACGCTGACGTTCCAGACGCAGGCACAACCCATCTTCCACAAGAATTTCGACTTGGTAAGTTCTACGCTGAAGCAGTTGCTGGCGGAGCATTACAAAATCTATATCCTCTCGGACAGTGTGAAGCAGACCGACCGTCTGAAGGCGATCTTCGAGGAACGGGGTGATGAGATTCCGTTCACACCGGTGGACAAGACGCTGCACGAGGGTTTTACGGACGACACGCTGCACTGCTGTTTCTTCACCGACCATCAGATTTTCGATCGTTTCCACAAGTACAATCTGCGCAGCGACAAGGCTCGCAGCGGTAAGGTGGCGCTGACGCTGAAGGAGTTGAGCCAGTTTGAACCGGGCGACTACGTGGTGCATATCGACCATGGTGTGGGGCGCTTCGCGGGACTGGTGCGCATTCCGAACGGCGACACGACGCAGGAGGTGATTAAACTGGAGTTTCAGAACAATGATGTGGTCTTTGTTTCCATCCATTCGCTCCATAAGATTTCTAAATATAAAGGAAAGGAGGGCGAGCCGCCGCGCTTGAACAAACTGGGCACGGGCGCTTGGGAGAAACTGAAGGAGAAGACGAAGACGAAGATTAAGGATATTGCGCGCGACTTGATTAAGTTGTACGCGCGACGGAAGGAGGAGAAGGGCTTTGCCTACTCGCCGGATTCGTTCTTGCAGCATGAGCTGGAGGCGAGCTTCCTCTATGAGGATACGCCCGACCAGCTGAAGGCGACGCAGGAGGTGAAGGCGGATATGGAGCGTGAGCGCCCGATGGACCGACTGATTTGTGGCGATGTGGGCTTCGGCAAGACGGAGGTGGCGGTGCGCGCGGCTTTCAAGGCGGTGGCCGACAACAAGCAGGTGGCGGTGTTGGTGCCGACCACGGTGCTGGCATATCAGCATTTCCGCACTTTCAGCGAGCGTCTGAAGGATTTGCCTTGCCGCGTAGATTATCTCAGTCGTGCGCGTAAGCCGGCGGATGTAAAACGGATTCTGAAGGAGCTCAAGGAGGGCGAGATCAATATTTTGGTGGGCACGCACCGCATCATCGGCAAGGATGTGAAGTTTAAGGACCTTGGCCTGCTGATTATCGACGAGGAGCAGAAGTTTGGTGTGGCAGTGAAGGAGAAGCTGAAGCAGATTAAGATCAATGTGGATACGTTGACGATGACGGCGACACCGATTCCGCGTACATTGCAGTTCTCGCTGATGGGTGCGCGCGACTTGTCGGTGATTCAGACGCCCCCGCCCAACCGTTATCCGGTGCAGACGGAGGTGTACACGTTCAACGAGGAGGTGATTGCAGATGCCATCAACTTCGAGATGAGCCGCAACGGTCAGGTGTTCATTGTGAACAACCGCATTCAGAACTTGGGCGAGTTGCGCGACATGGTGCAGCGCTTGGTGCCGGATGCGCGTGTCTGCGTGGGGCACGGTCAGATGGAGCCGGAGGAGCTGGAGAAGATTATCTTCGACTTCGTCAACTTTGATTACGATGTTTTGATTGCCACCTCTATCATCGAGAGTGGTATTGATATACCGAATGTGAATACGATTATCATCAATCAGGCGCAGAATTTCGGCTTGAGCGACTTGCACCAGTTGCGCGGTCGTGTGGGCCGAAGCAACAAGAAGGCGTTCTGTTATCTGATTGCGCCGCCGCTCTCTTCGCTGACGACGGAGGCACGTCGACGCTTGCAGGCCATCGAGAACTTCTCCGACCTGGGCAGTGGTATTCACATTGCGATGCAGGACTTGGACATCCGTGGCGCGGGTAACTTGCTGGGTGCGGAACAGAGTGGTTTCATTGCCGACTTGGGTTATGAGACTTATCAGAAGATTCTGGCGGAGGCGGTGAATGAGTTGAAGAATGATGAGTTTGCCGACTTGTACGCGGAGAAGACGGAGGATGGTGAGAAGATCAGTGGGGAGGATTTCGTCAACGAGTGCTTGTTCGAGAGCGACCTGGAGTTGCTTTTCCCCGACAGCTACATTCCGAGCAGCAGCGAGCGTATGTTGCTTTATCGCGAGTTGGACGGTCTGGAGAAGGACGAGCAGGTGTTGGCTTTCCGCAGTCGTTTGGAGGATCGCTTCGGCAAGATTCCTCCCGAGGGTCTGGAACTGATGCGTATCGTTCCGCTCCGTCGCATGGGCAAGCGTTTGGGCATCGAGAAGGTGGTGTTGAAAGTGGGCCGCATGACGCTGTTCATGGTGGGCAACGAGGAAAGTCCGTACTACCAGAGTGCTGCCTTCGGCAAGCTGATTGCTTATATGGGTCAGCATCCGCGCGACTGCAATTTGCGTGAGCAGAACGGTAAGCGCAGCATGGTGATTAAAAATGTGGAGACGGTGGAAACGGCACTGGCTATTCTGAAAGAGATTTCAGAGATGGAGGCGGTGTGAGAGATTTTCACTTATAAGCAACAAAAACTCCTCCCGCAAGGATGATATGACTCATCGGATTGCGGGAGGAGTTTTTTCTTCAAGCAGCAGGAAGGACTATTTCACCTTCCAACCACCATTCAATTCAAAGACCTTCTCGGGAGTAATCAACTTCGCCTCCTTCTTCGTCAACTGATGCGCCCAAGGAGCACGAGCCCCATTGGCAGCACCGGCACCATTGTTATTGTATTCAGCATAACGAGCTGTCGATTCATTCGTCAACTTGCCCCAATTGTGCCAACCGACAGGAAGGATGTGAGCACCCAACGTACAATTCATATAGAGCGTGTAGGCATACGGACGCCACGGACGACCGAGGTACACCTTGTCTACTCCCTCAGCTGCCGTCAATGTACAACGATTGAAAATGTAGCCATAAGTACAATTGGCCGGAGTGGAAGCAGCGGTAACGTACGAGTTGATCAAGCTATGGATGGTGCAATGCTCAAACCATGCCGTAGAGGGACCGAAGATAAAGTCGGTAGTTCCCTCAATGTAGCAATCCTCAAAATAGAGGCGCGTACCTGCCACACCCGTGTAAACGGTATCCTGATTACCCAAAATGCGACAGTTGATAAACTTCAGCCGGTCGCCCTCCGTATGCAGCGCCACCGCCTGACCCTTGCGACCGGAATCATTGCTCAGCGTAATATTTTTAAAAGTAATATCATTACCCTCCACCTTCACCGTGTAAGTGCGGAAAGTACCCATGATATTCTTACCATCAATCAACTTGTTGGCATAATCGTCGAAGACAATCACCGTCTCGTCACGATCCTCACCGAGGATTTCCAGATTCGTCATCCACGAAGGCACAATCACCTTCTCGCGATAAACACCCTTCTTCACCAGAATCACCTTGTGGTAATCCATGAAAGCACGACAATCCTCAATGGCATCCCAAAGCGTAGAGAACTTGGCACTGCCATCCTGCGCCACCACCAACGTGTCTGCGTTGTCGGTCACGGCGCGCATCACCCCCTGACAGCAGAAGAGCGTCAGGAACAAAAGCATTAGTTTTTTCATTTTTTATTTTTTTGTTTAGAGTTCGATTTTGTAAGCGGACAAGCAGCGCGCTGACGGTCGAGGCGCTCCTTCTCCAGCGAAGCATTGATGAAAGGTCCCACGGCCTTCGGGTCGTTGGCACGAATCTTCTCATGAATGTAATAGTCGTAATCGCCCGAGCGATAAGGCGTACCCCCCAAGCCTGCCACAGCACATGCCTTCGTGATAGAGACCACGCCCTGCGCATCGACTTCGATAAATTCCTTGAGGAAACCCTCGTAACCCTTCTCGGCCACCTCCAGATAAGCGGGGTCGAGATAGCCCAAACGTACACCTTTATATAAGGTATAGATAAACATGGCCGAAGCAGACGACTCCAGATAGTTGCCCTCGCGACCACTGCAGTCTATCACCTGATACCACAGACCGCTCTTCGGCTCCTGCCACTTCTGAATCTGCGCAGCTACATTCTGCAGAATAGCCATCACCGAGTCCCTTCCCTCCTCGTGAGTCGGGATAAACTCCAGCGCATCCACCAGCGCCATAGAGAACCAGCCCATCGCACGGCCCCAAGTGTGTGCCGACTGGCCGGTCGTCTTATCCGCCCACGGCTGCTCGTGTTTCTCGTCCCACGCATGGCGGTAGAGACCGGTGGCAGGGTCGTAAGTGTGACGCGCCACCACTACAAACTGACGGATGACATCCTGATAATCGCGCGGACGATTGTTGCGATAAGCATACTCCGCATAGAAAGGCGAGGCCATATAGATACCGTCGAGCCACATCTGGTTCGGGTAAACCTGTTTATGCCAAAAGCCACCCTCCTTGGTACGGGGTTGCGCCACCAGCTGCGCACGAAAATTATCGAGCGCCAGACGATACTTTTCCTCTTTGGTTTGTTCATACATACGGAAGAAGATTTTTCCCGTGTTGATACGGTCGAGGCTCAATTCCGAAGGACGATACGTCTGCACACTGCCATCGGCCAGTGTCATCGTGTCACAATATTGACGTGCATAGTCGAAGTAGCGCTGATCGCCGTAAGCATCATAAAGGTTCAAGAAAGCTTGCAGTTCCACCCCGTGACAATAGTCCCACTTCAGTCGCGGCTGGAAGTCGAGTTGCCAAGCCTGCGGACAGCGCACCATCTCCGACTGCGCCACACGAACCGACCACGGTTGCTGCGCGTCGACCGACTGTGCAGAGGCGTTCCAGGAAGCCATGCTCCAGACGCCTAATAAAGAAAGAGTTATCTTCAAAAAGTTTTTCATGATTGATTTTATTTCGTTTTTGCAAAGGTAAGAAAAAGAAAACGGCAGCCGATAGAAAACTACGGAAATTTAAAATTCTGATGGAAAATGAAAAAAAAACAGCTATTTATTCGCCAATATTGTGAAAATATCAATAAGAAAGATTATCTTTGGGGACAATTTTTCGTAAATAACATAATAATTAATTATACCTATGAACAATTTTGCAAAAGCAAAGATGACAAATTTCCGCTGGGTAATCTGCGCCATGCTCTTCTTTGCAACGACGGTGAACTATATGGACCGTCAGGTTTTATCTTTGACTTGGAAGGATTTTATCGCTCCTGAGTTCCACTGGACTGATGCCGATTACGGTACTATCACAGGTCTTTTCTCTATCTTCTATGCAGTGGCTTGTCTCTTCGCCGGTAAGTTTATCGACTGGATGGGCACCAAGAAGGGTTATTTGTGGGCCATCTTCGTTTGGTCAACCGGTGCTTGCTTGCACGCAGGATGCGGTTGGGTGACAATGAACATCCACGGATTGAACTCTCTCGAAGCACTTCGTGCCGTAGAAGCAGGTTCTAACGTAGCTTTGGCCATCGCCTCTACCAGCGTTTGGTTGTTCCTCGCTTGCCGCTTGATTCTGGCGTTGGGTGAGGCAGGTAACTTCCCCGCTGCTATCAAGGTGACTGCCGAGTACTTCCCGAAGAAAGACCGTGCATTCGCTACCAGTATTTTCAACGCCGGTGCCTCTGTAGGTGCGTTGGCAGCTCCTGCCTCCATTCCTTTGTTGGCTCGTGCTTGGGGCTGGGAGATGGCCTTCATCATCATCGGTGCCTTGGGTTACATCTGGATGGGTCTTTGGATTTTCTTGTATGACAAACCTCATAATAGCAAGCACGTTAATCAGGCCGAGTTGACCTACATCGAGCAGGATGACGAAAAGAAACCGCAGCCGGCTGCTGAGGAAGAGAAGAAAGAGGAGAAGACCATTGGCTTCTTGAAATGCTTCACTTACCGTCAGACTTGGTCGTTCATCGTTGGTAAATTCATGACCGATGGTGTATGGTGGTTCTTCTTGTTCTGGGCTCCGGCTTACTTCTCTGATCAGTATGGATTTACTTCCGACTCATCACAGAGTATCAGCTTGATCTTCACCTTGTACGCTATCTGTACCATTCTCTCTATCTTCGGTGGCTACCTGCCTACCTTCTTTGTAGAGAATCAGGGTATGAACCCGTACGCCGGTCGTATGCGTGCCATGTTGATCTTTGCTTGTTTCCCGGTATTGGCATTGTTCGCTCAGCCGTTGGGTGGTTACAGTCCTTGGTGGCCGGCCATCATCATCGGTTTGGTAGGTGCAGGACACCAGGCATGGTCTGCCAACTTGTTCTCAACCATCGGTGATATGTTCCCAAAGAGCACCATCGCTTCCATCACCGGTATCGGTGCCATGGCTGGTGGTATCGGTTCTTTCTTGATCAACAAGGGTTCCGGTGTTCTCTTCACTTATGCTGAGGAGCAGGGTGAGGCCTTCACTTTCATGGGATTTGATGGCAAGCCGGCTGGTTACATGATTATCTTCTGCATCTGCGCCGTTGCTTACTTGATTGGCTGGATTATCATGAAGGTTTTGGTTCCGAAATACAAACCTATCATTTTGGAATAA
>CAYSOW010000075.1:0-3086 GCA_964432715.1 uncultured Bacteroides sp.
CGTGAGCCTTCACTGGGTCCTTGCTTCGGTATGAAGGGTGGTGCTGCCGGCGGCGGTTATGCACAGGTGCTTCCGATGGATAAGATCAACTTGCACTTTACGGGTGATTTCCACGCGATTACTTCGGCGCACAACATGATTTCGGCGCTGCTCGACAATTATCTCTATCAGAACCGCGAGAAGGGTATCGGACTGAAGGAGGTGCTGTGGAGACGGGTGCTGGACGTGAACGACCGCTCGCTGCGTTACATCGTGACGGGCTTGGGACCGAAGACGAACGGTATTCCTACGGAGACGGGCTTCGACATTACGCCGGCTTCGGAGATTATGGCGATTCTCTGTCTGGCTACCGACGAGGATGATTTGCGACGTCGCATTGAAAATATTTTGCTGGGTTACACCTTTGACGACCAGCCTTTCACGGTGAAGGATCTGGGTGTGGCGGGTGCCATCACGGTGTTGCTGCGCGATGCGTTGCATCCCAACTTGGTGCAGACTACGGAGCACACGGCGGCCTTCGTTCACGGCGGTCCGTTTGCAAACATTGCCCACGGTTGTAACTCGGTGCTGGCTACGAAACTGGCGATGACGTTTGGCGAGTATGCCATTACGGAGGCGGGCTTCGGTGCCGATCTGGGTGCGGAGAAGTTCTATGACATCAAGTGCCGCAAGGCGGGCTTGCAGCCGAAGCTGACCATCATCGTGGCGACGGCACAGGGCTTGAAGATGCATGGCGGGGTGGCGCTGGATGCCATCAAGCAGCCGAATATGGAGGGCTTGCAGAAGGGTTTCGAGAACCTGGACAAGCACATCCGCAACTTGCAGTCGTTCGGTCAGACGGTGATCGTGGCGTTCAACAAGTATGCCAACGATACGGACGAGGAGATTGCTCTGGTGCGCAACCACTGCGAGCAGGAGATGGGCGTGGGTTTCGCGCTGAACAATGCTTTCTGCGAGGGTGGCGAGGGTGCCATTGAACTGGCGGAGCTGGTGGTGAAGACCATCGCTGAGCGTCCGTCGGAGCCGCTGAAGTTTGCTTATGACGATGCGGACGCGGTGGAGAAGAAGATTGAGAAGGTGGCTTGCAACCTGTATGGCGCGAAGCTGATTACCTACAGTGCAGCGGCGAAGAAGAAGCTGAAACTGGTGGAGGGCCTGGGCTTGCAACACTATCCCATCTGTATCGCCAAGACGCAGTATTCGTTCTCTACGGATGCGAAGCGTTATGGCGTGGCCAAGGACTTTGAATTCCATGTGCAGGATGTGGTGATTAATCAGGGTGCGGAGATGCTGGTGGTGATTGCCGGTGAGATTCTGCGTATGCCGGGATTGCCCAAGGAGCCTCAGGCACTGCACATTGATATCGTAAATGGTGAAATTGAGGGTCTGTCGTAAAGACGACGGACGTTCATAGGATAAGTTCAACAGTATTTTTCATGTTGAACCCTCTCACTTCATGTGAGAGTAGACTCGGTTTTTAAAATTTCCATTCCTCCGGCAGTGATGCTCGAGGAATGGCTTTTTTTATACTTTCATATCTCCGCTTTTTTTTGTATCTTTGTGGGTGAGAAAAAAATAATAGTAACAAACAAAAAAGTAGTAATTTAAACATTTGAGATGAGTAAAAGAAAATTAGCGTTTGTGTTTGCTTTCGTCTTTGCTTTGGCACTGCAGGCACAAAGGGCCATTCTGGTGGCCCATTATGGTAGCTCGATGGATGCTACGAGAGAGAAAACCATTGACAAAATTACCGCAGAGATTCGGGAGGCGGAACCCGGTGTGGAGGTGCGTGAGGCGTATATCTCGACCCCGGTGCGCAAGAATCTGGCGAAGCGAGGCATCGTGAAACTGTCGGTGACGGAAGCGTTGCAGCAGTTGGCCAAGGAAGGGTACCGGTCGGTGACGGTGGTCTCTACCACGATTATCGACGGTGGGGAGATGGCGCTGGTGAGACAGATGACCGATGAGTGCCGTTCGCTCTTCGCAGACACGGTGAAGGTGACGCGTCCGTTGCTCTACACCATTGACGACTTTCGCAAGCTGACGGCCATTCTGGGTGCCACACCGGTGCCCGAGGACGAGGAGGTGATCTTTATGGGTCACGGCAACAACTTGCCCTCTACGGCCACCTATACGATGCTGGACCACATGCTGCAGGCAGAGGGCAAGGAGCATATCCGTGTCTCTACCATCGAGGGTTATCCCGATGTGCCTGCTACGCTGGCGTTGCTGCGCAAAGCCGGACGCACGAAGGTGCAGCTCTATCCGCTCTTGCTGGTGTGCGGCGTGCATACGCTGGAGGACATCGACGGAGAGGTGCGCGGGCAGCTGGAGCCGGAAGGTATTCAGGTGACGGTGGTGAAACGCGGACTGGCGGAGCTGCCGGAGGTGAGAGCGCTTTATGTGGAGCGTGTGAAGGAAATGGATTGAGCCACATAAATACGAAGGATTCGAGAGATTCGCTGCCCTGACGGGGGCGACTCGCATACAAACGGAGACCGCTGCAAACACGAGGGTTCGCAGCGGTCTCTCTTCGTCCTAACAAATACAATGATTCACGCAGAATCAGAAAAAGAGATGTAAAAATCTTATTTCAGACACACTTTACCAAACTGAACAGCCCAAGGCTCCTCGGCACCGTCGATGGCCTTTGCCATAGAGATACGCACGCTGACAATGTTCTTCAGGTCATCGTTGGTTACCTCGCCTTTACTGCCCTTCACCAGGTTGATCTTCACCAGCTTGGAAGCGGAAATCTCCTTACCCATCTGTCCGTAGAAAGCAGCTGCCTGTACCTCTCTAGGTTTTGACTCGCCCTCTGCCTGTATACGCAATACCACACGCAGGATGACGTTGCTCTTCAGGATTTCCATCTCCAGGTTGGGAGTGTCTGAGATATCGCCACTGATGCCGGGCAGGTCGATCCAACGGTTCCACTGACCCGTAAAAGTAGCGGTGGTGTTCTCATCGTCGTACGTGGTGTTACCACCAATTTTAGACACTGCGTCCATATCCACGTTACGAACGGTTTGAGCTTGCATGCCAAATACTGCACCCATCAAAAGGGTGATGACTAAAAATAACTT
>CAYSOW010000075.1:3186-10037 GCA_964432715.1 uncultured Bacteroides sp.
TTACGGTTACTGCTTCAGCGTCTCAGGCGCACCGAGGTAAGTCTTCTGCAAGTTGCCGGTGTTGATGAGGATATTCTCAATCACCAGTCCGGCATCCAGCGGACGGATACGCAAGGTGTGACGACCGGGCTTCTGAATGGTCAGGCGGCTCCGCTTATAGATGAGGTGCTCACGCTGAATCTTGCCCAGAGAGCCATCATAATCGCCGTTGATGTTCACCGTCTCTTCCGCTCCGCCATCAATGCTGACCGCATAACGCAAGCCCGACACATTGAAGTTGAGCGTAGGTGCCAGACGAACCGTCACCTTCACCTCACCCGTCTTCTCCGTCTCAAAGTCGTACTCCGCATAGAGTCCCTCGGGAGAAGCAGAAGCGGGGAGGGTGGTCAGTGCCGAAAGATTCTGACCCAGCTCGGGAATCACCTTCCACTGCGCCTTACTCTGCCCACCAATGCGTGAATAGTGCTCTGCCTCGAAACTGATGTATCCCCCGTTGTCATAGAAAACGTAGTTCGGGCGGGACGTCACGGTGGGTGCACCTTCCACCCTCTTAACCTCCGGCATAGAGGGTTGGTCCGGATTATTCCAACTCTTGTAGCCGATATGTATCTGGTCCATGAAATGGTTCCATTTACCACTGTTGAGATGATGATAGAAGTCGGTGAGCTCAGCATCGCGGGCGTAACAACGCTCCACCTCGTCCGCCCAGCGGTTGGCCTCCGGGTCACTCTTCGCCGCCAGCTTCTTGTTCATGGCCTGCGCATAATACATGTCGTAGAGGTTGGAACAAGCCAGCACGGGGTAGCCGATGAGCTGATCAAAAGCCGATTTGTAGCGCGTAGGAAGCGCGTAACCCAGTTGCATGGCACGTACGGCCAGCGCATCATAATCGGCCTTCACACGGCTCCATTCATCGTAATTAAAGGTATAAGTATCCGCATTCAGCAACTCAGGCGTCACGCGGCGGTTGTACTTGGTATAGGTGCGCAGCAGCTCAGCCGTGGCCTCGGCATACTGATCGCCGAAGATAGAGCGGCAGAACTCCACGGAGTACTCCTTCAGGTTGTCCGGGTTAAACCGTTCCGGATTCCAGGCCATATCCAGGAAGAAATTGATGGGGAACTCCATCGGCTTCAAGTCGCCCACATTGACAATCCAAAGCTTATCCACCCCATGCGCATAGGTGAGGTTCATCTGCTCCCACACCCGCGGAATCGGACTGATATTAATCCATTTAGAGTTGCGCGGACCCCCCACATAGTCAAAGTGGTAATACATGCCATAGCCCCCCTTACGCGGTTTGCTATCGAGCGCAGGCAAGCGGCGCACATTGCCCCAGTTGTCGTCACAGAGCAGCAAAGTCACGTCATCGGGCACCTTCATGCCATGATCGTAATAGTCCTGCACCTCCTTATATAAAGCCCACACCTGAGGCGTCTCAGCCGCCGGGCGACCGGTCACCTCCTGAATCAAGCTACGCTGTTTCGCCACGATACGCTCCATCAGCGCGA
The DNA here is from genome assembly GCA_964432715.1 of uncultured Bacteroides sp. Lineage (GTDB taxonomy): Bacteria > Bacteroidota > Bacteroidia > Bacteroidales > Bacteroidaceae > Phocaeicola_A. Next base: position 4,698 of record CAYSOW010000075.1, read on the forward strand.
TGTTCATATCGCCATCCATCGCCATATCACCATCGCCACGCATACCCACCGTGACCACCGTCTCCCAATCCTTCGACCGCTCCATACCCGAGCGCCAGAAGTTGGTGAGGCCCTCCTCATTCGTCTCAAAGTTCCAAGCCCCCTGACCGCGGCGTTTCCAGTCCTGCTGCGCCAGGTTCATCGGCTCGTGGTGAGAAGTACCCATGATGATGCCCATCTTGGTGGCCAGCGGACCATTCTCCTTGTCGTCATCAAAGAAAGCATTCATCCACATGGCAGGCCAGAGATAGTTGCCCTTCATGCGCAGCAACAGCTCGAACACCTTCTCATAGAAGCGATGGTTGAAGCCACCGAACTTCTCGTCGGCCCAGAGCTTGATGCAAGGATACTCATCATTGATAAAGATACCGCGGTAGGTCACCTTCGGCTCTCCATCCGTGAAGCTACCCTTCAGCACGGAAGCATTCTTTTGGGAAGCCACCGGAGCGTCCATCCACCAGTACCAGGGCGAAACACCCAGCTGGCGAGAGAGCTCATAGACGCCATAGATGGTGCCACGCTTATCGCTGCCGGCAATCACCAAGGCACGGCTGACCCCCTTCATGGGTTGCTCCACCACCTGCAGCAAGTACTTCTCGTTCTTGCCCTCCAGCTCCTTCTTATTAAGTTTGCCGGCACTCAGCAGCGGACGGATAAACTCCGACTGCAGCGAGCCGATGAGGATGCACTCCGCAGGGGCGGCATTCACCACCTCGGCCTTCGTGCCGCATACGCGACGGATGTCCAGGGAGAGATTCTTCACAGCCATCAGAATACCCTCGTCTTCCGAAGAAGAACAGAGGATGGGGAGGGGAGTCCCCTCTTTAATCAAAGTGAGACCGTCGGCGGGTTCTACGGCGGAGAAGCGGATAAACTTCTCGGCAGCAGAGAGCGAGCCGGCGAGGAACGTCAGTAGCATCAGTAGAATGAAATGTCGGTGTCTGCTCATGTTGTCTTTCATTAATTATTAATATCGAAATCGGTTAATGCTTGTCCAACTTTGGACGCTAGCAAAGTTAGAGGATTCTTACAACACCGATGCATCCTCCTGCTTAATAAGGTTTCACAAACGTGGGTGAAGGCTTTCAAAATTGTGCATAGACGTTTCTATTTGTTGCGCACAAAAAGAAAAGCGGGGTGCGAAAGTGCAACATTTAGAAAAACTTTCTATTTTTGCTCCCGTAATTTTTTACGAACAATGAAACACACATTACGCACGTTCCTGCTGCTGATGCTAATACTCATCAGTCAGCAAATGTTCGCGAATTCAAACGCGACCAGACTCTATCGTTCCGATGTATTGTCGTCCACACTCTTCACCAAGGTGACACAGGACGACTTGGGTTTTATCTGGGTGGCCACCGAGTACGGACTGAACCGTTTCGATGGGTACTCCTTCCACACCTATTATCATCAGGAAAATCAACCCACTTCTCTGGCGGACGATCACATCCACAACCTGGTGCATACCCCCGACGGCTCTCTCTGGATCTGCTCCAGCCGACTGCAGCGCTACGCTCCGCTGCGCGACTGCTTCGAGACGATTGATGCCGATGAAGGGGCGGTGGCTATTGCCGATGTGGCTTGTCTGCACGACTCCATCATCTACGCGGTGAGCAACGAGGGTGCCCTCTATCGCTTCGACCGGAAGGCAAGAAAGCTGCATAAGTGGAAGGAGGCGAGCCAACGCACGGAGGGGCGACGGACGCTCTTTCTCTGCATCGACCGGGACGGACGCACCTTCTGGCTGGGCGGTCAGCAGGGGTTGCTGCGCCTGGACAGCCGGACGCTGCAGACGAAGCGCTACGGACGGGCGGAGCTGAAGCATGAGCAGGTGTCGAACGCGCTGCTGGATGCGGACGGTACCTTATATATACAGACGCCGGCGAATGTGTGTAAATATAACCGCAAGGAGGAGCGCTTTGAGGCACTGACCTTCGGCCATGGCAACGGGTTCAAGTCGATTCGCTGCCTGGCGGGCGACTGCAACCGATCGCTGCTGGTGGGTACCTTTGGTGTGGGGGCCTACCGGGTGCAGGCAAAGAGCGGGGCGGTGGAGCATCTATCGCTGATGTACGACCGCAACGACCTGAGTGACATTGATGTGAGCACGATCTTCTGCGACCGTGACGGCAACTTGTGGATGGGCTGTTTTCAGAAGGGACTGGCGCTGGTGCCTCGCCTGCAAACTTCTTTTGCGGAGGTGGATATCCGGGCGCTGACGTTCAACAATCATCACTCCATCTCGCTGCTGGCGGATGCAGGGGCGGGGGAGCTCTGGATTGGTCAGGGCAACAACGGCTTGTATCGCACTACAACGGACGGACGGTTGCTGCAGCGCTATCTGCCTTACACCACTCCCATCGCGATGCACAAGGATGCGCAGGGCGACCTGTGGGTGGGGCTGTACGACGAGGGCGTGGGGCGACTCAACCCGAAGAGCGGGGCGTTCGACAAGCTGCCGCAGTTCCCCAACAAGCGTGTGCGGGCCATTGATGAGGACCGTCAGGGGAACCTCTACTTCGCCATCTTCGACGAGGGGGTGTTCTGCTATCAGCCCCGGACGGGCCAGGTGGAGCGGCTGCCCAAGGAGGTGAACACGCACCAGGTGATGACGCTGATGGTGGACTCCAAGGAGCGGCTCTGGATAGGTAGTTACGAGGGGGTGAAGTGTTATGACCTCCGGAAGAAGCGACGGGTGGAGCTGCACTCCGACGGCGGTCCGGTGGGCACCTTGATCAACAACTTCGCGGAGGATGTGCATGGGCACCTCTGGATGGCCACTTCCGACGGACTCTACCATTATGACTGCCGGGCACAGAAGTACACGCACATCGCCAAAGAAGACGGTCTGCCGGACGACATGGTGTGCGAGGTGCAGGTGGCTCCCAACGGCGAGGTGTGGCTCTCTACCTACAAGGGACTGGTGTGTTACAACGAACAGATGAAGCAGTTTGCCATGTATCACAAGGGCGACGGACTGACCGGGGCGGCTTTTGTGCGCTCGGTGGGTATGACGTCGGCCGAGGGGCGGATGTTCTTCGCCTATGACGATGGCTATCTCTACTTCCATCCGCTGAAGATAGAGGAGGTGCCGGCCCTCTCGCCGGTGCATCTCTCGGGCATTCGTCTGCCTTTCGCGAAGCTGAAGAACGCTTCCGACTCGCTGCGCCTCTCGGCTTACGGGGTGGAGGAGCACAGCAAGTTGCGCTTGAAATATGACGAGAATGTGGTGGTGCTGAGCTTTCTCTCGCTCGACCACCTGAGCAGTGACAACCTGAGTCTGCAATACCGCATCAGCAACCGACCGGAGGCGCCTTGGCTCTCGGACATCGAGGGGAACAACACCCTGCAACTCGGTCCGCTGGCACCGGGACACTACGACCTGGAGGTGCGCACCACGGTGAACGGTGTGAGTGCTCCTACGCGGAAGTATCAGATTATCGTGGATCATCCCTGGTACTCCTCGTGGTGGATGCGCTGCATCTACGCGCTGATAGCCATCGGATTCATCTATCAGTTCTTTGTGGGCTACAACAACTACCTGGTGCGCAAACGCAACGAGGAGCGCATCAAGTTCTTCATCGACCTGACGCACGAGCTGCGATCGCCCACCACGCTGATGCTGGCTCCGCTGCAGGAGCTGATGCGACGCACGTGGGACGAGGAGACGGGACGACGCTTGCGGGCTATCTATCGCAACGGCAACCGCTTGCTGCAGCTGCTGAACCAGATTCTGGACGTGCGGAAGATTGACAAGGGGAAGATGTACATCCGCTGCTCGGAGACGAACATCGTGGAGTATGTGCATGACATCTTCCGCATCTTCGACTATGAGGCGGAGAAGCGTAAGATCCGGTTTACCTTCCATGCGGAAGAGGAGGAGCTGAAGGTGTACATCGACCGGGCGCACTTCGACAAGGTGATCTACAACTTGCTCTCGAACGCGTTTAAGTTTGTGGCTGACGGCGGGGAGATTCGCATCGACCTGCGCAGGGTGACGACGGGACGCACGGAGCAGGTGGAGATACGGGTGGCCGACGATGGCAAGGGTATCGACAAGAATGAGGTGGACAAGGTGTTTGAGCGCTTCTATCAGGCGCCCTCTAACAAGACGGCGGGACGTGTGGGCTTCGGCATCGGGTTGAACCTCTGCTACAACATTGTGCATCTGCATCACGGTACCATCACGGTGGGCAACCGGGAGGACGGGGTGACGGGTGCGGTGTTCACCATCACGCTGCCTACGGGCCATGCGCACCTGTCGGACGAGGAGTTGCTGCAGGGTGAATCGGCCATCACTTCGGCCGACCCGGTGAAGCTGTTGCAGGTGCGTCAGTTTGAGGCGATGGAGAAGGAGAAGGAGGCAGGCAAGGGGGCTACGCATCGGCGGGAGCACACGGTGCTGGTGGCTGATGATGATCCGGACTTGCTGGAGTATCTGCGTCAGAGCTTGTCGGGCAGGTATCGCGTAATCACTTGTCTGGACGGTGCAGAGGCGCTGAGCAAGACGATTGAGCGGGTGCCCGACCTGGTGATCTCGGACATCTCGATGCCGAAGGTGGATGGCTTTACGCTGCTGACACGACTGAAGAGCAACAGTGTGACGAGTCATATACCTATTATATTACTCACCTCGCTCTCGGAGCATGAGAACCGCATCGCGGGCTTGCAGAAGGGGGCGGATGCTTACATTGCGAAACCGTTCGACCTGGAGGAGCTGCTGGCGCAGGCACAGGGCTTGATCAATACGCGCACGAAGCTGCGGGGCAAGTTTGCGGGCGAGCAGGAGCAGCAGGGCAAGGTGACGGAGGTGGCTCTGCGGGGCGCTAACGAGAAGCTGATGGAGAGTGTGATGAAGGTGATCAACGAGCATTTCTCGAACCCGGACTTGACGGTGGAGTTTCTGGCGGACAAGGTGGGGCTGAGCCGGACGCAGTTGCACCGACGCATGAAGGAGATTACGGGTATCTCGTGTGGCGACTTTATCCGTAACTTCCGGATGCAGCAGGCAGCGCGCTTGCTGAAGGAGGGGGATGTCTATGTGTCGCAGATCTGTTACGCGGTGGGTTTCTCGAACCCTACGCACTTCTCTACGGCATTTAAGCGCTATTACGGGGTGACTCCGAGCGATTATGTGGCAGGAAAGAAGCCTGAGAAACAGGGCGACGCAGCGGAATAGGAAACATTTTTGAAACAAAATGAAACGTTACGGTAGCGTGACGGGACAAAGTAAAAAGTGAACTAAACAGGGGGATGCAGGAGGAAGGAAATCCGTTTGTAATTTTGCTACGTGAAAAA
>CAYSOW010000076.1:0-10004 GCA_964432715.1 uncultured Bacteroides sp.
GCGGTGAAACCCCGTGAAATAGTCTATTTCATTACCCAACCTCCATATGTGATTTGCTACATTCAAGATATTGATTCTCTGTATGATGGAAATGGAAATGCATTGCTTCCACTTACATGGGTGCTTCCTTCCACTGCTTCCATGCAGCTTCAACTCCTTCGGGTGATCCTAGACTTTTACTCAACTCAAAATCTCCTTGATTATTAGGAAAATTCGGGAAATCTTTTTTATTTTGCGTAAGTAAACCTTAAAGATAAGCATATGATAGACGATGAAAAACTAGTGCAAGATGAGAATTATAAGCTTGCAAGAATGAAGGGGCTTGAAAAAGCTCATGAACATGGTTATGTAGCAGAACTTGCTGAAATGTACGCAGATTCGTTTGCTTTAGAATTTTTGAAGCACCATGACGAATATGTTGAGATTGGGCGAGCTATAGGTCGAGCTGATTCATGTCATGAAATAGCAAAGAAAATGAAATTAGATAACATGGATCCTGCCTATATTTCAAAGCTGACTGGACTGAGTGTAGAAGAAATCGAGAAATTGTAGGTGTGCCTAATCTCCTACATTAGATAAATTGCCGATGCAGTCTATGGAGAGATGCTGCATCGGCAGTTATTCTTTATCCGGTATTACTTTTGTGTGTAGTGTTGGGATTCTAGAAAAGCACACCGGTTCCGTGTAAAATGATAAGTATCGCGAATAATGTGGTGACACTATACGCGATAGACTTCTTCTTGTAGCATAAAAGCCAACCGCTCAGTGCGCCCATGATGTAGAAGAAAAATGCGGGGAGCGAACCGATACACTCTGAAAATGCGACGATTCGTACAGGCAGTTCCAACAGGATAATGGCGCAGATGACAGAATAGACGGAGATGCGTCGGTCTATCGACAACTTCTTTGATTGGCGACCGAAGTAATAGGCTAGCGCCAAAGGTATGATGAACGAAACAATATCATTAAACAGCGTTGGGAAGTTCCCGTCGGTGTATGTGAATAGTAACCGTGAGGGCATCACAAACAGAAAGTAACCAATGATAGAGATGGCCAACCATTTTGAGAAGGTGTGCGTGTTCGAGCCTTTCGAAGAAAGAACATAGAAAAGTAGTACACCGGTGCATAGAATGATGGTTACGTACACGAGTATGTTCAGTTTTCCTTGTAAACAGAAAACCAAAGGGATGATTGCTCCAAATAAAACTAACAGCGCAGAGATGATGCGCTTTGAAAGTAGACTTGATTCCATTGCATTGTTTGTCATAAGCTTACAGTTTTATTGTTAATATTAGGTTGATTCTGTAAATTTGTTTCGCAAAAATAATTCGTTCGACAGTTTTTTTATTGCACTTTTTGTTCAAAATGTTGATTTGTCGTTCCATTTTTTTTTTTTTTTACAAAACGAGACTGATTTTCAGTGATTTCTGCTCGAATATATGGCTCTCAAATCAAAAGAAACGGGCTGCCTCTATTCTCATATAAGCAGCCCGTGTGTGTTTAATCTTGACTCTTAATTTATAACCTAATGTAAAATCCTTATGCTTATAACGAGACTATTCTTATTCTGTTGTGGTGCTAACCACCGGTTCATTACTCTCCTCCGTGATGCTGGTGCGAGGATTCTTGCTCAGCGGATCAAAGATACCCATGCCGCCGAAACGACTTTGCCAACCGATAGTTTGTACTACGGCGGGGTTGTTCGACTGGTCGCCGGAAGCAAGGCCCATGAAGTACAACTTCGGATCCCAATAGGGATTACCGGTGGTCATCGTTACTACATCCTTACGAACCAAGTTGTCCTTGTAGAACGTGGCCATTTTCTGTACATTGTTGTTGGCATAAGTCACGTCAGTACTGCCTGTACTATTATCGGTTACGGTGGTGGCTGTCATATCTTCGTTCAACGTCAGTGCCGTCGGCTTGGTTAAATCCTTCGTAATGAACGGGTCGGTATCTGCTGAACGATTGGCAATGTAAACCTCCGGATTGATGTAGAGCTCGATGGTGTGGCGCGGTACCTCATTCAACGGAGCGACACCAAGGTATTGACAGGTGTTGCCTCCCCAGCCGGTTAACTTCCAGCTCGATTCGATACTCTCCTGACCGGCACCGCCATCAAACAACATCCAACGGTGGCAGTCGTCGAAACGTTTGCCTTCGAATGCTAGTTCAATACGACGCTCGTAGAGGATGGCTTCAAACATCTTCGCACGGTCTGTGCGAATGGCGGGATCTAAACCACAATTGCCTTCATAACCTACACGTTGACGGATTCTGATCAAGGCGTCCCAAGCTTCATCCAAGTGGTTGGCACCACAAGCTGCTTCCGCAAAGTTCAGCAGAACTTCTGTGTAACGGATGGCAATCAGCGGCTGACCGTTTCGCTTAAATCCGCCATCATTCTGGAAGATATAGAGCGATGGATTACCCAGGGCGTAGTCCTGTGATTTCTTGCGGATATAGACGGTTTTACCGCCGGTGCCCAGATAGTCGGTGTAGTAACCACGTGTGGCAGTGTTGATAGCTTCACTGCTAGACGCATACCATGCAAGGTTCCATAATTGATAGCTATTACCGTTCAGATAGGGACGACTACTTGCTTTATCGGTGGAAAGGTTGCCTTCAAACTTCCATTCTACGCCGGGGAAGGCGAAGGTGCGGTAGAAACGCGGGTCGCGATTCAAGAAGAAGGCGGTCTTGTCATAGGTGTATTCGCCGGCTTCAGTCGGACGTTTACCATCAGCCATCGGGAAGTCATCTACCAACTCGGCAGACGGTGTTACTTCCTTGGTACCCATATCATCACTTCTGCCTGAACCACCTTCCGCATTCGACGGTCGAATCTGCTGTTCCCAACAGTTGAACAAGTCGTTACCGTCACTGTCGGCGGTGTTGTTACAGATGGCTACATAAACGGCTTCGGATACGGTGCCGTCACCTCCGGTCATGGTGGTCCAGATCTTGGCCCAGTTGGAGGCGTTGTTGCCGGGATTGCCCTCGTAAGCCAATCCGAAGTTACCTTCAGCCAATTTTTCCAGTGCTTTCTTGTTCAGATCGTATGCCTCCTCCCAACGGTCGGCTTCATCGGCACGGTTGAATACCGGAGAGGCATAATAGTTGGCGATGATACCCGCCAAAGCATAGCCGGCGCCTGCCACGATACGTCCCCAGTCGTTGGCCTCCTCTTCCCAGCGGGTGGGGAGGTTTTCGCCTGCGTAAATACAATCTTCAATCATGAACTTGTAGGTCTCCTCCGTGGAGTTACGAGTTACGCGCTGTGAGATACTATCGCCCTGAATGGTGCTCTGCAATGTGCTTACAATCGGCAGTCCACCGTAGCGCTTCCACATACGGAAGTAGCGGGTGGCACGGAAGAAACGCGCCTGACCTTCCGCCCAGTGCTTCTGCTCGTCGGTCAGTGTGGTGCTTTCGTTGGCACGATAGATTACGTCGTTGCATTCACGAATTTTTTTCCACGGACTTTCGTTGGTACCGTAGAAGAAGTACTTACTAATGTTGGTGTTGTCCCAAACCGTGGTAGGGTCTGTATAGATTCCATACTTCACAAACTCGTCCGTGCTGGCAGAGAGGTCATCGGGTAGACCCACCGGCCACAGGTCGGGATAGAAGTTGTTCGTCGTATTGTTGTATCCTTTATAGTAAGGAAGAGACTTTTCGTAGAGGTAGTTCAGACGAAGCTTGACCGAGTTCCAGTCGCCATAAACCAAGTCCGGACCATATTGTCCGTAAGGCTCCTTGTCAGCCAGGAAGTCGTCGCTGCAACCGGTCACCAGCGTCATAGCCAAAGCGATGATGGCTCCGAATCCTACTTTATAGATATTATACATTCTTTTCATATCGTAGTTATTAAAAAGTTCAACTTAGAAGGAGACCTTTAATCCCATTGTAATCTTACGTGTGGTCGGGTAGTTACCATAAGTACCTGCGTAAGTGTCCCATACTTTGCCGGGGATCGGGTTATAGAAACTCCAAGCGTTTTGGCAAGTCAGGTTCAAACGTACGTTGCTGACGCCCCAATGGCTGGTCCATCTCTTCGGAAGGGTGTAAGCCAAGGTGATGTTGCGAAGCATCACTTTGGCGGCACTCATGCGCCAGAAAGTAGAGGCTTTGCTATTGATGTCACTATAGCGCAGGTTCGGCATATTGCCACCGCGGTTGGCCCAGGCAATGACTTCTCCATTGGCATCCAATACGTCTTCGTAGATAAACATGTTCTTCCACATGGAGGAGACGTTCTTGGTCTCCATGCTGTCAAACGATTCGGAGCGCAAGGCGCTGGGAACTAAAGTGTAGGCACCCCATTCAGCCTGTGTGGTGGCTTGCAACGAGAAGGACTTGTAGATAACGTTCAGGTTGAAGTTCAGGTTGTAGGGATTGTTTTGACGGTGAGAAATCTCCACCAGGTCGAGATCGGAATCAATGTTACCATCGGGAGCGGTGTAGTTACCGTTCTCGTCCTTGGCTCCGCGGATATCTTCGTAAATCAGCATACCCGGGTGTACTTCCGATTTGCTCAGGCCCAAGTAGGAACCGTAGGTGCCGTCGGCTTGCTTCATATATTTGTCGAAGTACTCCTCAATCTCCTGATAACTGCGGAACATACCGATGCAGGAGAGACCCCACAAACCACGGTCGGAACGTTTGTTCTTTACCTGATCGCCGAAAGTCGGATCTTCTGAGAAGGCGGCTTGTATCAATTTGTTGTCGTCATAGCCGGTGCCTAAGCCCACTGTGAACTGGAGGTCTTTGTTGATACGCTCACGCCATTTCACTTGTAACTCTACACCGTAAGAGTCCATCTTACCCCAGTTCTCGGGAGCGGCGTAGATACCTACGGTACCCGGCAGCTGCCAAGCGGAAGGTACTACGAACATCTCGCGGGCAAAGGTGTAATATCCATCCATGGTGATGGAGAGGCGGTTGTTGAGGGTGGTGATGTCGATACCTAAGTCGGTCTGATAGTTCTTATCCCAGCGAAGGTTCGGGTTGGTTCCCGACTTCTCCGGAAGTTTGAATGATTTGGCTGAAATGGTGGTCGGGTCGGTACCGAAGATGGCGCTGCCATACTCTTTATAGTCATAGAGCTGGCACCATCTCCAGGCCTCTACGTTGTCTCGTCCGAGGATACCGAAGGATGCACGAATCTTGAAGAAGTCGATACCGAGTTTCTCTTTATCGAACCAATTCTCTTCTGAAAGTACCCATCCTGCAGAAAGGCTGGGGAAGTAGCCCCAGTAGTTGTCCGGTGAGAACTTTGTGGAAGCTTGTGAACGGAAAAGGAACTCAAAGAGGTATTTATCGGCATAAGCGTAGTTCACACGTCCGATGTAAGCCAGTCGTCCACCTTCGCTGCGCCCCCAGCTGACGGTCTTTTCAGATTCATCAGACAAGGAAGTGGATTGTCCGTCGGTGAATGACAGCGGTGCTGTACCCATTGCTTCTACATCTTCCGATTCATTCTCTGCTTTCTCAATAGAGAAGGTGGCGCTGATATCGTGTTTGCCGAATTTGCGGCCGTAGATGAACATCAAGTTCATCTGGTAGCTGTCGCTGCGTGACATGGTACGGCTGATGTAAGAATTCTGTCCGTCGTTGAGCACGCGTTTCTCCAGATTGTCATACGAGGTGAAAGGAATTCCTTCCAGCAAATCCGGGTCGTAGTCGATGGTGGGGTAATTGTCTATCAACTGGTTCGGGTCGGTGACGTAGAGGTGGTTACCTGAACCGCCACGATTACGAACACGATAAACGGTGTTCTCCATACGGATGTTGTTGGTCTTGTCGTTGTTCACACTCTTGGTGTAAGTGAACTTCACACGTAATCCTTTCAAGGGCTTCAGCCAACTGAAGTCGTGCTCCAATGAGGCCTGAATACTCATGTCGTTCGATGTGTTCTCTTTGTTGTTGCGCGACTGATAGAGTGACTGATAGTTGTAATAGTTTGAGAACGACGGGTCGTTGTTCATACCGGAGTGATAGATTGGATATTCACCTATCTGGTCGGGAACGTAACGGGGGTTGAAGAGCATATAGCTATAGTCCTCGTTGCTTCCGCTACCGCCACTGCTCGCCATGTGGGAGTTTTTGGTGGAGTAGTTACCGGATACGGTAAGGGCGGCCTTGACATACTTGGAGATGTTGGCGTTGATGCCGGCACGATAGTTCCAACGGTCGTAGTCCAACTTACCGATGTTACCGTCCTGAGTGTAGTATGAAACGTTGCCGTAGTAAGTGGCTTTCTCTGTACCACCGCTCAGGCTGATGTTATGCTGCTGGGTGAGTGAGGATGACCAGTACTTGTCCAGCAGGTCGTAGTTCAGACTCTTCATGGCTTTCATTTCATCAGCCTGGAAGAAGTCGTACTGCTTGCTCAGCGAGGAAGTGGAGTTTTTATAGCGTGATCCGGCAGCGGCATTATAGATGCGTGCATAGTCGTAGGCGCTCAGCATGTCGGCATGCTTGATGGCGTCTACGAAACCGAACGTTCCGTTGTAGGAGATTTTCGGCGCTCCGGCCTCTCCGCGTTTGGTCTTGACGAGGATAACACCGTAAGCACAATAGGAACCATAGACGGCAGCGGAGGCATCTTTCAAGATGGTGATGGTCTCTACTTCGTCTACATCCAGGTTGTTGAAGTCTTCTTCGGTACTGATGAAGTCATCAATAACGAACAACGGGGTTGGGTCGTCCACACCACCGATGGATTGTCCGCCCTGGTCGGTACCGGTGGGCACCAAGGCAACGGCTGATTTGGCCTGACGGATGGTGATGGTAGCTGTTTCACCGGGACGACCGGAGGTTGGCATATCTACGTGGATAGAGGGGGAGAGTCCGACCAAGGCTTCCGAGAGGTTGCTCACGGAAAGGTCCTTCAACTCGTCGGCACGTATCACTTCCACGGAACCGGTTACGTTCTTTGCTTTTCCGGAACCGTAACCCAATGCAACGACCTCTTCCATCATGTTGAGGTCTTCTTTCAAGACAATTCTCGGGTTGTTGAGGTTGGAGACGATTTGCTTTACATAACCGATAAAGGTAACTTCCAGCTTTCTCTTTTCGGGCACCTTCAACGTGAATTTACCGTCCATATCCGTACTGGTACCGGCACTTCCGCCTTGTACCATGACCGTTGCGCCCACAATCGGTTCTCCGTTCTCGTCGACTACGGAACCGTTTACCGTGCGCACGGTGGCTTGTGTCTGTGCATACATCGGCAGGGTGACTATTGCCATCAAGAGTAGGCACAACCAATGAATGAAATATCTTTTACTCATTTTTATTCCTTTTACTTGTTATACATATCAATAGGTGGGCAGCCAACGCGGGTCTCCACCACTGTTTACGATGACTTCACGCTCTTGCGGGGTGAAGTTGACTCCACCGTTGGACTGGGAGAAGTCGAGCGACTGCTGTACGTCGCCTACGAACTGGGGATCGTAAACGCTGGCGAAGGGCTTGCTGCTATTATCTTTCTGCGTGGCATCTGAAGTCTCCGGACTGGTGAATGCGTAGTAGAAATTGAAGGAGAAACTCTTTACACCGATGCAGGCCAACTTGCTGATACCCCTGACATCATAGAATATACAGTGAGAAACGGTTGTCGTCATTCCGTTCGCATTATTATTGTTGGCCATACGCTGTTTGCTGAAGGTCTTACTAAAGGTGGTGTACAACAGACTGACAGAACCACTGCTGTGGGCGCTGGTGGTGTTTCCGAATACTTTCACCTGCTGACTGTTGGAGGAGTTGTTATATCTAAGCCAATATGCGCTTCCATTATCTAAGGTATTGAAGATGGTGGAGTGGTCAATCTGTATGTGCTTGATACATTTTCCTTTGCTCTGCAGGTTGATGAACGGGTTGCTGGTGTTGTTCTTTTCCTGAATGATGCAATCGGTGATGACAAAATACCACCAGGCGCAGCTGACGCTGTTGTCATGTATGATGGCTTTGGGTAGGTCCTTAATCCAGCAACTGGCAATGTACACGGGGTTGGTCACGATGTAGATGTCGTTGATGGGGGATCCGTCACGTGCGTAGCCGAGGTTCTGACTCTTGATGGAGTCGGGCAGGGCTTGCTCTCCGGCGATGGCATTGGCTCCGTTACTCATAAAGAAGAGGGAGTTGGCAGTGCTTTCAGCGCAGTCAAAGTTGATGTATTTCAGCTTCAATCCGTTGTAGGAGTAGAATGCACCGTTGCCGGTCATGCGCACTTCTGCACGGTTCAGTTTATTGCCGCGGAAGGTCATGAGCTGTCCACCGAAATCCACGGGACCGCTGCAAGTATAGGTTCCTCCTGCCTCCAAGTCGATGGCTATCTCGGAGTTGCTCAACTCATAGGGGTGCTGCTGCAGATACTCGTAGATGTCGGATCCATTGGGGATGGTGGCCACAGAGGGTACCAGGGTGGAGAGGTTGAATACTTGCGGTGCGTCGTCGTCGGTGTTCTTATACTCTTCGTTGCCCAAGGCACGCAGCTCCAGCCGGTAGTTGCTGTCTTCTTCCACATCTACGGTGATGGAGCTTCCGTCCACCAGGGTCTTCTCATATCCGTTGATTACTACCGGTTCGTCCGGGTTGTCTACATTGTAAAAAGAGACCTCGTACCCTTTGGCGCCAATGACCAAGGGCCAAGTAATGGAGGCGGAGGTTCCGCTTACGCTCACTGTGAAGCTTACACTCTCAGGGGTTTCCATTTGTTGATTATGGACTCCTGAATCAAATCCGTTGGGAGAGTCGTAACCGATGGCGCAGGCAGTGAACAGTAGTGTCCCGGCTCCTAACAGCCACGTGGAAGCTCTTCCTCTCAAAAAGAAAAGTCCGTTTTTCATACGTAAAAAATAGGTTATGGAGGATTCTATTTTCTAACTATATATCATCTTTACCCTCAATCCTCCTTCAAGGGCAAGAGGCATTTTTCATCGCGTGAGATTTGATTCGTGTTTTCAGTGTTACAAAGGTAGTGGACGACGAAGGTTTAAAAATTATAAAATTTGACGGTTTGATTGTGATTTTTGTTCAAAATGAGTGTAAAAACGCCTCTTATCTCTAAATATTTCCTAAACATTATATTGCGGTCTTAAATATTGCGACCTTAAAAGAAGAGGGCTACCCCTATTCACATAGAAGTAGCCCTAGTTGTTTAATCTTTTAATTTCAACCTATATGTATTATCCAAGGATGGATAAACCTATAGTATTTTATGTGTTTGCAAAGATAAAGGAGAATGGGTGGAGGAAAGTTGTAGCTTTTGTTACTTTCATTGCATTTTTTAATCAATTTATTGGCAAAATAGTTTTTTATCTCACATTTTTTTAAAACCTTTGCTGTTGAATCAAACACTTATTAATGATAGCTATGATACAACATCTTTTGTTTTCCGTCGTATGGATGCAGTCTGACAGGGCTTTGAGCTTCGTCACGCTCAATTCATACCTCAAAAATCCCCCCCCGTTTAGGATTTTTAACAAATAATGCACTCCTTAATTATATACTTCTTTTCCTTTTACTGGGTTTTCTGGTCTATGGCATTCTTCGTATCACGGGCTTGAAGCATGAATTGCGTGAAATGAAGCGGGCAAAGCATGCGGCGGAAGAATGTGTGGTTTCATGTGCTGTTGCTGAGGCTGCAGCGGAGGTGCCGTCGGAGGTGGAAACGAGGAGCGAAACGTTGAGTGATGAGAATTCGAGTGATGAAACTTCGAATGCGGAAACTTTGAATGGGGAGGTCTTAGCTGAGGCTGCTCCGGCCGGGGCGACTACGGTCGTTGAGGTTTCTTCTGATTCAACAGGTTCTTTCGAAAGTGTGACGAGCCTGAACTCTGACGGAACTTGGGTGCCGATGGCTCAGATCCTGAAGGAGGAGCTGGAGGCACGTCCGGGACGTTATTGGGGCACTTCTCGCGACGAGGATTTTTCCCGCCATGTACGTATGATGATTGAAGAAAATATCCTGAACCCGGAGTTTCGGATAGACGACC
>CAYSOW010000077.1:0-9817 GCA_964432715.1 uncultured Bacteroides sp.
TTCATTTTGGATTTTCCAAAGCGTTGATCTGAATCACGCACTGATAGAGCATACCTACCTCCATACCGGGGTCGGAGAGATGACTGCGGACAAATGCGGAAGCGCGTTTCAGCACCTCTTTATCCTTGCTGTTCACCAAAGCGTTGATGTTCGGCAACAACCAGCCCTGAAGGGTTTCGTCCATACCGGCATAGTTCTTCTCGCAATAGCTGAGGAACTCGTCAACACCTTTCAAGCGAATCTCAAGAAGTTGAATACGTGAATTGTATTCCTCTTCCTTGTTGAATTCTTTCAATCCTTTGCGCAAGGCAGCAACCTCCTCAGCCGTGTAAGTTGCCTCCCCGGCGTACCAACCATACAGTTTGCCCGTGTAGAGACGCACAGCCTTGCTGACCATCTTTTCCTTGACCGACTCATCAAAACGGTCGCGGTTGGCAATCAGGAATTGACCCATCGGCTCCTCGGCACTCTCCGTAAAGGTGAGGAAGAGGAAGGAGTTCTCCTTCGCCAATTTCTGCTCGTCGGTCAGACTGTTATAATAGTCGTTAACCACCTGATGCATCTTCTCCACTTTAGCCTCATCACGTTTTCTGCCCGCATTGGCCTCCGCACGCAAACTGTTGGCATACGATTCGATAAACTCAGCACTGCGTTCACCAGCCTCATAGCGTTGTTGCAAGCGTTCGGGTGATTTCTCCGGATTGATCAGACGGTCGATGCTGTCGATAAATCCTTTTGCGTCACTGCTACCGCCCACTTTTTTATCCACCACTTCACCTTTCTCGTTCAGGATAAAGAAAGTAGGGTAGGCATTCACACCCAACTTCTCGGCAAGTTCTTTGCCCTCTTTCTCGGCATTCAACTTCAGGTTGACAAAGTGAGCGTTGAAATACTCGCCCACCTCCACCTGCGGGAAGACATTATTCGCCATCATCTTGCAAGGACCGCACCAATCGGTGTAGAAGTCGATAAAGAGCAGCTTTTTCTCTGCTTGAGCCGCCTTCAAACCCTCTTCATAGGAGATATGGCGGAAATCGGTTTGCGCCATGGCAGGCACAGCAAACATCATGGCCAAAGCCATGCTCCAGAAACTTTTTTTCATAGGTTCAGTTATTTTGTTAAAGCATTAATCTGTAAACGGATAGACCGGTCCGAACATATCAGAGAACATAAAGTCCATGTAGCCGATTTCCAACGGAGAGACATAACGCATGCAGCGAATCACACCGTTCTCACCTGCCACGACCTCCGGATTTCCAATAGGCACACCACCGTTCATCACATTTTCGTGGTAAAGGTACACTTTATATCCGGAACCCTTCTTCGTAGCAACCACAAAATCACTGAAGTTTTGCGACATGTCGTTCATACTCCCCAAGTTGAGGAAGGGGCAGGAGAGATAGGTAATCTCCTCACCACTCGTAAATCCGGGCAGAGGAACCTCCATCTCAGAACCGGTTTCCCAGCTGTAAGCATAAACCTTATCACCCTCTGCCGAGTAGATATAACCGGCATCAAAGACATTACCGGCCACCACACTACTCTTAGCCAGATGGAGATCACTTTCAATCTTGATAATCTGGTCGATACCATAAGAAGAGCTGGCCAACAGCAGGTAACGATCATGGGTGGAAGCTTGCTCACAAAGGAACCAGTAAGTGTAACTCCATGCCACATAGTTGATGCCCGAAGCGATACAACTCAAGTTAGCCGGGAAATCTTCACCCGAATAATTATCAACCGGAGAACCGCTCGTTATGTTATAGTCGATGCTATAAAGCGCATGATCCGGTTCATTCCAATAAAGCATGGCATATCCACCGGCATCATATTGAGCAAACTTGCTGGCTCCACCTCCGACAGGATAGCCGAAGCGTCCGGTACCCGGAGTGTAGCCCATTGAACCGTTGGCCGTGTAACCGCGCGCACCGGTATTGGAGAGATAACAAATGCAGAACATCACGTTAAACATAGCGGCCGGTTGCTCTGAGGCACTCATGGCGCCACTATAGAACAGCTGATCCTGATTGAAAGTCTGCACCAAATCCTCGGTACGGAAAGCACGGTATTCGTTCTGCTCGGTAAAGAGATGCAGCATCGTGGCTGAAGCCGTCTCGTTGGTCTCCCGGTCGATATACTCAGTAGCGTACACCACCGACAAGTTACGCGGTTTGCCGCTCAGCGGAGCCCCCAGTGTGTTGGTCATCAAGTCGCCGGCCACCCCGTTCTCATTAATCATATCCAGCTCTGTCTGTCCGTCGGCCGTCTCTTTCAGCAGATAATATCCGCGTGAGAAAGAGGTCGAAACACTCAACTTCATGGTAGCTGTGCGCACCAATCCCGTTTTGCGTTCGGTTGCCTCAAACACCAGCGTATAATTACCCGAAGAAAGATTGACCTCATACGAAAGATCCTTCGTATCCGCAATTTTGTTTTGACGATAGCCCTCTTCATACTCCTCGCCCTCTACTTCCTGAAAGATGTACCAAGCGTAATCCAAGTCACTATCGCTATATCCCTCCACCGTCGGGTGCACTTCCACCACCTGTCCGATGTAAGAGATTGCCGTCTGATCGGTCAGTTCGCCCAAGGTGATGTCCGTAAAGCCACTACCCATGGAGGAATCGTCGTCATAGCAGGCCGTGAAACCCATCACGCCTACCGCCCCTATCAAGAGGTTACGTAATATCTTATTCATAAACGTTTCCTTTTTTGTTGATTAATAGAAAGATACGATGGTACCGTCTTCTTCCTGATATACATCCAGTCCTTCAGCCAAACGCTCCGCATTGGCCTCCTCCAGTTTCTCCGCAAAGAACTCCTGCAGATAGTAGAAATAAGCATCATCTCCGGAAGAGAGTTCATCAATATAATCCTCATCCCAAGCTTTGCCCGTCCATTCAATCATCAGGCGGTGTTTCACCGGACCGTAGTCGCCAAAGATATAATCCAAATAGTTGGAGCTCCAGTTACCCGGTTTGCTCAACATATCGGTGAAGTAGAGCACACGCTCCGTAAAACCTTTGGTACCCGGTTTGAAGTAGTCGTTCTCAGCAATCGCAAAACGCAGCGTAACCGTCTCCTTCGTCAGAGAAGCATCCCGATAGATAACCACCGGGATACGCGCTACGTTTTGATGAGCGGGGATATAACAAATCGACTGATAAGCCGCGCTGTTGAAGTCGAGATAGTGCACACCTGCCTGTGCATCGTTCTCGCCGGTCATCACCTGTTGCACCTTGACCGGGCGATCGATATCCGAAAGGTTGCCCATAACCCCCACTTCAAACCAACAAGTATCCTCCACCACCTCCTCGCCGGAAGTGATGAACGAATAGTTACTCTCCACATACTTCGACTCCAGTTTGGAAGCCTGTATAATGGGATCCTCGTAATAATCGTAATAGTTGAAATTCAGCCAACATTGCTCCTCACTGTAGGCATTTAAATCCTTCTCGCAAGAAGAGAAGAGACCCATCAGTAAGCCCAGGAGCGGCAGATATAAGTAATTCTTTCTCATAATCATTAGTTGTTAGAAGGGTTGTATTCAGTGATAGGCAACGGCAGGATGTATTCGCTCTCCGACACGGGAGCGTCACGCCAAAGCATCTTCGTGGCACCGGTGCGCTTGTAGTAATAGAAAGCCTGTCCCTCAGCGAAGAACTCGCGACGATATTCAGCGTTCAGGAAGTTTGTCAACTCCTCTTGTGAGGTAAAGTCGGGATCGTTGGGCACAGCGTGCTGCAAGCGATATTCCATGTAGAGGCGGTTGCTCTCGGTCAAAGTAGGAGCACACTCCATGGCAATCAGATAGATCTCCGACATACGCAACATCGGCACCAGTTTGTAATAGAGCAACTGGTTGTCCACGGAATCATCCCAATAATACTTGGTCGTGACACAGATATACTTACCGAAGCTATCCATGGCATTCCGGTTCCACCAGTTGAGATAACGGTTGTGAGAAGCCAACTGACAGCCACTGTAGAGATCGCTCAAGCGCGAGGAGGTCAGTCCCAAACTTCCCACATAAAAACGCGCATTTGTCTGTCCACCCACGAGGTAGGAGAGCGTGTAGTCCTTGATGTTATACTTACTCAGGTAGAACAGACACTCCGACGGCATCAGTTTATAGCCGGCGTTAAAATCCTTCACACCACTCATCGTAATGACAGGGTTGCCGTCGAGGGTCGCATTAATCAAACTCATCGCTTGTGTGTAGGCAGCATCCTTCTCGCCCAGATAAAGCAACACACGAGCCTCCAAACCAAGTACCGCCCAATAGTTGAGACGCGACTGGCGATAGTTGAAATAGGAATCCACATTGCTTGTCGACTTCAGGTCATCAAAACTGTAATGGCAAGCCGGATCGTTGTCCTTCAGCAAGGTCTCCGCCTGTTTCAAATCAGCTTTCAGCTTAGTCACATAAGCATTGAAGTCGTAGTAAGCAGGCATTTCATCAATGGAGGTTGTCTCCGAGTAAGGCAAACTGACACGCTGAGTGGCTTCCTGCGGCAACTGACCGAAGAGACGAAGCACATCAAACTGGCAATAAGCACGGATGGCATAAGCCTCACCAATCATGGCAGAGCGAAGAGCCGCATCCGAGATAACCGAACCACTCGCTTCTCCATTCTTAATAATCAAATTGGCCTCAGCGATGGTCTTAAAAAGCTGTGCATAGATTGCCTTGATGGCCTCCTCCGCATAAGAGGTGGTGTAGGTGTGCGCAGCCAAATCTACATCTTCGTAGCGGGTAGAACTTTCGGCATAATACCACAGGTTGGCCAACGACTCGATGTTGGTGATAGAGAGGCGTTCGCCGTAGCTGTCCTGACCGGCAAAATCAAGGTAGCAACCGGTCAATGCGTTGCAGAATCCCTCATACGAGGAGAACTGGTCGCTCTCTTTCTGTTCAGTCTCCGGAGTAACATCCAGCCAGCTGTTGCAGGCAGTGAGCAAGGAGCTGCAGAGGAGGGCGGTGTATAGATATATCTTTTTCATAAACATCTCGTTTTTATATTAGAACATCAGTTTGATGCTTCCCTGAATATTTCGTGCGTAGGGGTAGCTGGTACCACGCTCCATCTTCACAGACGACCAGTGGCAGAGGTCGGATGCGTTGATGGCGTAGATAATCGACTGCACACCGAGTTTGCGGCGCACCCAGTCGCTGTCCCAACGATACTGCAAGCTGGCAGATTGCAACTCCAGCACACGGTCGTCCATCACGAAGCGTGAAGTGGCACGGGTTGTCTCGTTGCTGAATCCTTTGAAGAAAGTGACATCGCCCGGATTCATCCAACGATCGGTATAAACGCGCTTATCCACATTGCTGGTGGTCAACGTGTTGGTGGTTACCTCCACGCGGTCGAGCAAGGTTTGGTTGTACACCTTGCCGCCCCAATAGCCGCCAAAGGAGAGGTTCAACGTGAATCCTTTCCACATCAACATAGAACTAAAGATGGTGCGGTAGAGCGGATCTTTCGAGCCAAGGTAAACCTTATCGCTGGCATTCCAGGTATATGTAACCTCGCCGTTCTTATCCAAGTAGATCTCACGTCCGGTACTCGGGTCGATACCCAAAGAACGCACCGCGTAGATACTGTTCTGCGGGCGACCCTCATAGAAGAGGTTGGCAATATCAATGTTGTTACCGTCCTCGTCCTGACTGAGCGCCAAATAGAGCTCATTCTGAGCCTTGATGGCATCCGAGAGTTTGGAGATTTTGTTCTTGTTGTACACCAACTGTCCGCTGAGCAACCAGCTCAGTTTCTCTTTCGGGTTACGAATCACATAGACACTGGCGGAAGCCTCCCAACCATTGTTCTTCACCTCACCCACATTGGCCATGTAGGAAGAGAGACCCATAGAGAGTGGCAAGTCCATATAAGAGAGCAAGTTAGAGGTTTTCTTCGTATAGTATTCGAACTCACCTTTCACCCGTCCGTCCCAAAGACCGAACTCCACGCCGAGGTTCATCTCGTCCGTCTTCTGCCAAGTGAGGCGCGGGTTACCCCAAGCGGAGAGCGTAGCACCCATCCAGTTCATATATTTGTTGTCGGTCTGGTACTGATAAACCGTGTTGGCACCACTGCTGGAACCGCTGGACGAACCGGTTTGTCCGTAAGAGGCCTTCAGTCGCAAGATATTAATCAAATCATTGCCTGCCAGGAACTTTTCGTTGTGGAGGTTCCATCCGAGACCGGTACTGAAGAAGGGTGCATACTTCTTATCGGTACCAAAGGTAGAACTACCATCAATACGGTAAGAGAAGTCCAAGTAGTAACGACCGTCGTAAGTATAGTTGACGTTGCCGGTGAAGCCCAACATACGAGTCTTGCTCTGCGTACCGGTCGGCACCGCGTTCTGCGCATACTGACGGGCATTGCCCAAGAAGCTCATGTTCTCGTTAGAGATACCCTCCACCTCAAAAGTATAGTCGTGTCCGCGATATTCACGCAGAGAGTAGTCGAGACCCACATACACCTGATGTTTGTCCAGGAAGGTCTTGTTGTAGCTCAATGTTACGTTACCACTGTATTGGTAATCCTTGCCGACCCCGTAGCGATAGAGACCACGACGCATAAAGCCCTCATCGGTGCTATACTCATCAGCATTGGTCACCAAGAAATAGGAGTGGTTGGCAGGCAAGAAGTAATCACTGTGATTATCGGTACTAGTGATACCCAACTGACCGCGGAGAATCAACTCCTTCGTGATATTCCACTCGATGGAGAAGTTATCGGTCAAAGTCTCATAACCACTCTTGTTGATGGTCTTCAGCGAAGCATCCCACAGCGGGTTGAACGTTCCGCGACCACTGGTGGAACCGTAGAAATTTTCAAAATATTCCACGATGTTACCGTTCTCGTCATACGGACTGTTGTAGGGCTGCTGTTTCACATAGTCGCTGAAACTACCATAATTACTTTCATTGGCACGTACCATACCATAGGTCAGGTAATTCTTGAAGGTCAAGTCCTTCACCTTATACATCAAGGTCAGAGAGCCGTTGAATGTACGACGAGAAGAGTTTTTCATGGCTCCCTCCACATCCTTATAGTTGGCGGAGGCACTCCAGCGGAAAGCCTCGCTACCACCCTCCAGGCGAAGGTTGTAGTGGCTACCTACACCGGCATGAATCGGTTTACTGATCCAATCGGTGCTCTGTCCGGAGAGTACGCGCAGTAAACGACTATTGTATATCTCTTGATAGCGTTGGTCGTACGTCGGACTGGTAGAATTATAGAGTCCCAGCGAGCGCTCCAGCTCCAACTTATCAGCGGCATTCAGCAAGTTATATGAGGAGAGGTCGGCTGCCTCAATATCAATACCAATCTCTGCATTGACACGCAACTTTCCGGCTTCCGGCTGTTTGGTGGTAACAACAATGACACCGTTGGCACCACGGGAACCGTAGATGGCCGTAGCCGCTGCATCCTTCAAGATGTTGATATTTTCAATTTCATCATCGTTGTAGTCCATCAACTTCTCCAAAGTGATTTCAAATCCATCCATGATGATGAGCGGAGTGTTCACCGAGTTGGAAGCGGTTTGGTTGTACTCCTGCACGCTGGTAGGCAGGGAGGAGTTACCACGGATATTCACCGAGGGGAGGTCGTTCGGGTTACTACCGGTCAGGTTGTTGACTGCAAAGTTCAAGGAAGCATCTGCGTTCTTCAGTGTCTGCAACAAGTTCTGACCTTTGAACATCTGCAACTGCTCCTTGCTGACCGTAGAGACAGAACCGGTGTAACTCTCTTTCGCCTTCTTGAAGATACCGGTCACCACCACGTCCTGCAAGGTCGTCTCCGAACTGTTTTTCATCAGTACATTCAGTTTGGCCAGGTTATCAAAGACTGATGCCTCTTTCGGCTCCATACCGATGTAAGAGAAGACCAACACATCACCCGCTTTCACGTCGATGGCATAGTTACCATCTATATCGGTTGTCGTACCGGTCTGTGTACCTTTAATCATGACGGTAGCACCGATGATAGGAAGATGCATATCGTCGAAAACACTACCGACAAGACGGTGTTTCTTCTGCTCGCCCGCATTGGCCTTCTTGCGACTCACCGTCACCATTTTTCCGTCGATGCGGAAAGTGAGGTCAGTGTTACGGAACACCCGTTCCAGCACCTTTGCCACCGGCTCGTTCTCAGCCGTCACACTCACATTACTCACGGAAGCCACCTGCTCCGTGTTGTACATAAAGTCCATGCCGGTCTGCTTATGAATCTGCTCAAAGAGTTGTTTCACCGTCGCCTTCTCCAGATGGAGCGTGACGCGCTGACCGTCATCATTGACCACCACTACGACCGCAGCGTTTCCTCGTCCCTGATTGGGCGAAGCAGCTACCATCGGTTGGGTGCACATCAAGCTTGACGCTAGGGCCAAGCATAGCCATGTTCTTTCTCTCATAACATATCTCATTTGTAGTTTTAGATTTATTTCTGCTTGTTATTGCTACGTGATTGTTATCTGTTGGGTTCGATTTCTATCCGGTGTCCCTGCAGTTGACAATGGATGTCGACGGTCGACTCGATGGCACGAAGCACCACGTCAATCTGCTCGTAGCGACTGATATTGCCCGAGAAGTGCAGGTCGGCCAGGTGAGTATCCTTGAAGCGCACCTCCACATCATACCAGAGCGAGAGGGTCTCCATCATCTCGCCCAGCGATACATTGTCGAAGACAAAGCGGTGTCGGTGCCATGCCGAATAGGGCTCGGTATTGAGGGTTTCCAGCGTCACCTTCCCCTTTTCCTGATTCCAAAAGGCAACAGTGCCCGGCGTGAGCTTCTGCTCCGCTCCCTGCGGAGGAATCACACTGATGCTACCTTCCTCCAAAGCGACGGTAGTCTCTTGCGGAGAACGGGCGTTGACATTAAATTTAGTACCATATTGTTTAATCAGGAGTCCGTTGGCTTTCACCAAGAAGGGACGTTTGGCATCTTTCGCCACCTCAAAGTAGGCCTCACCGGTCAGTTCCACCAAACGTTGTTGCGGATCGAAAAGTAAAGAGTAGGTCAGGGTGGACTGTGAATTCAGATGCACACGGGTACCGTCTGAGAGAATCACTTGATACTCACCGCCGCGGGGAACAGAGAGGGTATTCTTCTGATTCTCTACAGGTCCCTCTTGCTGCCGATAATTGAGCACTCCCTGTCGGTCGGCAGCCATCCAGCCGTCATCAATGCGTATCCAGCCCAGTTCGCGCGAGTCGCCGAGGAGCACCTGCATACCGTTGCTCAGTTGCAGCATGGCCTTGGAACTACCCGGCACCACGGGCGTAGTGTTGGAGGTGGGACTACCATTCCACCAAAGGAGTAAAGAGAAGAGAATGGGAAGGGTCCAGATGGCTGCCCACATCGCCACCTTACGCGCCCGTTTCCAGAACGAACGACGCGTTGCAGGTACCTCTCCGACAGAAGAATGGCTTGCCCGATAGGCATGATACCGTGCACTGAAGTCGTGACGGGCAGCCAGTTTGTCCGCATAAGCGCGATGGTCGGGCGATTCGTCCAACCACTGCTTCAAGGCTTCTTCCTCCGTCTCACTGAGGATGCCGATAATCTTCTTGACCAAAAGGTCTTGGGGCGCTTGTTTCTTCATTCCTTTTCTATCGCTTTTTAGTCTAAAACGACTAAAGGATAGAAAAGGGGTATCGAAAAGTGGAAAAAGAAAGATTTTTAGCCCAAAATATTTGTTTTTGGAATCAAATCCGCCCCAATTATACTTTTTAGATGCTTCTCATCTACTTTCTCCGTATCGTATAAACGGTAAAGGTGTTCGGGGCAATCGTGGTCGAG
>CAYSOW010000078.1:0-9700 GCA_964432715.1 uncultured Bacteroides sp.
TTTCGTTTCATAAGTAGACTTTATAAGTAGACCTTTTAAACGCTCCGTAACAAGAAGCCACACAAAAGTACGATGTTTCTTTCAGATACGCAACAAAAGCGCATGGAAAAGGCGTCTCGCCGGGAGGAAGCCAACTTCCATGCCGTGCGAAACGCCTCTACAGAACGTTTATAGGTTAGGATTACCCGAACAAAACTTGAATCAGATCTTGTTCAGCTTAAATACTTGCAATCCGCTACGTCCGTAAGCGACGAAAATATATCCATTGGATACCTTTACGAAGTTAGCAGATTTACCTCCACTATGCGTATAGCGAGCCACCTCAGTCAAAGTGGCTTTGTCCAGGATTCTCAGACCGTAGCTACCATAAGCCAGGTAGATGTACTGATCGTCATAATCCATACCGTTACAAGCATAGCTAGCTTTTGCGTTGGCCAGATAGGTACCGTTTTCTACGCCGTTGGTATAGCGTTTGAATCCGGTCTTGCCCAGACAAACATAGACGTTATTACCATCCACCATGCAGACGTTCTTACCATCGTTCGGAGTAATGATATCTCCGGTGAAGGTATTCACGGGTGCAGCGAGGGTTACGTCAGAAGCTTTGTAGGTATTGATCACTGCTTTGGCCTCCGTATTCTTATCGGCTAAGTTCAGGGTCACCAGATTACCTTGATTGTCCAAGCTGACATACTTGGCCGAGGCAGGAGTCTGCTGATAGCCCAGGAACGTAAGGTCTGAAGCATTAACGGTAAGAATACCGCTTGTGGTGGTAATGATATAAGCATTGCCATCACGTACAACACAGTTACCGCTACCTCCGATGGCGACTTTCTGCTCAGCGTCCTGTTTTAAGTTGACGCGATTGAAATAGTCAAGATCAGAGGGGAAGAGCCCGTTCGCATCCAGCTCAATGTAAGAGAGGAAAGAACCGGCTTTGACACCTCCGGTGGCATACACGCGGTTGTTGTCGACAATCAGATGATTGAAGTCGATGTCATAATCGGGCTGCATCCAATTGTTCAACGATACACCACTGGTGCCATCGAAAGTCATGACCTCTACACAACCTCCGTAGCCGGAGCCCTGCGTATGATAGCTGACATACGCCTTGTTGCCTACCACCTGCACGCAAGTGGAAGAGAAATCGTGCGTATGGTCCTCGGGAGGAGTAACTTCAGCCACATGCTCAATGACCAACTTAGGTTCCGTGGTAGGTGTGGCGGGTTGCTTACCGTAAGCCGGATGGCAAGTAGCCTCCGGAATGACAGTATCATCCTCGTCGTTCACCTGAATCTCGGAACGGAAAACAAACGGATCATCAGAACCGCTGCCGGTGAATTTGTCATAGTGCAAACCCAGGTAGCCAAGGAAGGTGTTATAGAGATTATTGTAATTTACAGAAACAGAAGAAGCAGTGGCCACCGCATAGCTGTCGCCGTCCACTACCACTTTCGTGTTGTCTGCATTATTCATCAGCAAATCGCCGAGTTCTGCCAATGAACCGCCGGCCAAGTGCAACTCCGCCCGCGAATCAATGTGAGTTGCAGGCGTCTGTACATAACCGCCGGAAGTGTAAATAGAGGAATTAGAAAGATAGATTTTGGTGGACGCAATCGTCTTACATGCCACATCAAGCGTAGAGGCCGTCACCTGAAGATAGGGAGATGTCAGGCTGCTGGCCAAATAAGCAGAAGCGGAATTAGTCAAAACGGTTTGCGTAGTGGCTTTCACGTCACCGATGACATGCAGTCGGGAAGATTCACCCAGTGAAAGTTCATCCACAGAGATTTCTCCACCCACATACACATCGCCTTGTGAAGAAAGTTTCTTTACGCCTTTGATATCGCCCACAGTCATCAAAGTGCCAAAGCTACCACCCCTCGCGTTATCCCATCCACGGCCGACATAGACCTCCTCAGAGGGGAGATTCAACGTACCATAGTTGTAGATTTCAAAGCCGTTACCCGGCATTTTTTTCAAGGTCAAAGTTCCACCTGGCAATACATAGAAAGTACCGAAGCCCCATCCATCGTTATAGGTCAATTCTCCCGCTACATAAAAGACTGAGCTGTTCAAATTTAAATTACCTACGCTTTTGGATTTTCCTGCAGGGATCTCATAGTTGACGTTGTAGGACGTATTCCACTCCTGGAAACTCGGGTCAGTCAGGTCGAGCGCATTCTGCGGAATCGACGGCTGAACCGGCATCTCAAGTGAAGCGCCTACATTGTCAGCACGGGTCAAGGCGCGCGTAAGCGAACCCACCAAGTTCGTCACGCGGGACTGATCGCCGGCTTGCACCGACGCAGTCTCTCTCTCCGGTACGACAGCCACCGCAGGCACTGTCACTTCATCGTCCGTCTCTATACCGTCGCTCGAACAAGAGAACAACGCGCTAGAAGCAAACAATGACAGCAGGGCATAGCCGTACAAACTTACTTGTTTTTTCATTTCTTAAACTTTAGTTACACATAATTTATAAACGTTCTGTAACCAGGTCACGGTTCGCGGCTCCTTTAATATCATAAAGGACAGTGCGGGGAGTCATCACCTGCTCCAGATTCAATGTCTTAAATTTCTTATGCTTCACGCAATAAACGATGGCATCATACTGCTGCCGACTCACCTCGGTCCAGTCACTCTGCACATCGATACCATACATGCGGCGTGCTTCTTCCGGATCCACCCACGGGTCGTAAGCCACAATGTCACGCGTAAACTCGCGGAATCGGTCCCAAATATTCATCACCTTCGTGTTGCGGATGTCGGGACAATCTTCCTTAAAAGTGAAGCCTACCAGCAGCACCTTAGCGCCACGCAAGCTCACCGAGCGCTGCTGCAACAGGCGATTCACCTGATTCACCACATAGCCGGCCATATTCTCATTGACCGAGCGTGCCTCAATAATCATGCGCGGATGCACATCGTGCGCCTGCGCCAACTGAATAAGGTAGTACGGGTCGACACCAATGCAGTGACCTCCCACCAACCCCGGTTCAAAGGGCAGGAAGTTCCACTTGGTGCGTGCTGCATCAATCACCTCGTGCGTATCTACTCCGATGCGCTGAAAAATCATTGCCATCTCGTTCATGAAAGCAATATTTACGTCGCGCTGGGTGTTCTCCATCAGCTTGGCCGCCTCAGCCACTTTGATGGAACTGGCCTTGTAAGTGCCCTCCTCGAGCACCGACGCATAGAGTGCATCCACGCGGTCGGCTGCCTCCGGAGTGGAGCCGGAAGTAATCTTCCGAATCTTCTGCACCGAATGGAGAGAATCACCCGGATTGATTCGTTCGGGCGAATAACCGGCAAAGAAATCCACATTCAGCTTCAATCCCGATACCTGCTCAATGATGGGCAGACATACACTCTCCGTCAGGCCCGGATAGACAGTGGACTCATAGACCACAATATCCCCCTTCTTGATGATTTTGCCCACTTCACGACTGGCACTCTCCAGACAATCCGTGTCCGGCAAGTGATTCTCCTTCACCGGTGTAGGCACCGCCACCACATAAATATTACATTCCTTCAGTTGTTCCAAATCGGAGGTACACACCATACCGCGATGGAACGTCTCGCTGAGTTGCTCCTTGGTGAGCATACCCGACGAGTCTCTTCCTTGTTTAATTTCATTTACCCGGTGCGTGCTTCGGTCGAAAGCCACTACCGGATATTTGGTTGAAAAAAGGCAGGCCAACGGGAGTCCCACGTAGCCCAAGCCAACCACTCCAATTCTGTTCGTGTTCATAGCTATCTGTTAGAAAAAAAGTTTTAAGTCACATTATAATCCCTCCAACCGAGCCGCCTTGGAAGTCTTGCCGGGATTCCAGGAGTCACGATAAGAAGAAAAGAAAAAGATTTCCATGGTATGGCCGCACAAGCGCGCCAAACGCAGGAAATAGCCGGTATAGAAAGTCTGTATCGGCAGTAGATAGAACAATCGCTTCTCTTCTTTGGCGCGTTCTGAGACCATCAGTACCACAATCAAAGAAACCACTCCGAAGACGAGTCGAATCATCCATCCGATAATCATCACCTCCAACAAGTTATCAGTGTAAATGAATACCAGTTGCAGGATATAGATAAGCCACACATAATTAAATATACAGTCGAACACGATGTTATCCATGTTCGAGAGGAAGTTCAGGAAGGAGAAATTCTTGTTGGCGCAGATGATGTCAAAGTGTTTGCGCACCCGGAAACGGATGAGCGACTTCGACCAGCGCAAACGCTGCTTCCACAACCTCTTCCAGCTGGTGGGCACATTGGTGAGGCAGATGGCATCCTCGGCGAAGTAGACGCGATGGCCGCTCTTACGCAACTTCTGCGTGATGTCTCCATCGAGTCCCGGGCCGATGTCCCAGCAACCAATATCGCGAATGGTCTTCGT
Source organism: uncultured Bacteroides sp. (assembly GCA_964432715.1). Classification (GTDB taxonomy): domain Bacteria; phylum Bacteroidota; class Bacteroidia; order Bacteroidales; family Bacteroidaceae; genus Phocaeicola_A. The sequence continues at coordinate 4,397 of CAYSOW010000078.1, forward strand.
TTCAAATGCTCCGAAGGCACCGCTGATGATGTGATACACCCCCAACGTGCTAGTCACCAATCTTCCCACTTGAATGGTCTTCAGGTACTCCAGCTCCTGCATAGAGGTACAGAGATTATCATCGCCATTGCGCACCTTGACACATCCTCCCACACCCTTGATATTCGAGTCGTAATAAAAAGGTATCAAGATATTCTCTATGGCATCGCGGTCGAGGGAGGAATCAGCATCCAAATGAACGATATACTTTCCCTTGGCGTAATACATGCCATAGTTGGCAGCAGCGGCCTTACCACCACGACTCTCCAGACGAAGGTAGCGGTCGATAAAGCCATTCTTCTCCAAATCACGACAAATCATCGGTGTGGCATCATCCGATCCGTCGTCCACAATGATAATCTCAAAGTTCTGATAAGTCTGCTCCCGCAGCGAAGTGACCAGCTTATAGATGTGCTTACCCTCGTTCTTACCAGGTACCAGCACCGTCACAAGCGGCCGCTCCACATGTAGCTGCATCCGCGCGAAACTCCGGTTCTTCAGTCGCTCCTTGTAGGTGAACAAGTTGCGACGCACCACCAGAATAATCTCTATCAGATAGTAACGCGGAAACTCCACAAAGAAAAGAAACCAATAGGTATGCAGAATCATGCTCCAGGTCAGATTCCGAAAGAAACAAGCCTGAATGCTGTCGAACAGGTGAAAGAAGAAGTTCATCATACCTATGCCTCCCAATCCTTTTAGAGATTCACTTTACCGGTGACGTCATTGATGAAATCCAACGAACGCACACCTCGCTGGAAGAGGAAGTGACGCAGGTTGAAGATGCCCTCACTGTGCTCATTAATCTCGGCACCGATGGCTTCGCCTAAGGCCGAACGTGCTTTGTCGAGCGTACGGCTCGCCATTTCCTGCACATCCAGCAAGGATTTCATTACAAAGACGTACTCATTATTTAAGGTAATCTTATAGTCGGGCAAATGCATCAAAAGCATCTCCACCAACATAGATTTCTGTTGTTTGGCCTCCATATAGGTATCCTTCGGCAACTGCATACGCACTACAAGCACGCCGGTTTCGGGGTTCTTTGAAGAAGACATCAACATCATCTTCATTGTACGCATAAAGTCGTCGTAGTTAGAGTAACCGACGAACACGTTACGTGACATGTTCAACTTAATCTCATCGGTTACCATGGCCTTCTCTCCCGAATCGGTGAATCGATACTCACGCACATCGAACGTAGAGAGTTCCTCCGGCTCAAAGGTACGTTTGCAGGAAGTACAGATGACACGCATGAAGGGGTTGGCGAAACTGTTTCCGCAGGTGTCGCACTGATACACCGAAGCGGGACGATCATAGTCGACACCGATGTGATGCAAGAAACGCTTACACTTAGGACAACGCAGCTCACCATCGTACTCATAAGTGGACTCCGGAGAGATGTTGGCGCAGCGGAAGTGGTGAATCACCGGCTGACAGCTGATGGCCGAACTCTTGCAACTGGGGCAGCACTCAATGAAGAAGAGGTGGGAGTTGGCACAGACAGGACAAACGTGCAACCGCTCCACGAAACGTTTCTCCGTGACGTAACCCAAATCGCGCAACACCTGGTTAAACCGGATGGCGGTATCAATGAAGTAGTTCTCACCAAAAAGCGAGTACAGCATCTTGGTGTATCCCTTACCGTAATACTTCACAGAGTTGTTATACATGCTCTTGTTACCACGCGACAAGCAGAAGCGACAGAAGTTGATGAAAAGGTCCTCATTGGTGTACACCTTGTCCCTCTTGCGCACCACGCCCGACTTCTGAATGGTTTCTTCTATCTCTTCGATGCGAGCGGCCATATCCTCATCCAGCGGCGAATCGGCAAAGCCATCCACCACATCTGCCATATGCATGAAACGCTCTTTGAAGAGCGTGCTCAGGAAAGTGGGCTTCAGCCAGCACTTGTTCTTCAGCATGGGCAACACACTCCAGATGATGGAAATGTTGACACTATAGCCCGAGGTATAGTTAATAAAGGTGGCGTCGAAATCCTCATACTGGATTTCATCAATGCTCTCAATATAAATCGGCTTTTTGAGCACCAGAATCTTTCGTTGGTTCCGGTTGAGCACTATTTGGTACCGATCGTCATTTGTTTCCGTTGTTGCCATAATTATACCCTTTCAATTGATATCTTTCGTTACAATGAATCCGTCTAAAATTACTCGGTTGGTGCACCACACTGTCGAAATAGATTTTCGATTCGGGGGTCAAACCGTTGCCCACCTTGAAGTGGAGTTGCGAATGTCCCTGCTTACGCGCCATGCGGAAGTTGGTGACAATCACTTTCACAGGGTCGTTATCGGCCAGCATCCACAGGGGGACATCCTGACCTTCATCAATCTCTACATGCGCGATAGAGACGCGCGTCTGACGATCGAAGTTGCTACGCAGATTCTGCGGCAATTCCTCGGTACGCACACCAATGATACCGAAGTGCCCCTTCAGCACATAATCATCGTTGAACACCACATCCACCGGATCACCACGTTTCACCTTATCAATTTTATCCAGCGGAATGTACACCCACACACCGAAGTTGTTGTAGTTGGTGTTGAGCGAGAAGGAGCACATGATGTTCTCCATGTGTGCCATACACATACCCTCCACCGTAGTGATTTTGGTGACAATGGCAGAGTCGGTAGCTACACGATACTCCAAGAAGGGATCGAAGAGTCCCAGTGTATCCACCATGATGTTATGCAGGCTCACTGAATAGCCAAAGGAGTGGTAGGTGTGCGCAATGCCCTCCGCCAAAGAGGTACGTTCACTATTAAGAGCTGCCAGAACGGAGTACTGTCCGCGCAACTCCTCTTCCTCTTTCTTCAGTTCCCGCTCCAAGTCGAGCACATGTGCATTACTACTCAGTCCCAACCGTACATTGTAACGCTCAGTCTCAATCTGCTTACGCAAATTGCTAATCGTCACCTGCAGCACATTGATTTCCGCTTGCACGGAAGCGATACGCAGATGTATGTCACGCGACTTTGCCACCACATCCGGCTCTGTATTGATATTCTTGTTCTCGTTCAGCGCCTTGATGTATGCAAAGGAATAGAGTGTATCGCCAGGCACCACAAAGCTACCCACCTTCACGTAGAGGTTCTTCAGGAAGATATCCTCGGGGGCACGGTACTGACGCACATCACTGGTGACATAGCCGTCGAAAACGGTATAAACCAACTTCTTATAGAGATAGACACCCAGTATCACGCCAATCACCACCAGCAAAGCAAAGAAGATGATCTGCTGTTTGGCCACCTTCCGCTCGCGGTACTTCAAGATTTGGTCGAAGTTCTCGTTGGATGTCTGATTAAACTTAAATGATTTCATCGCTTCTGTCTCTCCTATATACTATTTACTAAAATTTCCCACCGGCACGTCTACCAGGAACTCCTGAAGATCCACCAATATGCAATCACGTTGATAATAATCGTTCAAGAGTTTCTCCCAGCAAGAGAAATAATTATCATACTCCTTGATGCGCGCCAATGCATTGTAGTCGCCATACTGACGGGCATAGGCTTTGGAACGCATATCAATGTATTCTTTAGCTTCGCCCATGCGTTTGTGTTCACCCTCAATCATACGATTCAGACGGTCGACGGATGTCACCAGCCGACGAACCTCCTGCTCCACCTGCTTACGTTGTTCATCAAGCTGCAATGCCAAGACACCATGCTCACTGCGCAGTGTTTGTCGTTTGCGCTTCGATTCCAAAGAAAGAGGTAAAGTAAAGGTAACACCGACATCCACGTTTTCCGAGGTGGCATTACGCGAGCGGTAATAGCGCGAGTAACGCAGGAAAGGAGATACCGAAGTGGTAGAAAGGTAACCGGAACGTTTTACTTGATTATCAAGCAGGCGCATTCGCAACCGCAAAATCTCCGCATCACGGTTGGTCTGACGCACTTGATTAAAGAGTGAAATCGTGTCAATTTTTACATAAGTGCATGGAGGTGGAAGCACCACCAAACCGTTTACTGATGCAGACTTCAAAAGTTCCACAGAAGAAGAATGGAGCATCTCATAACGTCGTTCGCTATCAGATTTCTCATTCAACAAATTAAGCAGCAGTTCACTACCGGTCATTTCATTGGCATACATATAATTGCGCACCTCCGCCAACAATTCAAGGTTGGCGAGACGATAAGAGAGCACTCCGGCCAGGAGCGCATCATAGTAAGCGGAAAGAGATTCTTTCTGCTCATCCGCCCATTGTTCGTACTGATCTTTTCCGTATTTCTGTCGGTCGATGGCCTCTTGCAGCGCCACCGATTGGGCTTGTGTCTTACGTTGATAAAGTCCGCTGTGGAAGAAATCCCAGCGCACCTCCGACTGTATCTTGCCCACATAGCGAGAGACCGCCCCATCCTCTTCGTCCAACCCGAGTTGTTTATCGGGACGAACATAGACCTGGCCAACCCACTTGAGGCCGGTCGCCGAAGAGAGTTCCTTCATTCGAGAGAGAGAAAGGGACGTTAACGCCGAATCCATGGAAACTTCCGTTGGGAGGGAGTAACTCCATTTCAGACTGCATATCTGTTTAGATTCTGGCAGCAGGACTATCGAGTCCATCCTAGAGAAGTGTTTCTCCAGCTTGGTTAACAAAATATGTTCATCGGGAGTTTGTGCCAAAGTTGCTGTTGCCAGCGCACTTAGCAGCAGAAAGCCCGTGAACTTTCTCATCATTTTCATCATACGCAAAATAATGTAAATAATCTTTGAAATACAACACTTTACGTGCTATTTGCACAGAAAAAAGGTCCTATTTCTTAAAAAATTATCTTTTAACATCCTCAGACGGGTGTTTTTCCCTCTTTCCCCGCTTATTTTCATGATAAATAGAGGTAGCGGTCCGACTAAAACTATCTTTTTCACTACCAAACATTTAGCATAAGAAACGGGAAATTTCCATCAGTCTTCTGTTAAACTGTTTACTCTAAATTAAACAATTCATACGAATCATGCAATAGCTAAATGAAGAAACTGCAAAAGATCCATTTAAAGAGAACTCTTTGGATTTCAGTTTATAAAGTTTCAATAAGGCATTGTAACTATTTCATTTTCAAAAGTATTACATAGAGTAATTCCTACAAGAAGGATACGATATTCGGTTTTTTGTTAATTACTATTTTGTCAACTTCTTTCCTTCGAGTTCCAAAAGGAAGTAAAAAGTAAAAATCGAAGCGACGACATGAAGAAATCGCCCAACGCCACATTTTCTCTATAATAAATAAGGTAATGCCACGCTTT
>CAYSOW010000079.1:0-1308 GCA_964432715.1 uncultured Bacteroides sp.
AGGCTTTCAATACGAAGGTGGAGATGACGCTCTTCTCTTATCATGGCACCATTGACACGATGATGACTCCGATGGATTCCATCCGTTATTATAAGTATTTCCTGCGCACGGGCTTCATGTCGATGGATCCCCATACGGGCTATGTGAAGGCCTACGTGGGAGGTCCCAACTACGCGCATTTCCAGTACGATATGGCCATGGTGGGCCGCCGTCAGGTGGGTTCTACCATCAAACCTTATCTCTACGCCCTGGCGATGGAAAATGGCTTTACGCCTTGCGATGAGACACGCAACGTGGAGCAGACCATCATCACGGAGGATGGACGTCGCTGGACGCCGCGTAACTCGTCGAACAAGAACTACGGGGAGATGGTGACGCTGAAGTGGGGCTTGGCCAACTCGAACAACTGGATCTCGGCCTACCTGATGAGTAAGTTGAATCCGTATGCTTTCGTGCGTTTGCTGCATAGCTTCGGTATCCTGAACCGTGACATCAAGGCGACACCTTCGCTCTGTCTGGGTGTTTGCGAGATTTCTGTGGGCGAGATGGTGAGCGCTTACACGGCTTTTGCCAACAAGGGTATCCGTGTGGCTCCGCTCTTCGTGACGCGCATTGAGGACAACGAAGGTAACGTGCTGGCCGACTTCTCTCCGCAGATGGAGGAGGTGATCAGTGAGGAGAGCTCGTATAAGATGCTGACGATGCTGCGTGCCGTAATCAATGAGGGTACCGGTGGTCGTGTGCGTTTCCGCTACGGCATTCAGGCGGATATGGGCGGTAAGACGGGTACCACGAACGACAACTCCGACGGTTGGTTCATGGGCTTCACGCCTTCGCTCGTGTCGGGCGTCTGGGTGGGCGGTGAGGACCGTGACATCCACTTCGATACGATGCAGTATGGTCAGGGTGCCTCTATGGCTTTGCCTATCTGGGCCATCTATATGAATAAGGTGTTTGCCGACAAGTCGTTGGGTTACTCGCAAGACGATCGCTTTGAGTTCCCCGGTGGTTTCGATCCTTGCAACGTCAATTCCGAAGGCGAGGAGGAAGATGCTTCTTCCGGCGAGGGGGGTATTGATAATCTATTCGAATAGGAGATTGATTATCTCCTGAATAGGGCATTGCAATCCTGTTCGATGAGATTCGATGAAAGAATATCATAGATTATGATTTAATTTGTAAAAAGGAAAAGCTCCGGACCCGTTTATCGTGGTTTCGGAGCTTTTTCCTTGTATGAGATTCTTTATAAGCGATTCTTATTTACAATCCTCACTCACCTCATCCAGGTGATCTTCCCAGAGATAGTGA
>CAYSOW010000079.1:1408-4026 GCA_964432715.1 uncultured Bacteroides sp.
TTCTTATTTACAATCCTCACTCACCTCATCCAGGTGATCTTCCCAGAGATAGTGACGAGTCTCCTTCACCAGCACACCTGCCAGCAGAATCAAGCAAATCAAGTTGGGTATAGCCATCAGCGCGTTTGTCAAGTCGCCCACGTTCCACACCAAGTCGATGCTGCATAGCGCACCACCGAAGGTAGCCAGAATCCAGAGCGTACGGTAAATTTTTCTGCCCAGCAGACCATGCTTGCCCAGCAGATACTCCAGCGCCTTCTCGCCGTAGTACGACCAACCCAGAATGGTAGAGAACACAAAAGTAAAGATAGCGATGGTAAGGAAGATACCCCCCATATTCATGCCTCCGATGTTCAGCGGCAGTTGCTCAAAGGCACGCTTGGTCAGTGATGCTCCCGCCGAGCAATCCACCCCGTTATCCGCAATGATGGTACTCACCAGCACCAGTCCCGTGAGGGCACAAATCACCACCGTGTCCCAGAACACCGAAGTGCTCGACACCAATGCCTGACGCACCGGGTTGCGTGTACGTGCCGCAGCCGCCACAATCGGAGCCGAGCCCATGCCCGACTCGTTCGAGAAGAGTCCGCGAGCCACACCGAAACGCATGGCCAGCATCAGAGACGAGCCCAGGAAACCACCCGCAGCAGCGCGAGAGGTGAAAGCACTCTTCACAATGATACAGAGTGCCTCCCAGAGATACGCATGATTGACCACCAGCAGGGTGAAACAGCCCAGGATGTAGAAGAGTGCCATGAAAGGCACCAGCATCTCACACACCTTCGCGATGCCCTTTACGCCCCACACAATGACCGCAGCAATCATCAGCGCCACCGCCGAGGCCGTATAGATGGACGGAATGTTGAAAGTCTCCTTCATCACCGAAGCAATGGCATTACTCTGCACCATGCCACCGATGCCGAAGCTGGCGATAAAGGTAAAGATGCAAAACAGCACGGCCAGCCATTTCCAGCCCAGTCCGCGCTCAATGGCATACATCGGTCCGCCCAGCATCCGTCCGTCCTTCGCCTTCACGCGATACTTCACCGCCAGCAGTCCCTCGGCATATTTGGTAGAGATGCCCAGCACACCGGTAATCCAGCACCAGAACACCGCTCCCGGTCCACCGGCCGTAATGGCTGTAGCCACACCGATGATGTTACCGGTGCCAATGGTCGCCGCCAGTCCCGTAGCCAGCGCACTAAACTGACTCACGTCGCCGTCGGAACCCTTGTCCTTCGTGACCGACAAGCGGATGGCCTTCAGCAAATAACGTTGAGGTACTCTTAATCGAATCGTGAGGTACAAGTGAGTACCCACCAACAAGATAATCATCGGCCACCCCCAGAGGAAGCCATTGATAATAGATAGCAGTTCATTCAAACTCTCCATAAAATATAATTACATTAAAACTCTAAATTCCTTTGCGCCTGTAGCGAATCACTTCATGCACTTCATGATCTTTTTCTTTTCTTCGGATGCTGTGCCCATCGAATCAACTCCCCAATCCAGAGCACCGGAGAGGTGAGAAGCAACAGCCACAGCCACGTCTGCATCGGGAGGGGAACCGTGCGGAACAACGCTCCGCCCCATTGCACGATGAGGAACTGACCCACCAGTATCACCAGGGCCACCGCCGGCAGCGTGTAAGTGTGCTTAAACCCACTGAAGGCCGAACGTTGACTGCCCCACACACGGGCGTTGAAGAGGTTCCAGAACTGCATCAATACGAACACCGTGAAGAAGATAGTCAGTGCGTAGGGAGTGATGCCCCCGTTCACCATAAAGTAGCCGTAGAGCGCCCCTAAAGCCACGATAAAGGCAATGCCCCAACCGAGGATGGTGCGCATCATCGACGGTGTGATGATGAACGCCTCACTGCTTCGCGGCTGCTCCTGCATCACCTCGTCGTTAGGCGGAATAGAGGCCAGCGCCAGTGCGGCAAAGGTATCCATAATCAGGTTCACCCAGAGCATCTGCGTCACCGTCAGCGGTGAGTCGAAGCCCGAGATACTTCCCGCCAGCACGATAAACATCGCCACCATGTTGATGGTCAGCTGGAACGCAATGAAACGTTGAATGTTTTTGTAGAGCGAACGTCCCCACATCACCGCCGTACCGATAGATCGGAACGAGTCGTCGAGTAGGGTGATGTCGCTCGCCTCCTTGGCCACTGAAGTGCCCGAGCCCATGCTGAGGCCCACCTGCGCGAAGTTGAGGGCAGGTGCGTCGTTTGTGCCGTCGCCGGTCACAGCCACCACCTCGCCCTGCTGCTGCAGCAGAGTCACCAGTCGCTGCTTGTCGGTTGGACGGGCGCGCGCCATGATGTGAATCTCCTTGGCACGTTGCGCCGCCTCGTCGTCTCCCAACGCAGCAAACTCCGTACCGGTGATGCAAGCCGTGTCGGGCGTCTCCGGCTTCCACAAGCCAATCTGACGACCAATCTCTTTGGCAGTTCCCGGAGTGTCTCCGGTCACCATCTTGATCTCGATGCCCGCCTGCTGACAGCGAGCCACCGCCTCCGGAACCTCCGGACGAATCGGGTCGGCAATTGCCACCATACCCATCCATTGGAAGTCGCTCAGCGTCAGCAAATCCTTCGGATCAAAAGGTCTTCT
>CAYSOW010000079.1:4126-5653 GCA_964432715.1 uncultured Bacteroides sp.
TCCTCGGAAATCTCCTTCACCGCGAAAGCCAGTGTGCGGAGTGCCTTCTGCTGATAGCCCGCCAAAGCAGCCTCTATCGCGGGTTGTACACCCTCCAGCGGAGCCGTTGCGCCCTCGGCTGTATATCGTTCGGAGCAACGACGCATCACCGCCTCCGGAGCTCCTTTCAGGTAGATGCGCAGACGATTGTCGACTGCAGATCTCACCACCGTCATCATCACTTTATATTCGGTAGAGAAGGGGAGTTGCACCAGCGTCTCCGCCTTGTTGCGCCAAGTCAGAAAGTCCTCACCCTGCGCCTGCAGCCACTTCAGACAGGCAATCTCCGTGGGGTTACCCATGCCCGTCACACCCTCGCTCGTGGTCTCCACGTAAGCCGTGGTGTTCAGGGAGATACCTTCCGCCAACAGCGCGGGGAGGGCGCCTTTTCCCATCTGCTCAAAGTTTGCCTCCTGCACCGTCATCTGGTTCTGCGTCAGCGTACCCGTCTTATCCGTGCAAATCACCGTCACCGCACCCATCGTCTCACTGGCATGCATCTTGCGCACCAGGTTGTTTGTAGAGAGCATCCGTCGCATATTGAGCGCCAGACTCAGCGTGATGCTCATCGGCAAGCCCTCGGGCACCGTTACCACCACCAGCGTCACTGCCACCATGAAGTAGTGCAGAATCTGCTGGAAGAAAAGCAGATAGCTATCCGTGTCCGTCAACGGCTCGTCGGTGAAGGCATGATAACACGCTTTCGCCAGCAACACCACAAAGGTGAGACCGGCCACGCTGAAACCCACCTTCCCAATCAGGCTCGCCAAGTGCGTCAGCTGTCGGTTGAGCGGCGTCTCCTCCTCCGGTTCCTCCGTAGCCAGACGTGCCACCTTACCAATCTCCGTTGCGTCGCCCACCAGCTCCACACGCATCACCCCGTGACCGTTGGTCACCGTTGTGCCACGCAACACCCGGTTGGAAGGGTAGGTTGCCTCCTCGTCAAAGAGCGCCTCCACCGTGGTCTTCTCCACCATCAGCTCGCCCGTCAAGCTCGATTCATTCACCTGCAGCGAGATAGCCTCCAGCAGCGTGCCGTCGGCAGGAATCTCCTCGCCGCCCTCCAGCAGCACCACGTCGCCCACCACAATCTCCTTGCGGGCCACCTCCTGCACCTTTCCGTCGCGAATCACGCGCACCGGTGTCTCCTCCTTGCCGGCATTCAGCAAGTCGAACTTCCTCGCCGCGTCATACTCAAAGTAGAAACCGACGGTGGTGGCCAGAAAGACCGCCAGAATGATGCCGATGGTCTCGGCAAAATCTCCCTCAAAACAAGCGATGAGGAAGGAGAGTACCACGGCGAAAAGGAGCACCTTAATCACCGGGTCCTGATATTTTTCCAGATAGAGCTTCCAAAGGGGCGTCTTGGCAGGAGGCGTCAGCAGGTTCTCACCATGCTTTTTCCGGCTCTCCTCCACCTGTGCCGCCGTCAGTCCCTCGTACTTCAAATGGGCTTCGTTAGACATGACTTATCTTGTTTCTTTTTTT
>CAYSOW010000079.1:5753-6893 GCA_964432715.1 uncultured Bacteroides sp.
CCCATCGACTCCCGGTAGAAATCGAGCATCTCGAAGATCTCCTCCTTGCCGGCCGACTGGTTGATACGTACGTCGCCCATGCCGCCCAAGAGGGTAAAGTTGATGATGCCCGACTCATTCTTCTTGTCGTGCGTCATCAGCTCATACAGCCGGTCGTACTCCTTGCAGTCGAAGGTGAACACCCCGTAGGTCTCCTTGATGAACTGCAGCGTCTGTTGCAGCGCACTCTTCGGAAAGCCCGTCTTCACCACCGAGAAGTAAAGCTCGCACACCAGTCCCCACGCCACCGCGTAGCCATGCAGACAAGGGCGATGCTCCTCCAGCGCCAGACTCTCAAAGGCATGGCCCACCGTATGGCCCAGGTTGAGCGCCTTGCGGATGCCCTTCTCAAAAGGATCCTCCGTCACCACGCGCTCCTTGATGCCCACCGACTGCTCCACCAGCTGCTGCAACTTGCGGTAGTCGGGGTTCAGAATGTCAAACTGCAGCAACTCCGCCCATTCGCGCTCACTGCTCAGCAAGCCATGCTTCAGCATCTCCGCATAGCCCGAGCAAAGGTTGGCACGGTCGAGCGACCGCAGAAACTCCGTGTCGATAATCACATATTTCGTAGGCGAGAAGACACCCACCTCGTTCTTCAGTCCGTTGAAGTTGATGCCCGTCTTGCCGCCCACCGAAGCATCCACCATCGCCAACAGCGTTGTCGGGATGTTGATAAACTGAATGCCACGTTTGAAGGTAGCCGCCGCAAAACCACCCAAGTCGGTCACCATACCGCCGCCCAGGTTGATCATCAGCGAGTGACGCGTCGCCCCCTTGTCGCCCAAGCTCTTCCATACGAAAGCCAGCGTCTCCAGGGTCTTATGCACATCCTCCGCCCCAATCACAATCTCCTCCGCTCCTTGCAGGCAAGCGAAATTGCTGATCAGCGGCAAACAGCATTGATGGGTATGCTCATCCGTGAGCAGAAATAATTTATCGTGTTTCGAATCCGCCAAAGCCTCGCTGAGGCTCTGCTCCAGATTCTCTGAGTAAATAATCTTTTGTTGACTCATAATATATATAATATAGGTGTAAAAGTAAAAACGAACAAATGTACACTAAAATATTGATTCCCCTATGATTTCGGCAGAATTTTCC
>CAYSOW010000079.1:6993-9643 GCA_964432715.1 uncultured Bacteroides sp.
GTTTAAATCAGCGGCTTTATCATCGCAGGGAAATCAACCCTCTGCGCTAGAGAGAATCTGCTGCTTTCTCCGGAGCATTCAGCCAATCATCAATCAGCATGCGCGCCATGCTCATCTTTCCGGGGATGTCAGGCAACTGATGCCGCGGGAAGAAACGCCCTGCACTCAGTTCCGAGTTCTGCAGATGCACCTCGCCCCCCGCATAATCCGCCGTAAAGCCCACCATCAGTCCCAAGGGGTAGGGCCATGGCTGACTGCCGAAGTAGCGGATGTTCTTCACGCGCAGGCCCGTCTCCTCCATCACCTCACGCTCCACACACTCCTCCAGCGTCTCGCCCGTCTCCACAAAGCCCGCCACCAGTCCGTAGTAATCGCCGCGGAAGTTGCGTGCATGCACCAGCAGAATCTCGTCGTCCTTCAAGATGCGCACAATGATGGCCGTGGCCACCGTAGGCCACAACTCCTTGCCACAGCCCGTGCAACGCTTGCTGATGGGCGTATGGAAGGTCATCGGCATGCCACACACCGGACAATAACGCTGGTTCTTGTCCCAGAAAATCAGCTCGTGCGCCTTGCCCGCCATCAGGTAGAGCTCATTCGGCAGACAGTCGAACGACGCCCGCAGACCGATGGAAGTGTAGCGCTCGTCCTCCTCCCAGGGCGCATCCAGATAGTAAGCATTAAATGTGGATTTCTCGAACATATCAATCTCGTGCACGTGGGTCCACGAGAGCAGAGGAAGGGGCGGTTCCTCTTGGAAAGGGATGGTCAGTGAGCCCCCTTTTTTCTCCAGCAGGAGTTGCTCGTTGCAGAAAACGAACCAGTATCTTTTTTCTTTACTACTCATTTTCGAAGTGATTTGTGGCGCAAAGATACGATTTTATGCTTACATTTGCACCAAAGAAAACGTGATGAAACAGAAAAAACATAATAAGAAGATGATGAAGAAGACTTTATTGGGAGCCTTCATGCTGCTGACATTGGCGGAAGGCGGAGTGCACGCACAAACGCGTGAGGTCAACCTGAAGGTGGTGGAGACCAGTGATATCCACGGCAATTTCTATCCTTATGATTTTATGACGGATCGTCCCAACTCGGGTAGTCTGGCGCGTGTCTATTCCTTGCTCACCAAGGAGCGTGCCACGTATGGCGACCGCTTGCTCTATGTGGACAACGGTGACATTCTGCAGGGACAACCCACGGCTTATTACTATAATTTCTCGCGCACGGACACTACGCACCTGGCGGCTCGTATGCTCAATTACATGGGCTGCGTGGTGGGTGGCATGGGCAACCATGATGTGGAGACCGGTCACGCGGTGTATGATCGCTGGATGCGTGAGTGCAACTTCCCGATGCTGGGGGCTAACATCATTGATACGCGCACGGGCGAGCCTTATCTGAAGCCTTACACGGTGATTGAGCGCGAGGGCGTGAAGGTGGCTGTCTTGGGCATGCTGACTTCGTTGATTCCTACTTGGTTGCCCGAGAATCTCTGGGCCAACCTGCGTTTTGAGGAGTTGGTGCCTTGCGCCGAGAAGTGGATGAAGGTGATTCAGGAGAAGGAGAAGCCGGATGTGGTGATTGGCTTGTTCCATTCGGGCTTGCGTTCGCTCTCCGGTGCGCCGTTGGAGGATGCTTCTGAGGAGGTGGCCAAGCGGGTGCCGGGCTTCGACTTGCTGCTGATTGGTCACGACCATCGTCGCTGCTGCTTGCAGGTGGAGAATGTGGCCGGTCAGAAGGTGTGGATTGTGGATCCTGCCAGCGGCGGTCAGGTGGTGGCGGATGTGGACATCACGGTGAAGAAGAAGGGTAAGAAACTTTTGTCGAAGTCGGTTGAGGCGCGCCTGACGGAGGTGGAGAGCTACGGGGTGAGCGAGGAGTTCATGAAGCAGTTCGCGGCCGATTTCGAGGAGGTGAAGCAGTTTGTCTCTCGTCCGGTGGGTCGTTTTGAGAACACGATTTCTTCGGAGGATGGCTACTTCGGTCCTTCGGCGTTCATTGATTTCATCCATTCGTTGCAGCTGCAACTGGCGGATGCGGAGATTTCGTTCTGTGCGCCGTTGTCGTTCCGTTCTACCATTCGTCAGGGGGAGGTTTATGTGCGCGATATGTTTAATCTCTATCGCTTCGAGAATATGCTTTACACGATGCGTCTGACGGGTCGCGAGATTAAGAATTATCTGGAGATGTCGTATGCGTTGTGGACGAATCAGATGTCGTCGCCGGAGGATCATATCATGTTGCTGGATGATTCGCGCGAGGATAATCAGCGTAGTGGCTTTAAGAATTTTACGTTTAACTTTGACTCTGCGGCGGGCATCCGTTACACGGTGGATGTGACGAAGCCGGAGGGGGAGAAGATTTCTATTGAGTGTATGGCGGATGGCTCACCGTTCGACTTGGATCGGGAGTATCGCGTGGCGGTGAATTCGTACCGTGGTAACGGTGGCGGCGATCTTCTGACGAAGGGGGCGGGGATTCCTGCCGGGGAGCTGAAGAGCCGTATCATTCAGTCGACGGATAAGGATCTTCGTTTTTATATGATGAAGTGGATTGAGGAGCAGGGTTCGGTGAATCCGCAGGCGCTGAATCTCTGGAAGTTTGTTCCGGAGGAGTTTGTCGCTCCTGCCATTGAACGGGATCGGAA
>CAYSOW010000080.1:0-9412 GCA_964432715.1 uncultured Bacteroides sp.
TCCTTATCTTCCAACATATTCAGATACGACGCATATCTGGACTCCGCAATGAAATGCTGTTCCACGGCAGCGCGCACAGCGCAACCCGGTTCATGCACATGCGTGCAATCCCCATACTTACAATCCTGTGAAAAGCGGAAAATCTCGCGGAAATAGTGAGACACCTCCTGCTGCTCCATATCAAAAGTACCGAAACCCTTGATACCCGGCGTATCAATCAGATAACCACCCACCGCAATCGGAAACATCTCAGAGAAAGTCGTCGTATGCATACCCTTATTATGATACGTCGAAATCTCCCCCGTCTTCGCATTCGACTCCGGGAGAATCGCATTAATCAACGTCGACTTACCCACACCCGAGTTGCCCGAGAAAAGCGTCACCTTCTGCGCCATCGCCGCCGTCAGCTCCTCCAAGCCCTCGCCCGTCAGTGCCGACACCCGATGACACGGATAACCAATCTGCGTGTAGAGCGTAATCAAACCCTCCAGATAACGCAAATCCTCCTCACCGTAGCAATCCACCTTATTAAACACCAAGTGCACAGGCACCCGATACGCCTCCGCCGTAGCCAGGAAGCGATCGATAAACGTCGTCGACGTCTCCGGATAGTTCACCGTCACCACCAAGTAACACTGATCCAAGTTGGCCGCAATGATATGCGACTGCTTCGAGAGGTTCGACGAGCGCCGAACAATGTAATTCTTGCGCTCCTCGATGTCACAGATGAAAGCCGTACCCTCCTTGTTGACAAGAATCTCCACCCGGTCGCCCACCGCCACCGGGTTCGTACTGCGAATCCCCTTCAAGCGGAAATTCCCCTTCACCTTACAATCCACCAACGAACCCTCGTCCGTCTTCACCTGGTACCAGCTACCCGTGTTGCGAATCACCAAACCCTTCATGCCTAGACCGTCATGATTTCCTTCTCCTTCGCCGCCAAGATATCCTCAATCTTCTTGATATACTTGTCGTGAATCTTCTGCAGTTTCGTCTCCGCATCCTTCTCGGCATCCTCAGGCAAGCCATCCTTCTGCGCCTTCTTCAGCGAATCGATGCCCTCGCGACGCGCGTTGCGCACACTGATCTTCGCCGTCTCGCCCTCCTTGCTACACTGCTTAGCCAGCTGTTTACGGCGCTCCTCAGTCAAAGGCGGAATGCCCAGACGGATAATCTCACCGTTATTCTCCGGCGTGATACCCACCTCAGAGTCCATGATGGCCTTCTCAATCACACGGAACATCGACTTATCCCACGGTTTGATGGTGATGGTACGCGCGTCCGGCGTAGAGATGGCAGAAACATTGTTCAGCGGAACCATGCTGCCGTAAGAGTCCACACGGATGCCGTCCAGAATGTGCACATTCGCCTTACCGGCACGGATGCGTGATAACTGTTCATCGAGATACATCTCAGCCATTTCCATTTTCTCTTCGGCCTCGTCTAAGATCACTTTTACGTCTGTCATATCAATCGTTTTTTTAGTTTGTTGTCTTATTCTTCGTTAGTTATTCAACAAAAGTAGTGGATTTTTTTGAAGTTCCCAAAAAAGTTCCCGATTTATGCACACCATTTGCGCAAAATGTTCTAACTTTGCTGCAAATTATATAATTTAGAGTTACATGTCAGAAACGAAGCGTATTAAAACCGCGTTGGTATCAGTTTACCACAAGGAAGGATTGGACGAGATCATCACCAAACTTCATCAGGAAGGAGTGAAATTTCTCTCTACGGGAGGTACCCGTCAGTTTATTGAATCGTTAGGTTTCCCCTGTCAGGCAGTGGAAGATCTGACCTCATATCCCTCTATCCTGGGCGGTAGAGTGAAGACCTTGCATCCGAAGGTGTTCGGAGGTATTCTTTGTCGTCGCGACCTGGAGCAGGATCAGCAACAGATTGCACAGTACGAGATTCCGGAGATCGACTTGGTCATTGTCGACCTCTATCCCTTTGAAGATACGGTGGCTTCGGGCGCTGACGAGCCGGCTATCATCGAGAAGATTGATATCGGCGGTATCTCTTTGATTCGTGCCGGAGCGAAGAACTTCAATGATGTGGTGATTGTGGCCAGCAAGGCACAGTATAAGCCGTTGCGCGACATCCTGGAGGATCGCGGTGCGGAGACTACACTGGAGGAGCGTCGTTGGTTCGCCAAGGAGGCCTTTGCAGTCTCTTCTCACTATGATTCTGCCATCTTCAACTACTTCGACGGGGGTGAAGGTTCTGCCTTCCGTTGTGCTGTGGACGATCCGAAGCCGTTGCGCTACGGTGAGAACCCGCACCAGAAGGGTTACTTCTATGGCAACCTCGACCGGATGTTCGACCAGATTCACGGTAAGGAGATCTCTTACAACAACTTGCTGGATATCAATGCCGCTGTGGACTTGATCAACGAGTTTGACGAGACTACCTTTGCCATCCTGAAGCACAACAATGCGTGTGGTCTGGCTTCGCGCCCCACTTTGCTGCAGGCTTGGAAAGATGCCTTGGCGGGCGATCCGGTCTCTGCCTTCGGTGGCGTGTTGATTACCAATGAGGTGATTGACAAGGAGACGGCGGAAGAGATCAACAAGATCTTCTTCGAGGTGATTATTGCTCCGGATTATGATGTAGACGCACTGGAGATTCTGGGTCAGAAGAAGAACCGTATCATCCTGGTGCGCAAAGACGCGAAGTTGCCTAAACTGCAGGTACGTTCCGTGCTGAACGGCGTGCTGGTGCAGGAGAAGGACCTGAACGTGGAGACGAAAGCTGATTTGAAACAAGTGACGGTGAAAGCCGCTACCGAACAGGAAATCGAGGATATGTTGTTTGCCAACAAGATTGTGAAGAACAGTAAGAGTAATGCCATCGTCTTGGCGAAGGGCAAACAGTTGCTGGCCAGCGGTGTGGGACAGACGTCGCGTGTGGACTCACTGAAACAGGCTATCGACAAGGCGCATAGCTTCGGCTTCGATTTGCAGGGAGCTGTGATGGCTAGTGATGCCTTCTTCCCGTTCCCCGACTGTGTGGAGATTGCAGGTAATGCAGGAGTGACCGCGGTGATTCAGCCGGGCGGTTCTATCAAGGACGAACTCTCCTTCCAGTACTGCAACGAGCATGATATCGCGATGGTAACCACCGGTATCCGTCACTTTAAACATTAATATTTAAAGGATTACAGAAACAAATGGGATTATTTTCATTTACTCAAGAGATAGCTATGGACTTGGGTACCGCCAATACCATTATTACTTATAATGGAAATATCGTGGTGGACGAACCCTCTGTAGTTGCTCTCGATCGCCGCACGGAGAAGATGATTGCGGTGGGTGAGCGCGCTAAGATGATGTACGAGAAGGAGAATCCGCACATCCGTACGGTGCGTCCGTTGAGAGATGGTGTGATTGCCGACTTCAACGCGTGCGAGCAGATGATGCGTGGATTGATTAAGAAGGTGAAGACGGGTCACCGCCTCTTTACGCCTTCTTTGCGTATGGTGATCGGCGTTCCTTCGGGTAGTACGGAGGTGGAGTTGCGTGCGGTACGTGACTCTGCGGAACATGCCGGCGGTCGCGATGTCTACTTGATCTTTGAGCCGATGGCGGCTGCCGTGGGTGTGGGTCTGGATGTGACGGCGCCCGAGGGTAACATGATTGTGGATATCGGTGGTGGTTCTACCGAGATTGCGGTGATTTCACTGGGCGGTATCGTGACCAACAGTTCCATCCGTATTGCGGGTGACGACTTGACGGCGGATATCCAGGAGTATATGAGTCGCCAGCACAACGTGAAGGTGAGCGAGCGTATGGCGGAGCGTATCAAGATTGCTGTGGGTGCGGCGTTGACCGAACTGGACGATGCGCCTGAGAACTACGTGGTGCATGGCCCGAACCGTGTGACGGCGTTGCCGATGGAGGTGCCTGTATGCTATCAGGAGATTGCGCACTGTCTGGAGAAATCTATCGCGAAGATTGAGACGGCTATCCTGAACGCACTGGAGAATACGCCGCCCGAGCTCTATGCCGACATCGTGAAGAACGGTATCTATCTGGCCGGTGGCGGTGCGTTGCTGAGAGGTCTCGACAAGCGTCTGACCGACAAGATCAACATCCAGTTCCATGTGGCTGATGACCCATTGCACTGTGTGGCAAGGGGTACCGGTGTGGCTCTGAAGAATGTGGAGAACTATACCTTCCTGATGCGTTAAGCGGGGGAGGCTTTGAAAGTATAACCTAAGCGGAGTTGGGAGTTTTTCCCGATTCCGCTTTCTTGACGAAATGAGTTAGTGTGCGAAATCTTTTAGACTTCTTACAGAAATACAGTTATTGGTTCCTCTTTGTCCTGCTGGAGGTGGTCTGCGCCATCCTGTTGTTTCGCTACAACGGGTATCAGGCGAGTGTCTACCTGAGCTCGGCCAATCGGGTGATGGGCTCGGTGTATGAGTGCTCGAACGCGGTGACTTCTTACTTCCACCTGAAGACGGAGAACGGGGAGCTGCTGGAGCGTACGCTGCAACTGGAGCGGGAGTTGAATGCCTGGAAGGCGGCTTATCGCCGGGCGGTGCAGGACTCGCTGCAGACGTTTGCGCCGGACTCGCTGCTCGACGGACGCTATGCGCTGGTGCGGGGCGAGGTGGTGAACAATTCGCTGCGTCACACGGATAACTATCTGACGCTGAACGTGGGAAGTGCTGACGGCATCTGCAACGAGTCGGGCGTCGTGGGCCCCAACGGCATCGTGGGTATCGTCTATCTGATTGGCACACACCATTCCATCGTGATTCCCGTGCTCAACAGCAAGTCGAGCATCAGTTGTAAAATCAAGGGCACCGACTACTTCGGCTATCTGAAGTGGGACGGGGTGGACAGTCGCTTTGCGTACCTGATGGATATGCCGCGTCACTCGGCGTGTCAGAAGGGTGACACGATTGTCTCCAGTGGGTTCACCACGCTCTTCCCGGCGGGACTGCCCGTGGGACGGGTGGTGAAGGTGGAGGATTCGGACGACGGACTTTCCTACCGCCTGAAGATTCAGCTGGCCACCGACTTCGGTGCGCTGCACGACGTCTGTGTGCTGACGCGCAAGGGCGACGACGAACAGATGGAACTGGAACAACAACTAAAGGAGGAGGAGTAAGCGTATGGTGATTATTTGGCTGAAACGGTTGGGCTGGTTCCTTTTGCTGACCATCCTGCAGGTGCTGGTGTTGAACAATATTCATCTGTTCGACTGTGCCACACCTTATCTCTACCTCTATTTTCTGCTTATCCTGCCTCGGGATTGCTCGCGCAACACGCAGCTGTTGTGGGGCTTCGCACTGGGCTTGGTGGTGGATCTCTTTACCAATACCCCGGGCATGCATGCGGCGGCAACCACGCTGGTGGCTCTGCTGCGCACTCCGTTGCTCAATCTCTTTGTGCCGCGCGACAGTGCCGACGAGATGGAGCCGGGCATTGCCACCATGGGCGTAGGTCCCTTCTTTCGCTACACGCTGCTGATGGTGCTCATTCAGCACTTCTGCCTGCTGAGTCTGGAGGCCTTCTCCTACTTCCACTGGGAACTCTTGTTACTGGAAACGGCGGCTTCCACCTTGCTGACTACGCTCTGCGTGCTGGCGGTGGAGGGTATCTGCAAACGATAGACGCGGAGGGGAATCGGTATGCAAAATTATGAGTTGGAAAAGCGTAAGTTTATCTTGGGGGGCATCGTGGTGGCGGTGGTCTTCATCTATATCCTGCGTCTCTTCTCGCTGCAGATTATGAGCGAGGACTACAAGAAGAACGCGGACAGTAATGCTTTTCTCAACAAGGTGCTCTTCCCGGCACGCGGCACTATCTACGACCGTAACGGGGAGTTGCTGGTGTTCAACCAACCGGCGTATGACATCATGGTGGTGATGCGTGAGGTGAAGAACCTGGACACGCTCGACTTCTGTCGCACGGTGCACATCACCAAGGAGCAGTTCACCAAACGCATGGAGGACATCAAGAACCGCAACCTCAACCCGGGCTACTCCTCCTACACGGAGCAGAGCTTTATGAATCAGCTCTCGGCCGAGGAGTTTGCGGTGTTTCAAGAAAAACTTTTTAAATTCCCCGGATTCTACATCCAACGACGCACCATCCGTCAGTACACGTACAACGTGGCGGCCCATGTGCTGGGCGACGTGGCGGAGGTGTCGAAGCGTGACATTGAGAACGACGACTATTACCGCATGGGTGACTACATCGGCATCCAGGGTGTGGAGCGGTCGTACGAGAAGCAGCTGCGCGGCGAGAAGGGTGTGGAGGTGTTGCTGCGCGATGCCTACGGACGTATTCAGGGGAAATATATGGAGGGTGCGATGGACCGGAAGCCGGTGCCCGGAAAGGACTTGACGCTGAGTCTGGACATCAAGTTGCAGCAGTTGGGCGAGCGACTGATGGAGGGTAAGATTGGCAGTATCGTGGCGATTGAGCCTTCCACGGGCGAGGTGCTCTGTATGGTCTCTTCGCCCTCGTACGACCCGCACATGATGATTGGTCGTCAGCGCGGTAAGAACCATGTGGAACTGACGAAAGATCCGCGGAAGCCGTTGCTGAACCGTGCCATCTCGGGTACCTATCCGCCGGGCTCCACCTTCAAGACTTCGCAGGCACTGACTTTCCTGCAGGAGGGGGTGATTACGCCGAGCACCTCTTACGGCTGTTCGCACGGATTCGTCTTCGGTGGTTTGCGCGTGGGTTGCCACGGTCACCCGGCACCGCTGCCACTGGTGCCCGCCATTGCCACCTCGTGCAACGGTTACTTCTGCTGGGGCCTCTACCACATGCTGGGTGCGAAGCAGAAGTACGGCTCGGTGCAGAATGCCATGACGCGCTGGAAGGATCACATGGTGGCGATGGGCTTCGGCTATCAGCTGGGTATCGATATCCCGGGTGAGAAGCGAGGCATGATTCCGAATGCGGCCTACTATGACAAGAATTACCGCGGCTCGTGGAACGGACTGACCGTGATCAGTATTGCGATTGGTCAGGGTGAGGTGACACTGACGCCGCTTCAGATAGCCAACCTGGGTGCCACCATTGCCAACCGCGGCCACTTCATCACGCCGCATGTGGTGAAGAAGATTGAGGGGGAGCCGCTCGACTCGCTCTACACGACGCCGCGACGCACGCTGGTGGATCCGAAGTACTACGAGACGGTGGTGCAGGGTATGCGGGCGGCGGTGCTGGGCGGTACCTGTCGTGCGGCGAATCTGCCGGACATTGAGGTGTGCGGTAAGACCGGTACGGCACAGAACCGTGGTCACGACCACTCGGCCTTTATGGGCTTTGCACCGATGAACAACCCGAAGATTGCCATTGCGGTCTACGTGGAGAACGGTGGTTTCGGTGCGGTGTATGGTGTGCCTATCGGCGCATTGATGATAGAACAATATTTGAAAGGTGAACTCTCGCCCGAGAGTGAGACGAAGGCGGCGGAGATGCAGGAACGGAGGATTCTCTATGGAACAGAAGAACGGTAGTTTGTTTAAATCGATTGACTGGTGGACCATTGCGATCTATATCGCGCTGGTGGTCTTCGGCTGGTTCAGTATCTGTGGGGCAAGTTATACCTACGGCGAGGTGAACTTCTTCGACTTCGATGTGCGCTCGGGTAAGCAGGCGGTGTGGATCTGCTGCTCGCTGGGCTTGGGCTTCGTGCTGCTGATGCTGGAGGAGAAGCTCTATGAGATGTTTGCCTACATTCTCTACGGGGCGATGCTGGTGCTGCTCTTCCTGACGCCTTTTGTGGCGGAGGATACGAAGGGCTCGCTCTCCTGGATTAAACTGGGACCGGTGAGTCTGCAGCCGGCGGAGTTTGCGAAGTTTGCGACGGCTTTGGCGCTGGCGAAGTATATGGGTACGTATGGCTTCTCGATGGAGAAGATGAAGCAGTTTGCTACGGTGGTGTCGATGGTGCTCTTCCCGATGTTGCTGATTATCATGCAGAAGGAGACGGGCTCGGCACTGGTCTACCTGGCTTTCTTCCTGATGCTCTATCGCGAGGGGATGTCGGGGGTGTTCCTCTTCTCCGGACTCTGTGCGGTGGTTTATTTCGTGGTGGGTATCCGTTTCTCGG
The DNA here is from genome assembly GCA_964432715.1 of uncultured Bacteroides sp. Classification (GTDB taxonomy): domain Bacteria; phylum Bacteroidota; class Bacteroidia; order Bacteroidales; family Bacteroidaceae; genus Phocaeicola_A. Next base: position 8,086 of record CAYSOW010000080.1, read on the forward strand.
AGACGCCGCTCACGGAGATTATCCCTTCGTCGGTGGGTTCGTTTGTGGTGTTGCTCCTCATCCTGCTGGTGACGGCGGGGATGATGATGGCCTACAGTTCGAAGCGCGAGCCGGTGCGTAACGTGCTGGTGTTCGGCTTGGGCACAACGCTGCTGGGCTTCCTCTTTGCACAGTTTGTCATTCCCTTCCGACTGATGTGGCTGCAGCTGGCGGTCTGTGTGGTGCTGGTGGGCTACCTGAGCTACCTGGCGCTGGCGGAGCGTTGTCGCAACTATGCGCTCATTGCGCTCTTCACTTTCTGCTCGGCGCTCTTCTTCTTCTCTACGGATATTGTATTCAACCAGATTTTGCAGCCCCACCAGCAGGTGCGTATCAAGGTGGCGCTGGGCATGACGGAGGATTTGGCGAAGGCGGGATACAACGTGAACCAGTCGAAGATTGCGATTGGCTCGGGTGGTTTGCTGGGCAAGGGATTCCTGAACGGTACGCAGACCAAGCTGAAGTATGTGCCGGAGCAAGACACCGACTTTATCTTCTGTACGGTGGGCGAGGAGGAGGGCTTTGTGGGCTCTGCCGCCGTGCTGCTGCTCTTCATGGCGCTCATCTTGCGCTTGATCTATCTGTCGGAGCGACAGCCGCGGGCGTTCGGACGGGTGTATGGCTATTCGGTGGCGAGTATCTTCTTCTTCCACCTATTTATTAATGTGGGCATGGTGACCGGCTTGACACCGGTGATTGGTATCCCGCTTCCTTTCTTTAGTTACGGCGGTTCGTCGTTGTGGGGTTTCACCCTGTTACTCTTTATCTTCTTACGTATAGACGCTACTCGCGGTAGAGTTTGATGCCGATGTCCGAGAGTCCTTCGATGCGTCCCTTCTTGAAGTAGTGGGCGACGCGGACGATGGGGGTGTAGGTGGTATCCAGACGCACGCCGGTGAGGGTGCAGTGTTGCTGGTAGTAGCTGTTGATGCCGTCGCCGGTGAGCTTGCCGTCCTTGGATACGAGCTCGCAGTGGAGGGTATCCACCAAGGGTGGGCGGGTGTCGCCTTGACTGCGGTAGACCACCATCCAGAGGGTGCGGTAGGCAAAGGAGGGGCGGTAGCGCACTTCCACGTCCATGCGGTAGGTGCCGGGCGTGAGTTGCTCTTTGGGGAGGGTAAAAGTGAGTGTATCACCCTTGCTCCACCCCTCTTTGGGGAGGGGTTGAAAAGAGTGATACACTGTCTGTTGCTGACAAGCGGCGCACCAGAGGCAGCAGCTTCCCAGCAGAATCTTTCGGAACATCTTATTCATGGGCATTGCTTTCCTTCGGTGTGTTGCCGTTTTC
>CAYSOW010000081.1:0-4178 GCA_964432715.1 uncultured Bacteroides sp.
GCAGCCGCCAACAGCCGGTCGGCCGAGAACTGATAATCCGCATCCAGCTGCACCTTGCGATACTCCACATCATTCACATTGGCGCACACCTCGTACATGCCATAAGTGGGGTCAATCGCCACCACATTGTCGCGCCCCGGCTCACAGAACACACGGTAGACAAGGTCGATGGCTTCGTCACTACCGTTGCCCAGGAAGATGTTCTCCACGGGCACCCCCTTCACTTTGGAGAGCTCCCCCTTGAGCTGCAGTTGCAGCGGGTCGGGATAGCGGTTGTAAGGCGCATTGTAAGGGTTCTCGTTGGCATCCAGAAAGACACTGGCATCCACCCCTTTATACTCGTCGCGCGCTGAAGAATAGGGCTTCAGGTTCCAGATAACAGGGCGCGTCAGACTTTGCAGGCTCTTCATACTCATGCGTTGCCCTCCTCTTCTTTAGAAGTCCCGTTGGCTGCGGCCTGAAGGGCTTGCAGACGCACGGTGACAGCGTTCTTATGAGCGTCGAGTGCTTCGTTGGCAGCCATACACTCAATGGCGGGACCAATGGTGGTGATGCCTTGCGGAGTGAGCTCCTGGAAGGTAATCTTGCGGATAAAGCTGTCGAGGCTGACTCCGCTATAAGCTTTGGCATAGCCGTTGGTGGGCAGCGTGTGGTTGGTACCTGAGGCATAGTCTCCGGCACTCTCGGGCGAGTAGTTGCCCAGGAAGACAGAACCTGCATTGACCACCTGCTCGGCGAGCTCGGCGTAGTTGTCGGCCTCAATGATGAGGTGCTCGGGAGCGTAGGCGTTGGTGAGTTCCAAGGCTTCGCTCATCTCTTTGACCACCACCAGGCGACTGTTTTCAAGGGCTTTGGCGGCGATTTCCTTACGCGGAAGGAGTTCCAGCTGACGCTCTACCTCTGCCTGTACGCGCTCCACCAACGCTTCGCTGGTGGTGACGAGCAGCGTCTGACTGTCGACTCCGTGTTCTGCCTGCGAGAGCAGATCGGCTGCCACAAAGACGGGGTTGGCATGGGCATCGGCCAGCACCTCCACTTCCGACGGACCGGCAGGCATGTCGATGGCTACATCGTGCAGCGAAACCTCCTGTTTGGCAGCCATGACGTACTGGTTGCCCGGACCGAAGATCTTGTAGACTTTGGGCACACTCTCTGTGCCGTAGGCCATGGCACCGATGGCTTGCACACCACCGGCTTTGAAGATGGTGTCAACGCCTGCCAGACGTGCGGCGTAGAGGATGGCGGGGTTCACCTTGCCTTGACGGTTGGGCGGGGTGCAGAGCACAATCTGCTTGCAACCTGCCAGGCGTGCGGGGATGGCGAGCATCAGCACGGTGGAGAAGAGCGGAGCTGTTCCGCCGGGGATGTAAAGACCCACCTTCTCAATGCCCACTGCTTTCTGCCAGCAGACCACGCCGGGCTGGGTTTCCACCTTCTTCGAGGTGAATCGCTGAGCAGCATGAAAGCGCTCAATGTCGGCTTTAGCCAGCTGCATAGATTGTTTCAGTTCGTTGCTGACCAGCGCTTCCGCTTCGTCCATTTCGGCGGGAGTCACTTGCAAAGCCGTGAGTTCCACCTTATCAAACTGTGCCTCGTAGTCGAGCACGGCACGGTCGCCCTCGGCCTTTACACGCGCCAGTACACTCTTCACCGTGTCACGCAGTCGGTCGACATTCATGACAGGGCGCTGTACGATCGCGCTTTTCTCTGCTGTATCGGGATATTTAAAGATTCTCATTGTTGAATAATTTCAATAATTAAGTGGTTGTAGTGGTTCGTTACACAATCATCTTTTCGATGGGGATAACGAGGATACCTTGGGCGCCGAGCGCTTTCAGTTTACCGATGATATCCCAGAAACATTTCTGGTCGAGCACGGTGTGTACAGAGCTCCAGCCCTCTTGAGCCAACGGCATCACGGTGGGGCTCTTTACGCCGGGGAGCACAGCCAGAATGTCCTCCAGTTTATCCGTGGGCGCATTCATCAGTACATATTTCTTATCTTCGGCACACTTCACTGCCTCAATGCGGAAAAGCAGCTCCTGCAACACCTCTTTCTTCTCGTCGCTGAGGTTCTTGTTGCCGATGAGCAAAGCCTCCGATTTCATCACCACTTCCACCTCTTTCAGGTTGTTGCTTACCAGGGTGGAACCGGAGCTGACGATATCGAAGATGGCATTGGCCAATCCGATGCCCGGGGCAATCTCTACCGAACCGGTGATGACGTGAATATCCGCGTTGATGCCGTTCTTCTCCATGAAACGTTTCAGGATGACGGGGTATGAAGTGGCAATCTTCTTGCCCTCAAACCAACTCAGGTCTTTATACTCCTCAGCCTTGGGAATGGCGAGGGAGAGGCGGCATTTGCTGAAGCCGAGGCGACGTACCAGTTCGGCATCTTCTTCGCGCTCCACAAACTCGTTCTCGCCCACGATACCGATGTCGGCTACCCCACTGGCTACCGATTGGGGAATATCGTCATCGCGGAGGAAAAGCACCTCTACGGGGAAGTTGGTAGACTGCACCAGCAGGGTTCTCTTGGAGGTGCTCAGTTTAATATCTGCTTCTTGAAGCAAGGCCATTGTTTCATCGAACAAACGACCTTTGGATTGTACTGCAATTCTTAGCATAATCTTCTCTTTTTTTATTTTATTACTTTCTTGTTCCTCTTATTACTGTTACGATTCCATTCCATGAAAGAAGTGCGTTTATAAATATGTTTATAAAGAAGTGCGTTTATACGAAAAAAGGCTCACCTCTTCGGCAAGCCTTTCTACGATATATCTTCAATGATTTACACAACCATCCGGCCCACCGAATTTACTCGTTAGGATGATGATGATGATGTAAAACAGTTGCGTTCATAAACTTCGTTCTTTACTTGGTTAGAATTTGCGGCAAATATATGGGTTATTATTTGAATCTGCAAACTTTTCCCCAAATTTTTAAAGAATTTCCTAGAACAACAGTACGTCATCTTCCAAATCGCAGGAACTGAACCCCATTTCTTCGGCCTTCGCCTTCGGGAAGGTGAAGTAGGTGCAGCGGGCTTGCGTGCAGAGCTGATCGTCCTCGTCGTAGAGCGAGGCTTCCACCATCACGATGTTGCGCTTCTGCTCCACAATGTGGGCGCGGAGGGTCAGGTAGGACTGGAGGGTGCTGACGGGCTTGACGTACTTCAGCTCCATCTTGGAAGTGACACCGGTGGTCTGCAACTTGCGCAGAATGACCCAGGCGCTGATTTCGTCCAGCAGAACGGCCTGCACGCCTCCATGCAGCGTGTTAATCCAGCCCTGGAAGTCGGCCTGCGGGCGCCAGTGGCTCACCACCTCCTCCCCCTCTTCGAAAAACTCCATCTTGAGGCCATGCTCATTGCTCGGGGAACAGCCGAAGCAGTTGTAGCCCTCTTTGTGTATCCACGGATTTCTTATCTTTCTCATCGTTTCTTAGATTTTGTTCCTACATTTCATTTTGTTCCCACAAATTTATAGCTTTTTCTCGGGATATAAAAATAAAAAGGTTATATTTGCAAGTTAGAGACGATTTTTAAACTGTAAACGTATGATTATTATAGGTATAGCCGGCGGTACGGGTTCTGGAAAGACCACCGTCGTCAGAAATATTGTGGAGAGTTTACCGAAGGGCGAAGTGGTGCTGATTCCGCAGGATTCTTACTATAAGGACAGCAGTCACGTGCCTGTGGAGCAACGACAGAGCATCAATTTTGACCATCCGGATGCGTTCGACTGGAGCTTGCTTTCCGAGCATATCGCGATGTTGCGCGAGGGGAAATCCATCGAACAGCCCATCTACTCGTACCTCACCTGTACGCGTCAGCCGGAGACCATTCACATCGACCCGAAGGAGGTGATTATTGTGGAGGGCATCTTGGCGCTGTGTGACGAGAAGTTGCGTAGCTTGATGGACCTGAAGATCTTTGTGGATGCTGATCCCGACGAGCGCTTGATTCGTGTGATTCAGCGGGACATCGTGGAGCGCGGACGAACGGCGGAGGCGGTAATGGATCGCTACGTGCGGGTGTTGAAGCCGATGCATCTGGAGTTTATCGAGCCGACGAAACGTTATGCGGATCTGATTATTCCGCAGGGAGGCGAGAACAAGAAGGCGATTGAGATTATGAAGACGTATATCGAACGTATTCTGGCCAATTCGGAACG
>CAYSOW010000081.1:4278-5718 GCA_964432715.1 uncultured Bacteroides sp.
TTCGCGAGCGATAACGCAAACCATGAAAAGAACGCAAATGAATAAGAGAGATTTATATAGGATTTCCATCTCCCTGGGCGCGGCAGTGGTACTCTGTCTGCTGCTGGTCACGGGGTGTCACCTTCGGAGGGATGCGGAGGCGGAGGAGGGTTATGACCTTCCGCAGATTCAGGAGAAGGGAGAACTGACGGTGTTGACGCTCTACAGTTCCACCTCTTATTTCTTATATCGGGGGGAGTCGATGGGATATCAGTATGAACTCTGTCGACAGTTTGCGGAGTCCTTGGGACTGCAGTTGCGTGTGCAGGTGGCCAACAGTCCGGAGGAACTGATTCAGAAGTTGCTGAATAAGGAGGGCGATTTGATTGCCTTCAACTTGCCTATTACGCATGAGTGGAAGGATAGCGTACGCTACTGCGGCGAGGAGACCATTACGCATCAGGTGGTGGTGCAACGCAAAGGACGCGCGGCACTGACGGATGTCACGGAACTCGTGGGGAAAGAGGTGTATGTGAAACCGGGACGTACGCTGCAACGCTTGCAGAACCTTGACAGGGAGCTCGGGGGCGGCGTACTGATTCATGAGGTGCCGGAGGATAGTATCTCTAACGAGGACTTGATTACGAAGGTGGCGCAGGGCGAGATTGACTATATGATTTGTGATAACGACTTGGCGCGCATCAACCGTACTTACTATCTGAATCTGGACATCAGTTTGCAGGTGAGCTTCATGCAGCGCTCTGCGTGGGCGGTGCGCAAGGATGAACCGCTCTTGGCGCAGGCAGCCGATGAATGGCATCAGACGGAGGTGAAGTCGACGGCCTATCTGGCCAGTGCACGTAGGTATTTCGATACCTCCAAGCATGTGGCACACGGCTCGATTCTCTCGGTGAAGGATGGTCGGATTTCGCTCTATGACGACCTCTTTAAGAAGTATGCCGGGGAGATTGATTGGGACTGGCGCTTGCTGGCTTCGCTGGCCTACACGGAGTCGAACTTCGACCCCACGGCGGTGTCATGGGCGGGAGCGAAAGGACTGATGCAGCTGATGCCTCGCACGGCGCGCCTGATGGGTGTGCCCGAGGGGAAGGAACAGGATCCGGAGGAGAGTATCAAGGCGGCGACGAAATACATTGCTGCCATGGAGCGGAGCTTCGCGAATGTGACTGACCCGGAGGAGCGTGTCTGCTTTATTCTGGCCTCTTACAATGCCGGTTTGGGCCATATCAAGGATGCCATGGCATTGGCGCTGAAGTATGGGGCTGACCCGAACCGATGGCAGAATCACACAGAGAAATATTTGTTGCTGAAGAGTCACGAGCAATACTTTAACGACCCGGTGTGTAAGAATGGTTACTTCCGCGGGGTGGATACGTATGAGTTTGTGCATGAGATTCTGCAAAGATATAAGGTGTATCAAGAAACGATTCACTAAATTCC
>CAYSOW010000081.1:5818-9119 GCA_964432715.1 uncultured Bacteroides sp.
TTGGCGAAGGTGGAGATGTACGGACGTCTCTATGGCGTGCTGGACCGTGCTTGTAAGGTACTTACGGCGGAGGAGCCCACCGACTTCTCCAATCTTTTTGCGCGGCTGCATTTCCTTTGCAAGAAGTTCCGTCTCCCCTCCCACCCGATTGAGATTTTCCGTATGCATGCGCGTAAGACGCTGCAAGAACGCCATTTTGAGGGGACCCACGAGGATTTCTTGTTCGATGTCAAAGCGCTGTGCGAGTTCTTGCAGGCGCTGACGGGCGAGGTGATTCCGCAGGAGTTGCAGGAGGCTCTGCCTGCCCAATGGCGCTCGCTGGCAGCCGATCACCCCTCCTTGCTCCGTCAGAAACGGATGCGTGTGGTGGTAGAGAGTTGGGAGGGAGATACCATTCGGGCTTTCGACGAGGCACAACCTCGGGAAGAGGCGCTGGAGGTGTGCATCCCGGAGGAATTTGCGCAGCTGAAGGAGATGTTGTTTCCGGGGGCGCAGCTGAACTTGCTCTCGGTGGCTCCGGAAGAGGATGGTCGACTGCATGCGGAGCTGATGGTGCTGGAGCCCGACTATCTGCTGGACATCAGTAGTTTGGCGGCCTGTTACACCAACTATGGCAACACCCCGCTCAACTATCTGCTGCATAAGTTTCGCCCCTCTGAGAGCACGGCCCCTATCCTGCTGGGTAACGCGGCCAACCAGTTTCTGGACGACTGTATCAACGAGACGGAGAAAGCACCTGCCACGTATGAGCAATCCATTCAGAAGGCCTTTCGGGCGGATCTGATGGCCTATTGTGTGACGCCGAAGATTGACCGCTCTTATTTTGAGCAGGCCAAGGAGCAGTTCGCTCATATCCATGAGACATTGGAGCGCCTGGATCAAAGCGAGGAGCATCACATCGACCGCAATCAGGTGGTTCTGGAGCCCTCGTTCCTCTGTGAGTGTCTGGGGCTGCAGGGACGTATGGACTTGCTGCAGACGGACGGTCGCAACCTGATTGAGCTGAAGTCGGGCAAGGCGGACGGCTGGAATGGAAATATCCGTGCCAAGTCGAGCCACTCGCTGCAGATGGCGCTCTATAAGGAGGTGCTTTTCTACAACCTGGATATTCCACGCGATAAAGTAAACAGTTACCTCTTCTACTCGCTCTATCCGAAGATCTATGCCGAACGAAGCAGTAAAGGACAGATTCAGCAGGCCATGGCACTCAGAAACGCGATTGTGTACAACGAGATACTCCTCAAGAACGGTCACGGGGCCGACTTGCTGGGAACGCTCACGCCGCAGCTCTTCAACGAGAAGCATGACACCGGTAAGTTGTGGCGCGACTATCAGTTGCCGCAGATTGAGGAGTGGTTGCGCCCCTTCCGCCAGTCGTCCTCCCTGGCGCTGAACTATTTCTATAGTTTCCTGACCTTCACGGAGAAGGAGCAGTTTCTCTCGAAGGTGGGCGATTCCAATCTGGACTCTTCGCGTGGTTTCTCGGAGGTGTGGAATGCCGACCTCACCACGAAACAGGCCAGCGGAAACATCCTGGTTGATTTGCAGATTATGGAGCTCACCGGCGAGGAGGGCATCGAGCAAATCTTGCTCTCCATCCCTTTCTATGGCGAGAGCTTCCTGCCCAACTTCCGCAGGGGCGACGTCGTCTTGTTCTACGAGCGTAACAAGGAGGACGACCGCGCCGTCAATAAGCAGGTGTTCCGTGGCAATGTGGACTCCATGACAGATACCGAGGTGCTGATTACGTTGCGACACAAGCAGCGCAACCGCCACGTGTTTCATCCGGAGAGCCGCTATGCGATGGAGCACGACTTCATGGATGCTTCGTATAACACGCTTTATCGCGGTCTGTACGGCTTTCTGAAGGCTCCTAAGGAGCGGATGGAGCTGTTGCTGTGTGAGCGCGCTCCGAGGGTCGACCGGTCGCTTACGCTGACGGGGCATTACCTGAATGAGCAAATCGAACAGATTGTGTTGCAGGCGAAGCAGGCGCTCGACTACTTCTTGCTGGTGGGCCCTCCGGGTACAGGCAAGACCTCGGTGGCGCTGAAGAGCATGGTGGAGGAGTTTTACGCCCAGCCGGACTGTCAGCTGCTGTTGCTCTCGTACACCAACCGCGCGGTAGATGAGATTTGCGAGATGCTGGAGAGCATTGAGGGTGGCGTAGAGTATGTGCGCATCGGCAATATCCTGTCGTGCGAGGAGCGCTTCCGGGAGCGAATGCTCACCAACCTGACCGACGCCTGTCGCAACCGAAACGAGATAGTAGAACGTCTGCGTGCGGTGCGCATCTTTGTGGGCACCACGGCATCCGTCTCCGGCAAACCGGAGTTGTTTCAGCTGAAGCAGTTCCAGGTGGCGATTATCGACGAAGCCTCGCAGATACTGGAGCCACAGTTGCTGAATATCCTTTGTGCAACGCGTGCGCAGGGGGTATGTGCCGTGCAGAAGTTCATCATGATTGGCGACCCGAAGCAGCTGCCTGCCGTGGTGTTACAGCAGCCTCGGGAGTCGGAAGTGGAAGATGCTGATTTGCGCGCCATAGGCCTGACCAACCGCCGGAACTCGCTCTTTGAGCGTTTCTATCGCAGACAGCAGGAGATGCCTCAGGAGGGTATCTTGGCGATGTTGAACCGCCAAGGCCGCATGCATCCGGAGGTGAATGATTTTGCCAATCGTTTCTTCTATGAGGGAAAGCTGGAGATTATCCCGCTGAAGCATCAGCAGGAGGACTTGGAGTTTCGTCTGACAGCGGAGGAGCGTGCACAGTTGCACCTCACGCCGGCAGAGGATTGGGCCGTGCGTCTGTTGTCGACTCAAAGAGTGGCTTTCCTGCCCTCCCCCTTGCCACCTCCGGAGGACTCGCCCAAGATCAATCGTGGGGAGGCCGCCATGGTAGGTGCCTTGGTGCAAGGCGTGGTGCGTCTCTGTGCCCTGCGTCAGGAGCCTCTGAATGCTGCGAAGCGCATCGGAGTCATCGTGCCGTTCCGCAATCAGATAGCGTTGATCTACAAGCAGCTTCGTGAGCTAAACATCCCCGAGGCGAATGAGATCACGATAGACACCGTAGAGCGTTTTCAGGGGAGTCAGCGTGACATTATCATTTACTCCACCACGATTAGTCGCCCGTATCAGCTGGACATTCTGTCGGTTCCCATCGAGGATCATGGCTACATGATTGACCGAAAGTTGAACGTGGCGCTGACCCGTGCCCGTAAGCAGATGTTTATCCTGGGCAATGTGGAGGTGCTTCAAAGAAATGAACTCTACGCTGAATTGATTAGGAATACGGAGGTGC
>CAYSOW010000082.1:0-5289 GCA_964432715.1 uncultured Bacteroides sp.
TTACTTCTTGCAAACCAGCAACGTATGTTCGCCCGAGGCGAGGGTGGTGGCAAAGAGATACGTGTCGCCGCCATCCCCCAACTTGAGTCGTTTGCGCAGCTCGTTCACCGTCGAGGGGAAGTTGCGCAGAGTGAGGTTGGCCTGCTTCAGTGCGGCAAGTTGCTTAAGCTCCTTCTTGCTGAAACCGCACTGACCGATGATTTGGAAACGGCGACCGGGGAAATCCTCCAGACAGCTGTCGCCGGTGTAGAGGTGACTGTTGGGGTGCAACTTCTTCAAGCCGAAGCGCTGCGCAGGGAGGCGGTAGGCACCGGCTTTCAAGAGCGAAGCATTCGGCTCGTAGAGGTAGGTGGCAGGCTGCTCGGCATAGTCGCACACCGCGCTTTCCTCCTCCCGGGCGGTGAAGCAGAAACGCTCATCACCCTCCGGGCGCAGGTTGAGGCAGTGAGTGGTGATCTCCTCCCGCGGAGTAGGGGTGCGATGCAACTCCAGCAACAACTCCTTGCACTCGCCGCGCACAGAGACAATGTGGATGGCATGCACAGAAGAGAGCACACGCAGCGCCTGCGCGATGTCCAGCATCGGCGAGAGCTTCGCCAACACCCGCTCCGCCTTCTGCAGCAAGAGAGGCTCCAGCAGAGAAAGGTCGGGCTCGCAGTCGGCAATCGCCACCGTCTTTCCGCCCTGCTCATTGCGGCGGGCAGGGTCCAGATAGATCCAGCTGCAAGGCTCCATCTCCTGCAGATACGCCGTGCCGTCGGCATGATGCACCTCGATGGGGGTGCCGCCCAGCAAGGGGAAGTTATGGCGCGCCAAGTCGCACAACTCCTCCTGTCGCTCCACATAGTGAGCACTGCGGAACCGTTGTGCCAAGAAGAAACAATCCACCCCGAAACCACCGGTCAGGTCGGTCAGACACTCCCCCTCCACCAGCGACGCCTTGTAGCGCGCCGTAGCTTCCGACGAGCATTGCTCCATGGAGAGATGACGCGGAAAGAGCAGTCCGGCGGTGCGGCTCCACGAAGGCAACTTCCGGTCGGCCACCTGCCAACCCGCTATCTGAGTCAGCGCCATGGGCAAGTCCACCCCCTCCGCCTTACCGGCACGAAGTGCCAATGCGCGCGGGTCGTCCTTGCGGTGCAGATCAATAAATCGGAGCGTTGCTTCATTCAGTTCCATAGAGCCATGTTTGTTTCTAATTTTCCACAAAGATACACAGAATTTCTCAAAACGCCCCCTTTCGCCCCTCAGAAGCTGTTAAAATTCCAAGAACTTAAATTTTTGAGGCTTGTAACTCTTTCAACTATAAGATTATAACAAAAATATTTGTATAAATATTTTATTATTGCTTTCTTTGCGCAAAACCTTACAAAATGGAGAAAGTGCACGAGCAGGACTTACTCTATACTAAGGAACATTTTTCATGCGTCAATTACCTGGGTGAGATTAAGCTCGGGTTTCGTTACAGGGTGTATGAGAAAGATTGTAAGATATCTAGAGATGCTACCTTTTGTAACGTCATCTATTTTGTGTTAGAGGGCTCGATGAAGCTCTCTTGTAACGCCTATTCGACACGGGTGATTTCAGCGGGCGAGATGTTCTTTATACCGGTGAAGTCCTTTTTTATGATTGAATGCCTCACGGAGGTAAAAGCGATAGTGCTGCTTTTCGACAATGCGGATTTCCGTTGCAGTCAGTTCTCTATGCGCGCGTTGAAGCCCTATGCGGAGCACGTGCATTACGACTTCAACACACTGGAAATCACGAAGCCGATGAAGCAGTACCTGGACCTTCTTGGCATGTATCTAAGGAATGGCGTCAACTGTATCCACCTGCATAAGGTGAAGGCGGACGAGCTTTTTATCTTGCTTCGCCAGTTTTATTCGAAAGAGAAGTTGGCTTCGCTCTTCTATCCCATCATCGGTAATCGGATGGACTTCCGGATGTACTGCTTCAATATGCTGAACAGTGCGAAGGGGGTGAAGGAGCTGGTCGACAAGAGCAATATGGGTCGCTCGGTCTTCTACGAGAAATTCAAGGAGGAGTTTGGCGACATCAGTCCCAAGCGCTGGCTCGATCAGCACTTGATGCGAAAGATCTTTCATGCGGCTTCCAAGCCGGACGTCTCGGTGAAAGAGATGGCCTACCAGCTGGGGTTCGACAGTGAATCCTCTTTCTGCCAGTATTGTAAACGCCATTACAACCTGACGCCTACGGAGATTATCCAGCGGCAAGCAGGCACGTGGCGCGAGGTGTGACTACTTTTCTACTACATAAAAGGTTATTGTGTTTTTTTCAATCCGCCTTATCCAGTCGTTGATGACTCTGATAAGGCGGTATTGGAGAAACAAGGCCGGGGGTAGATGGAAAGGTGTGCATTACATAAATAAGTAATTAGAATCTTCACGGATTCTAAAGACAAAAAACAGGCTAAGACATTAAAACAGCACAAGATATAGACGAAATTCACAAAAATTCATCAGAATGACGGACGAAATATAAATTCATTCGGATGAAATTATTACAACTTCGTACATATTTTATCTAGTTTTGTGGCAGAATACCGGAGTAGCATAATCCCCATCCGGGGAATAACTATATCCGGATGCGCCCTTTGATATCATGTATTTTATTATTTTGCCGCGGGGACGAGACGGACAAGCGACAGGAAGCCGGTTGTGGCGCGGTTACCACCACGATGTGCACGCATCGTGACGCAGCCCATCGCACCTGTCCTCATCTTGTCGGTCTAATGAACCCCAATCACGTGCTTCCATCTGTGGACGGATAGTGCCGAGTGTGTCCCGGAAGCCGTGAACGGCAAGATAGCACCATAATTACAACGAATCGGCACCGTAAAGGTTGTAATTCAGGATAGCAAAGCACAAGTTGGACGGCAACGTGGTAATGCCGATTCGAAGCGTTGCTGTCCAGGTCGGGAGGGGCTGACCCCCCTTTCGGCCACTAACCCAGAGTCTGAAGAACGAAAAGAAAAACGATGTGCTTTTCCGACGCAAACACTCAGACTTAACAGCAAAAGGCGACAGATGGACCATCGTTCATAGAAGTTGGAAAAGTTTGTCCATCCGGACTCCGCTCGGGGTCTGTTCAGCTACTTTGGCTCCGCTGCCCGGAGCCCCCCCATAGTGATGGGTGGTGGATGCCAAAGTTGCTGTTAATGTTTGTTTGCTTGTTGTTTGCGCAGAGAGAGCAGGAAGGGTACATCTCTTATATATTTGGCTATTTGTTTGGAATTTTCGATAGGTGCGTCAGGCGGCGCACCACCAGGTCTCGGGCACCGTATCTTTGATCCCCAAGATCGACCCCAAGTACTTGTAAACGGGAAACAAAAAAGAGAAGAGGGCAGCCACAACGGTGACTACCCTCTTTTTCGCGTTTGTAGGTGGGCCATCTAGGGCTTGAACCTAGGACCTCCAGATTATGAGTCTGTTGCTCTAACCAACTGAGCTAAAAGCCCTACAACTCCCTCGTGGGGATTGTGTCGCAAAAGTAGAATGTTTTATCCAAATATGCAAGGAATTCAGGAGAAAAATTGTATTTTTGCAGACGGATATGAACGCCCGTAAGGGCAACAGTAGAATGGATACAACGATTAGAAATTTTATCTTTGATCTGGGCGGAGTGCTGATCGACGTGGATAAAGAGCGCAGTGTCAACGCTTTTCGCCGGTTGGGCTTCTCGCAGGCGGCTGACTGGCTGGACAACTATAAGCAGGCGGGGCTCTTTGCCGACCTGGAACGCGGGGAGATCTCCGCGGAGGTGTTCTGCAGTAAAATTCGTCATTCTGTCACCGAACCGCTGACCAACCGTCAGATTATGGAGGCGTGGAATGAAATGCTCGGGGAGATTCCTTCCTGGAAACTCGATACGCTCTTGGCGCTGCGCAACCGTTACATGGTTTATCTGCTCAGCAATACCAACCCGATTCATTGGGATGAGGCTTGCCGCAAGCAGTTCCGCTACCGCGGCTTTGAGGCGGACGATTTCTTCGAGGAGATTTATCTCTCATACGAGATGCATCTGGTGAAACCGTCGAAAGAGATCTTCCAGGCCGTCATCAACTGTGCCGGTATCATTCCTTCAGAGACGATGTTGATTGATGATTCTGCCGAGAACTGCCGCGTGGCGGAGAGTCTGGGCATGAAGAGTTACTGTCCCAAGCCCGGTGAAGACTGGCGCGCTATCTTATAAAATCTCCCTATGGAAGTATGTAAACCTGCTCCTTGTGTGGCCACCATCGGCTTTTTCGATGGCGTGCATCGAGGCCACCGCTATCTGATTGACCAAGTGATTCGCGAGGCGAAACTGCGTCGGTTGGAGTCGCTGCTCATCTCTTTTGCCGAACATCCGCGCAAGGTGATGCAGGCGGACTATCAGCCGCAGCTGCTGACCTCTTTCGAGGAGAAGCGGAGGCGGATGGAGGCTACCGGGGTGGACCGTTGTTCGTTCCTTCACTTCACGTCGACGCTCTCGCAACTGACGGCTTACGAGTTTATGCAGAAGGTGCTGCGCGACGAGCTTTCGGTGCGGGTGCTGGTCATTGGTTACGACCATCGCTTCGGCCATAACCGCGAGGAGGGCTTCGATGACTATGTGCGCTATGGGCGCGAGCTGGGCATCGAGGTGATTCGCTCGGAGGCGTTTGTGCTGAAGGGGGTGCATGTCAGTTCGTCGGTGATTCGTGCTTTCCTCGGTGAGGGGGAGGTGCAGCTGGCGGAGGAGTGCCTGGGCTATCGCTATGCGCTGCAAGGCAAGGTGGTGGATGGCTTTAAGGTGGGGCGCACATTGGGCTATCCCACGGCCAACCTGCAACCGCTCTGCAGCGATCAGTTGCTGCCTGCCCGCGGGGTCTATGCGGTGAATGTCACGGTGGGCAAGGCGCGCTATCACGGCATGCTGAACATCGGCAACCGTCCTACGCTGGAGAATGGGGAGCAGACGACCATCGAGGTGCATCTGCTGCGCTACTCGGGCGACCTTTACCAACAGACGCTGACGGTGGAGTTTGTGGCGCGCTTGCGCGATGAGAAGAAGTTCCGTCGCGTGGAGGAGCTGCAGGTGCAGCTGGCGCGTGATGCTGAAGCGGCGGAAAAGGCGTGTACGGCTGCGGAAAAAGCGTGTACGACGGTCGAACAGCGGTAGAATGCCGAACCGCAATCGTACATCGAACCGCCCTCGAACGGCAATCCATGAGGTGAGAATCCCCGAAACGGAATAAAGAAAACCCCAAAAACGGAGGGGTGAACTCCGAAACAGAAGGGTGAAACC
>CAYSOW010000082.1:5389-7137 GCA_964432715.1 uncultured Bacteroides sp.
GGGAAACCGAAAAAAACGGAATCGGGAAACCGAAAAAACAGAATCGTGAAACCATGAAAACAGAAACAATATGTTGAAACTATTTCTCCTTTTACTCTTCTTCTGTGCAGTGCAGCTAGTCACCGGCGCGCTGGTGCTGGTGGTAGGCAGTGCGATGCATTTGGCACCGGGCGAGACCAATCTCTACCTGATGCCTTGGGCCAGTCTGCTCTCCTCCTTCCTGACGCTGCTCTACATGCTGCTGACCAAGAGTATTCCTTATAAAGAGGCGCGCTTTTGGCGTCTCTCCGGCCGCACCTTGGCGCTCTGTGCCCCGATGATGCTCTTCGCCATTGCAGCCCTGACGCTCTTCTTCGAGCTCTATCCGTTGCCCGATAACAACGAGGAACTCTTTGCGGCGCTGACGCAGAGTGTGCCGGGCGTGCTGGCCCTGGTGGTGGTCGGTCCGTTGGTGGAGGAGCTGCTCTTCCGCGGAGCGATAGAGGGCGGATTGCTGCGCAAAGGCTATTCCGCCAAGACGGCCATCCTGGTCTCCGCAGTGCTCTTCGGCATCATCCATTTCAATCCCATACAGATCCCCTTCGCCTTCCTCATCGGCCTCTTGCTGGGCTGGTGCTACTATCGCACCGGCAGTGTGCTGCCCGGCCTCTGTTACCACTTGGTGAACAATGGCTTGGCGGTGTGGAGCATTCGCTGTGCGCCCGATTTTACCCTGACGGAGTGGCTGGGCAACCGCGGTGCTGCGTGGATGGTGTTGCTGGGCTGCCTGGTGCTCTTCACCGCAAGCTTCCTTTATGCACGCAGGCGATTATAGCAGTCGATAAAGACAAAAATCAGCGAGGATAAAGGTCGGCAATCATAAACGTCGCTGAAGATAAGATTCGCTGATAAGATTCGGCGGTTATAACAGTCGATAAAAAAGGACCGCTCTTCACAGAGGGGTCCCGGCTGAATTTAGAATATTAGAGAGAGTTTATGAAGTTACTTTTACTGACTGATGTCTTGTAAAGCGTATGTACCTAGAGAACACGCTGCGTGCCGAATTGTTCGGTGCGGGGCGCAAACAACCCAAGATTTCTTTTTAAAATGGCTTTTATTCCCTATACCGACCCGCAACTGGGGCTCATTCATTATCGCGTCAATGCACGTGCCAAGCATATCATCCTGCGTCCCGACAGTCGCGGGGTGCTGATCACCTTTCCGCCTTATTGCACGGAACAGGCGGTGGCAGAGGCGCTCGAGAAGTTCCGTGCTTCGCTGGCAGAGAAGCGGACAGAGCTCTTCTCGCACCGCATCATCGACTGGAACTTCCGTATCGAGGCACCGTTGCTGCACTTCTCGTTGCAGGAGGGGGTGGGCACTCAATTCACCCTCCGGCAGAAGGAGGGTGAGGCCGTGCTGGTCTGCCCGCCGAACACCCACTTCACGCAGCCGGGGATGCAGGAGTGGCTGGAGAAGGTGGTGGTGCGCGTACTGGTGCATCAGGCGCAGGTGGCACTCTTGCCCCGCCTGCGGGCACTCTCCGAGCGGGTACATCTGCCGTATGAGAAAGGCGGTATACGCAACAGCAAAGGGCGCTGGGGCAGTTGTTCGGGACGGAAGAGCATCAACCTCTCCTGCTACACACTGCTGCTGCCGCAGGAGCTGATGGAGTATGTGATGCTGCACGAACTGATGCACACCCGGGAGATGAACCACGGCGACCGCTTCTGGAGCGGACTGGATGCACTGACGGGCGGGCGTGCCAA
>CAYSOW010000082.1:7237-8973 GCA_964432715.1 uncultured Bacteroides sp.
ATAAAAAAATGAGGGACCGCAGCACCCAAGCGACGGTCCCTTCAGCTACAAATGTAAATTCTGAATTTGTTTTTGAGAGAATTGAAACTTCACAGCCTCTAGCGTTTTGTTTTAAGCATTATTGTTTATATCTAAGCAAATGAAAATATAGCTACTTATGTTCGCCGTTCGGCAACAGCACCTGCGCCAGTTGCTCGATAAACTCTTCGTCCATCTGACCGACAAAGTCGATGAGCAAAAACTGCTCCCCTTGCTGGTCCATCAGAAAGAGCTCGACGATGGTTTCCCCCTTCTTCCGCGTCAGAATCTGATAGTTCTGGCGCTCGTCGTCATAGGCGAGGAAGGGCTCAAACCGTTGTGCATGCCGGCGGATGAGCTGCTCCGCCTTCTCCAGATACGCCTTCCCCTGCGACTTGCTGTTGACAATCCGTACACTCTTCAGTTGACTGATCATCTCCTTCAGTTGCTGTTGCTCCTCGTTCTGCGTGTCCATCTTCAAGATGGCCTCCATCATCTTCGGTCCGATGCTGGTGCAGTGGAGCAGCGTATCGTTTTTGTTCTCCATCATAAACTTGGAGACAAAATCCTGCGCAGTCACCGATGAAAGCGAGAGCAGCAGGGCGCATGCAATGAACAGGATACGTCTCATTCTTCAGGCAATTCGATGGTTGCCTCAGCCGTCGAATCATTGACCTGCTGAGATTGGAACTTCTGTATCCGGTCCGACACGGTCATCAGGGCGTCCGACAAATCGCTGTAAGCCCTGTCCGGGTCGGTATAAGTCTCTTGAATCGTGGCAAACTCCTCGTCGCCCATCTCCTCCTCCTGTTGGTTAAAGAGAGGCGAACGACTGGCAGCCGTGCCCACGGTGATGAGAATGGCCACAGCCGCAGCCGCCTTGTAGAACGGACGGAAGCGGTGGCTCAACGGAATGCGCTGAGCGCGTACCACACGCATCGGTTGCTCATCAATCTGAGCCAATATCTTGGCATCGAACTCCTCGCCCAGGTGCTGTTGCTGCTCCTCCTGCTGATAGACAAAGAGGGCGCGGTAGGGCATCAGGGAGGCGGGCACCTCTTTCTGGCAGAAGAAGGTGCGCAAGATCTGCTCCTCTTCCAAGGAGGTATTCCCTTGCCAATATTGCTCCAGTAGTTGTTCGATGTACTTATAATCCATAGTTTTCTATATGAATAAATTGTTCTTTAATCCGTTGACGGGCGCGGAAGAGGGTCACTTTCACCTGCTCCTCACTCATCTCCAGAATGGTTGCAATCTCTTTATAACTCTTGCCCTCCACGTCGCGCAGCTGCATCACGGAGCGCTGCTTCTCGGGGAGTTGGCTCACCAGTCGGTGAAGGAGTTTCACTCGCTCTTCCGTCACCATCGTTTCGTAGGGGTTGCCCTCGTCAGAAACTTGCGCCGCCTCCTCTCCCAGAGCCTCGTTCTGATGCTCCTTCAGTCGGGTGCGGTCGATGGCGATGCGGCGACAGACGGTCAGGCAGTAGGCTTCTATCGACTCAATGCCGGGCCACTCCGCTCGCTGGTTCCAGACGCGTATGAGCGTATCCTGCACGATATCCTCCGCCTCGGCACGGTCGAGTGCAATGCGGAGCGCCAACCGGTAGAGCCGGTCTTTCAGGGGTAGTATATCGTTTCGAAAACTGATCTCTTGCATCTGTCTTTATTCTAATGACGAACAAGCGGGCGAAAAGTTACAAGGAAATCGCATTTTTTTT
>CAYSOW010000083.1:0-4512 GCA_964432715.1 uncultured Bacteroides sp.
GCAGGGAGAGGCAGTATTCACGTACAGATTCAATATTCATAACAGATGATTTTCAATGCAAAAGTCGCAATGGGCACGAAGCCCATTGCGACTTTTTATGTTGATTCTAACTTACTTCGAATCAGGATTAGCCTTGGATGCCGAAGAGCAAAGCAAGACCTTTGTCTACTCCTGAGAAGCCCATGAAGGCCATGGCCAACAAACCGGCGGTTACCAGGGCGATAGACATTCCTTGCATGCCTTTCGGGATGCGTACGAGGCTCAACTGCTCACGGATACCTGCGAAGACTACCAATGCCAGGGCGAAACCTAAGGCGGTGGAGAATGCGTAGATAACACCGGTCAACAGGTCGTAGTCCTTCTGGATCACCAGGATGGCTACACCCAAGATACAGCAGTTGGTGGTGATCAAAGGCAAGAACACACCCAGCGCCTGATAGAGGGCGGGAGATACCTTCTTCAGGATGATCTCTACCATCTGTACCAAAGCGGCAATCACCAGGATGAAGGCGATGGTCTGCAAATAACCTAAACCACATGTATCCAACACGAATTTCTGAATCAGGTAGGTCACGATGGTGGCAATCGTCAAGACGAATGCTACGGCGGCTCCCATACCCATGGCGGTCTCTACTTTCTTAGATACTCCCAAGAACGGACAGATACCGAGGAATTGTGACAACACTACGTTGTTCACAAAAATCGCTGTGATAAATATTAAGATATATTCCATATTACTCTTTCTTTAGGATTATGCCTTCTTGATTTTGTTTACAATCGCAATGAGGTAACCCAAGCAGAGGAATGCACCCGGTGCCAATACGAATACCAGCATGCCGTAATCTTCGGGGAAGATGCTGCAACCGAATACTTTTCCTGTTCCGAGAATCTCACGAACAGCACCCAGCAGGGTCAACGCAATGGTGAAGCCTAAGCCCATTCCCAAACCGTCAAAGAATGAGGGTACGGGACCGTTTTTAGCGGCGAAGGCTTCTGCACGACCTAACAAAATACAGTTTACTACAATCAACGGGATGAACAAACCCAACGTGGCATAGAGTGCCGGAACGTAAGCTTGCATCACCATCTGAAGCACCGTTACGAACGATGCGATGACTACGATAAACGAAGGGATACGTACCATGTCGGGAATCAGGTTCTTGATGGAAGAGATTACGACATTGGAACAGATGAGCACAAACATGGTGGCCAATCCCATGCCCATACCGTTGAGGGCGGATGAGGTGGTTCCCAAAGTAGGACACATACCTAAAAGAAGAACGAATGTAGGATTCTCCTTTACGATACCGTTCATCAATACTTTAAAGTTATTCATACAAGTGTCTCCTTTCTTTAGTTTTGTTCTACATTTTCAGCAGCAGCGTCAGCGGCTTCAGCAGCTTCAGCAGCACCCTCTTCGGCAGCAGCCTCTGCAGCTTCTGCTTGTTGAGTGGCTCCGCTCTGTACGTCTACGCTCTGACCCTGCAAGGCAGCAAAGGCTGCGTATGCATTGTTTACGGCTTTCAGGAAGGCACGTGAGGTGATGGTGGAAGCGGTGATGGCATCTACCTGACCGCCATCTTTGCTTACGATCAACGCTCCGTTACCGGGGTTCATACCGGTGATGTCGCCTTTGGCACCTTTCTTAAACCATTCAGTAGATTTAGAGCCCAAGCCCGGAGTCTCTGAGTGGCTCAACACGGAGTAATCTTTGATTTCACCCTCTTTGGTGAAACCCACCAGCACTTTCAAGTCGCCACCGAAACCACCGCTGACAGACTCAACGGCAGCACCGATCAACTCGTCACCTTTCATGGCTTTGTAGATGGTGTATTGCGCACCTTCCAGCTCTACCACTTCTGTTGCCTCAGAAGGATTGTTGTCGTAACCCTCGGGGAGCACTACGGCCAAAGCTTCGTTCAAGGCTTTCGTATTGGCCTGTGCGATGGGCTCTGCTGTAACCTGGTTGACATAACCGAGCAACGCACCGGCAATGACAGTGACGCCCGTGAGGACAATCACCATGTTCTTAAATGAAGATTCTAACTTTTTCATTTCTTTACTACCTCCCCGAATCTTTTAGGTTTACAATAGGTGTTGATCAACGGAGTGAATGCATTCATAATCAGGATGGCGAATGACATACCCTCGGGATAAGCACCGAAGTTACGGATAACTACCGTCAGGAAACCGATGGCGATACCGTAGATGACCATACCTTTGTGGGTCATCGGTGAAGTGACATAGTCGGTGGCCATGAAGATGGCACCCAACATCAAACCACCGCTCAACAATACGTCGACAGGGTTAGCGAATACGGGGTTAGCCACGTGCATCAATCCTGAGAACACGAATACGGTGGCGAGGATAGATACAGGAATGTGCCAGGTGATGATCTTGTTGATGAGCATGTAGATCAGGCCGAGAATCAGGGCTGCGGCACAAATCTCACCCAAACATCCGGCAGCAAGACCGCTCTGACCCGGAGTACCGAGCAACATATCGATGCTGGAAGGAAGTTTATCCAAGATGGAAGCATCTCCTGCCTTGATGGCCTGTTTCATGATGGACAACGGAGTAGCGGCGGTGTTGGCATCTGTGTAAGCTGCAACCTGTCCGACAACCGGCCAAGTGGTCATCTGTACAGGGAAAGAGATCAAAAGGAACACACGGCCCACCAAAGCGGGGTTGAAGGGGTTGCAACCCAAACCACCGAAGGTCATCTTACCTACGCCGATGGCTACCAACGCGCCGATGATTACGATCCAGATGGGAAGGTTAGACGGCAAGTTGAAAGCAAGCAAGAGGCCGGTAAGGATGGCAGAACCATCACAGACGGTGCATTTGTCTCTTTTCAGAATGAATTTAGTGATTGCCCATTCGAACAATACACAGGCTGCTACAGAAGTCAGAGTGACGATAGCAGCGCCCACACCGAAATAGAACAGTGATACGATCAACGCAGGAAGGAGGGCGATGATAACGCCGTACATGTTCTTCTTCACGCTGTCGCCACTGTGAACGTGCGGGGATAATGATATGATTAATTTATTTGCCATAATTTTATCAAATTACTTTTTAGCGTTACGTGCACGAATAATTCCTCCGACCGTACCCTTACCCATACGGATGTAGTCCAGCAACGGACGGTTAGACGGACAGGTGAACTGGCATGAGCCACACTCGATACAAGACATGACATCTTCTTTCTCAACACGCTCCCAGTCTTTGAACGAAGAGAGGGTGGCCAACAAGAAGGGCTCCAATCCCATCGGGCAAGCGCCTACGCACTTTGCACAACGGATACAGGGCTGTGCCTCGGCACGTTTAGCCTCTTTCTCATTCATCAACAGGACGCCGGAACTACCTTTGCAGATAGGTACCTCGGTGTTGGCCAAAGCCTTACCCATCATCGGGCCACCACCAATCACCTTACCGGTATCCTCGGGCATGCCACCGGCAGCTTCAATGAGCTGACTCATCGGAGTACCCATACGAGTGAGGAAGTTGGAGGGGTTCTTCAGGGATTTACCTGTCACGGTAACGATGCGTTCGAAGAGCGGTTTGTTCTTCATGACAGCCTCATAGACTGCGTAAGCAGTACCTACGTTCTGCACCACTGCACCTACGTTGATAGGGATGGCAGGAGGAGCGGGAACCTGACGATTCACTACGGCATCAATCAGCTGTTTCTCACCACCCTGCGGATATTTCACTTTCAAAGGAACGACCTCGATGCCCTGGAATGCTTTGGCTTTCTCAGTCATCAGTTTGATGGCATCGGGTTTGTTGTTCTCAATACCGATGAAACCTTTCGTAACGTTGACAGCCTTCATAATCAAGCTAACGCCCACGAGGATCTGCTCCGGTTTCTCCAGCATCAAACGGTGGTCGGCAGTCAGATACGGCTCACACTCCACAGCGTTGATGATGACACATTCAGCCTTGCATCCCGGAGGAGGACAAAGTTTTACGTGCGTCGGGAAGCAAGCGCCACCCATACCCACTACACCGGCAGCTTTAATCTTACCTACGATTTCTTCGGGAGTCAAAGAGCACTCTTTCACCAAGTCTGTACTACGGTCGATTGACTCTTCCCACTCATCGCCTTCTACATCTATATAGATAGCAGGTTTGCGATAACCGCTGGCATCAATAACTGTATCCACTTTGTTGACTTTACCGGATACAGAAGAGAAAATCGGTGCCGACACAAAACCACCGGCCTCTGCAATCTTCGTACCCACTTTCACTACATCACCTTTCTTAACGATGGCAGTGGCGGGAGCACCAATGTGTTGCGACAAGGGGAACACGGCTTGCTTCGGGAGCGCCAATGTCTCAATTGCCTTTCCGGCGGACAATTTATTTTCAGATGGATGAACACCACCAAGTTTAAATGTCTTCACGTTGTTATCTTTTAATTTTAATATTCAATGTTGATTATGCCTCTGCTTTGGGAGCCTCTGCCTGAGGTGCTGCTGCGGGAGCGGCCTGAGGAGCGGGTGCTGC
>CAYSOW010000083.1:4612-8854 GCA_964432715.1 uncultured Bacteroides sp.
TGTGCGGCGGGTGCTGCCTGAGGTGCTGCTGCGGCTGCGGGAGCTTCTACTTTCGGTTTACGAGGAGGGAAGTTCTTCGCGATGATGGCACCCTTCGGGCACTCTTGCTCACACTTGCGGCAAGATTTACACTTAGCCGGATCGATGTAAGCCAGGTTGTTCTCCAGCGTGATGGCCTCAAACGGACATGCCTTCATACATTTACCACAACCGATGCAAGATACTTTGCAGGCTTTGTTGGCGATGATACCTTTGTCTTTGTTGACACAAGAGACATACATACGACGGTTGTTCTTACCCTTCGGACGAATCTCGATGATGTTACGCGGGCAGGCTTTCTTACAAGCGCCGCAAGCGGTACATTTGTCATCGTCGACCTCGGGAAGACCGGTCTCAGGGTTGATAACGAGCGCGCCGAACTGACAAGCTGCCTCACAGTCGCCGCAACCGAGACAGCCGAAGGTACAGCCGGTCTCACCACCATAAGTGGCATGTGCGATGGCACAAGAAACAGCGCCGTCGTACTTCGTAGTACGCGGACGGTTTTCACAACTACCGTTGCAACGAACAACCGCAACCATCGGTTCTGTTGCAGCGGCTTCCAATCCCAGGATAGCAGCCACTTTAGCCATTACAGGCTGGCCACCTACCGGACAAAGTTTTCCTTCCAATGAACCGGCTTTGACACATGCATCGGCAAAACCTGAACATCCGGGATAACCGCATCCACCGCAATTGGCTTGAGGCAACACTTCGGCTACCTTCGCAATACGCGGGTCTTCATACACAGCAAATTTCTTGGAAGCAACGAACAAGATTACCGCAGCAATCAAGCCGATGGCGCCCAATGAAATTACAGCTACCAGAATTACATTCATAAGTTAGTTAATTTATTGGTTTTATTGTAAATGAAAATTTTCTTTTCAAACGGTCCTTGCAGAGATGCAGACCTATATAATAAGGTATCATTGACAGCAATGCTATCACGCCGGAGAGCACTTCGTTATGATTCGTCAATGAGTAGCACAGGCACAAAACGATCATCAGGACAAAGAAAGGTACCACAAAGGCATAAACAACGGCACTCAATCCCATGGAGGTGGTGCCGTAGATCATAACCTCATCCCCTACTTTCAGTTCCGGATGAGACTCGTATATATCGATGATTTTTTCTTTGCTTTCCGAAGAGTGACACAGTGATTTAGCGGTACACGAAGAGCATGCGGACTTTTGGACAATCCGTACTTGTATGGAAGAGCCTATGCTTTCCACGGTACCTACGTGTTTGATGATATCAGTCATTTTTTGCAAACTTCACATTACAATTATGCTGCAAATGTAATACAAATAAATGAGATAAAAACGCTATTTTTAACAAATTTCATTGGGGGTATCCACATTTTTTATACTTTTGGGGACTGAAAGATGCATGGAGGCCGGACGACCGACTGTGGACGGCCGGAACTTCAGGGCATTCAAATCATTAATAACTTATTGAAACTCATGAAAGAAGACGAAGAAAAGAAAACCGGATTACCGGAAAATGCTTTCCGTCCGCTGAAAGACGGCGAGCATTACGAACCGCTCATGTCGCCCAAAAAACAGTATAAGGAGGTGAACCTCTGGTCTGTGTTGTGGGGTATCGGCATGGCCATCTTATTTTCTGCCGCAGCGGCTTACCTCGGACTGAAGGTGGGCCAGGTGTTTGAAGCGGCTATTCCTATCGCCATCCTGGCGGTGGGTATCTCGGGCGCTGCCAAACGCAAGAATGCGCTGGGCGAGAACGTGATTATTCAATCTATCGGTGCCTGCTCGGGTGTGGTCGTGGCCGGCGCTATCTTTACCCTCCCTGCCCTCTACATTCTGCAGGCGAAGTATCCGGAGATGACGGTCAACTTCTTCCAGGTGTTCATCAGCTCGCTGCTGGGCGGTGTGCTGGGCATCCTCTTCCTGATTCCTTTCCGTAAATATTTTGTGAAGGATATGCACGGTGAGTATCCTTTCCCGGAGGCGACTGCTACGACGCAGGTGCTGATTTCGGGCGAGAAGGGCGGCAGTCAGGCCAAACCGTTGCTGATGGCCGGATTAATCGGTGGTCTGTATGATTTCATCGTGGCTACCTTCGGCTGGTGGAACGAAAACTTCACGACGCGTATCTGCGGCTGGGGTGAGACGTTGGCCGACAAGGCGAAGCTGGTGTTCAAGGTGAATACCGGTGCTGCCGTGCTGGGCTTGGGCTACATCGTGGGACTGAAATATGCGGCGATTATCTGTCTGGGTTCGCTGGCTGTCTGGTGGGTTATCATCCCCGGTATCTCGCTGATTTGGGGTGATTGCGTGCTGAACACTTGGGACCCCACTATCACGCAGACCGTGGGCGAGATGAGTCCGGAGGCCATCTTCAAGGCTTACGCCAAGAGCATCGGTATCGGTGGTATCGCCATGGCGGGCATCATCGGTATCATCCGTTCATGGGGCATCATCAAGGGTGCCGTTGGTTTGGCGGCCAAAGAGATGGGTGGCAAGGCGAAGGCCAACGTGGAGGTGGAGCGTACGCAGAAGGACCTCTCCATGAAGATCATTGCTTTCGGTTCTATCCTGACGCTGATTGTGATTCTGCTGTTCTTCTACTTCGGCGTGATGAACGGCAATCTGCTTCATACCGTGGTGGCCATTCTGCTGGTGGCTGTGATTACTTTCCTCTTTACCACCGTTGCTGCAAACGCCATCGCCATCGTGGGTACCAACCCGATCTCGGGTATGACCTTGATGACGTTGATTCTGGCTTCCGTGATTATGGTGGCTGTGGGATTGAGCGGTGTCAGCGGTATGGTGGCTGCCCTGATTATGGGTAGTGTGGTTTGTACGGCGCTCTCTATGGCGGGCGGTTTCATCACCGACCTGAAGATTGGTTACTGGCTGGGTAGCACTCCGAAGAAACAGGAGAGCTGGAAGTTCCTGGGAACCTTGGTTTCTGCTGCCACTGTGGGCGGTGTCATCATGATTCTGAACCAGACGTACGGATTCACCAGCGGACAGTTGGCGGCTCCTCAGGCAAACGCTATGGCGGCGGTCATCGAGCCGTTGATGAGCGGTGTGGGCGCTCCCTGGTTGCTCTACGCCATCGGTGCGGTGTTGGCCATCATCCTGACTTTCTTCAAGGTGCCTGCACTGGCCTTCGCACTGGGTATGTTCATTCCGTTGGAGTTGAACGTTCCGTTGCTGGTGGGTGGTGCCATCAACTGGTACGTCACTTCACGCAGCAAGGACAAAGAGGTGAACACGGCACGCGGTGAGAAAGGTACCCTACTCGCTTCCGGATTCATTGCCGGCGGTGCGTTGATGGGTGTGGTGAGTGCAGCGATGCGCTTCGGAGGTATCAACCTGATTAACGAAGCATGGCTGGAGAACCCGTGGAGCGAAGTGCTTTCACTGGTATGCTACATCTGCCTGATTATCTATTTCATCAAAGCTAGCATGAAAATTTCAAAATAGTCCGGAGAAGATGAAAATTTCAAAATAGTTTGGAGAAATAGTTTGGAAAAGTAATTAATTTGCTCTATCTTTGCAGCCGCTAATACGGGTTATTAGCATATTCAAATCAAATTATTAATATTTAAAGAACAAAAAAGAATGGCAACTAGAATCAGATTGCAAAGACACGGACGCAAAAGCTATGCGTTCTATTCAATCGTAATTGCAGACGTAAGAGCTCCACGTGATGGTAAATTTACTGAGAAAATTGGTACTTACAACCCTAATACCAATCCTGCCACAGTAGATTTGAATTTCGAGCGCGCTTTGTACTGGGTTAAGTGCGGTGCACAGCCCACTGACACTGTACGCAACATCCTTTCTAAAGAAGGTGTTTACATGATGAAACACTTGCAGGGTGGTGTTCAGAAAGGCGCATTCAGCGAAGCTGATGCTCAGGCTAAATTCGAGGCTTGGAAGAACAACAAACAGAACGGTTTGGCTGCTCTGAAAGCAAAACAGGAAGAGGCTGCTAAAGCAGAGGCTAAAGCTCGCTTAGAGGCTGAGAAAAAAGTAAACGAGGAAATTGCTAAGAAAGTAGCTGAGAAAAAAGCTGCTGAGGCTGCTGCGAAAGCAGAGGCTGAGGCTGCCGCTACTGCAGAAGAGGCTCCCGCTGCTGAGGAGGCTCCTGCTGAGGCTTAATTCTTCTTACAAGAAACTTACAAGGGATGCTCTCTTCCATGGGGGCATCCTTTTCTTTTATTTACT
>CAYSOW010000084.1:0-8783 GCA_964432715.1 uncultured Bacteroides sp.
TATACCTCTTCGCCATGTTCCTTCATTAGTTGCAGCAAGCGCTCCACGGCCTCTTCCGCCGGGATATTCTTCTCGATGCACTCCTTCTTCTTATAGAGCGATACCTTACCGCGTGCGGCACCGACGTAGCCATAGTCGGCATCCGCCATCTCACCGGGACCGTTCACAATGCAGCCCATCACACCAATCTTCAACCCCTTCAAGTGGGAAGTCGCCGCCTTGATTTTTGCCAACGTATCGGGCAAATCAAAGAGCGTTCGGCCACAGCCGGGACAAGAGATGTACTCCGTCTTGCTGGTGCGCAGACGTGCTGCCTGCAGAATGCCGAAAGCGGTGGCATCTACCGCCCCCGCCGAGAGCGCAGGCGTATCGTTATAGAGGAAGAGTCCGTCGCACAAGCCGTCGAAGAGCAGCGCACCACTATCCACCGACGCCTTCAGTTGGAAATCCTCCAGCGCCTCCTCCTTATAATATTGGAAGAAGATGACCGGATTCTCCAAACCCTCCGACATCAGCTGATGTACCAACGCACGGAACTCGCCCACGCGGTTGGGATGGTTGCTCTGCGCCACGACCACCACCTCGGGGTGATGACGAAGCAGTGCAATGATCTCTTCGTTGCAAGCCAGATAGGTGAGGAAGAGGAACTTCAGCGGACTGGCACAAGAGGCTATCTGTGCAAAGAGCGGCAGTTCGCCCTCGCGCGCTGCCGGGATAAAGGCAGGATAAGTGCCCTCCTCGCCCGTCCAGGCCGCCGCATCCACAATATAGCCACACGCCTCACGTGCCGACGGCTCCGGCAAGTTGCGACCCACATAGAGATAGTCGGGACGGAACTGCTCATTCACCTCCGTACGCGGACGCATCGCCTCCGCCAGCACCACCGGCACCTGCTCGCCACCGATGTTGCCCACCGCCCTCGTCTTGCGACGACGCGGCGACAGATAGTTGAACCCTTCGGCCTCCGCAGCCGGGATATAAGGATGATTCGCACGCTGTGCAATATAGTCGACAATCTTCTTCGCCACGGGAATCTCCGCTTCAGGCGCCTCACTCAGCGAGACACGGATGGTATCGCCCAATCCGTCGGCCAGCAAGGCACCGATGCCCACCGCCGACTTGATGCGACCGTCCTCACCGTCGCCCGCCTCCGTCACACCGAGGTGCAACGGGAAAGCCATGCCTTCGCGCTCCATCACCGAAGCCAACAGACGCACCGTGCGCACCATCACCACCGTGTTGCTCGCCTTGATGGAGATCACCACATCCTTGAACTCCTGCTCCACACAGATGCGCAGGAACTCCATGCACGACTCCACCATGCCCTCGGGCGTATCGCCGTAGCGCGACATGATGCGGTCGGACAGGGAACCGTGGTTCACGCCGATACGAATGGCCGTATGGTTTTCCTTACAGATGTTCAGGAAAGGAATGAAGCGGTCGCGTATCTTCTGCAACTCCTGCTGATACTCCTCGTCGGTGAACTCCAGATGCTTGAAAGTGCGCGCCGCATCCACATAGTTACCCGGATTGATACGCACCTTCTCGGCATAGAGCGCCGCCACCTCCGCCACCTTCGGGTTGAAGTGAACATCCGCCACCAGCGGCACCATGCAGCCCTGCGCACGCAGCTCCGCATTGATGTTGCGCAGGTTCTCCGCCTCCGCCACCCCCTGCGTCGTCAGGCGCACATACTCGCCGCCCGCCTCCACGATGCGCAAAGTCTGCGCCACGCAAGCCTCGGTATCCCTGGTCACCGTGTTCGTCATCGACTGCACACGGATAGGGTTCGGCCCGCCCAGAGGCGTGCCGCCCACCTGCACCTCACTACTCTCGCGACGCGCGTAATTGAAGAGATCCCTCATACCTTAGTTGCATTTAAAAGCATACTTCACCTCGCTCAAGTCCTGATTGGCCTTCTCGATTTTCTTCTTCAGGTTCTCCTTGTAAGTGGCCAAGCGCGCTGCCAAAGCCTCGTCAGAGAGCGCCAACATCTGCACCGCCAGGATGGCAGCGTTCATGGCACCGTTGATGGCCACCGTAGCCACCGGAATGCCGGGAGGCATCTGAATGATGGAATAGAGTGCGTCCACGCCGTCGAGCACCGAGCCCTTCACCGGCACACCAATCACCGGCAAAGTGGTGTTGGCCGCAATGACACCGGGGAGCGCTGCCGCCATACCGGCTGCCGCAATAATCACGCGGATGCCGCGTGCCTGCGCCCCTTTAGCAAAACTCTCCACCGCCTCGGGAGTACGGTGAGCCGACAAAGCATTCATCTCGAAAGGCACCTGCATCTCATCGAGCAACTGTGCCGCTTTTTCCATTACGGGAAGATCGGAAGTACTTCCCATAATCACACTTACGATAGGTTTCATATCCGTTATAAGTTTGAGTTATATAAATAATATTCCAAGAACACCGCATACAAAGCCGACGGCAAAACCGACGAGCACCTGCGGGAGGGTGTGCTGACGCAGGATGATGCGGGAGGTGCCCAACGCTCCCGAGAGGAGCAGGACCAGACAGAGTGCCCACACAGGGTTATAGCCAAACACCAGACTGAACGACACGAGTCCGCCGACAATCTCGCCGATGGCAGCCATGTGGGTACTGATTTTCCACCAGATGTTGATCAAGGCACAAAGAATGAGTGCCATCAACGAAGCCACCAGAATGCCCGAAAGAAAACGCGGGGTGTGCAGCCGGTACATCAGCAACAGACAAGCCAAGTAAGAGATGAGTGTCATGACATACGGCACCACGCGCTTCTCGCGATGCCCCAGATGACGCAAGCTCCAGCCGTTCACCTTCTGATAGATGTAGATGCCCAGCATGGGGAGCAACACCGTAAAGAAATAGACCGTACCCAACACAATCAGCTGATACGAGAAGGGCAGGATGCGCAGGTAGGTAAACAAAAAGAGTGCGATAAAACCTACCGTAGGCACATAAAACGGAGTGAACAGCGCCGACAAGATGCGTGCTGTAATCCGAAGAGATTTTTCATTCCACATATTACTTCCTTAATCGCGCCACGGGGATACCCAGACTTTCGCGGTATTTGGCCACCGTGCGCCTTGCTATCGAATAACCTTTTTCCTTTAATACCTGAGCCAAGGCATCATCCGTCATCGGATTCTCTTTGTCCTCTTTGTCGATGCACTCCTTCAGGAAACGACGTATCTCACGCACGGAGAACTCCTCGCCTTCTTCGTTGGTGTAGCCGTCGACGAAGAAGAACTTCAACGGGTAGATGCCAAAATTGGTTTGTACATACTTACTATTGCTCACACGGGAGATGGTAGAGATGTCCAGTCCGGCACGCTCCGCCACATCCTTCAGAATCATGGGGCGCAACAGCGACTCGTCGCCTTCCTGAAAGAAAGGTCGCTGCAAGTCGATGATGCACTGCATCGTGTTAAACAGGGTCTGCTGGCGCGACTTCACCGCAGCGATAAAGCCCTGCGCCGCATCCACCTTCTGTTTCAAGAAAGCCATCGCATCCCTCGTGTCCTTGTCCAGATGCGTCCTATCCTTGCTCTTTTCCTCCAGCATATTTACGAACGACGGAGTGACACGCAGTTCGGGCACGCCCCCATCGTTCAGCGAGAGATGAATGGAACCATCGTCCTCCGTCTCCACCACAAAATCGGGCACGATAATCTGAGAGTTTCGTCCCACCGTATCGCCCAGCGAGATACCCGGGCGCGGGTTCAGGTGGACCAGCTCCTTGCGGACCTCCTCCATCTTTTCGTCGCTCAGAGAGAAACGCTGCTGCATCTTGTCCCAACGCTTGTGAGTAAAGTCGTCAAAGCAACGCTTCAGCATCTTCTGCGCCAGGCGGCACGACTCCGTCTGCGTCTTGCGCTGCAGCTGAATCATCAGACACTCCTGCAAAGAGCGTCCGCCCACCCCCGCCGGATCAAAGTCCTGCAGGATGCGCAACATCTTCTCCAGCTCCTTGACACTCACCTCCACGTTGTGGTTGAAACCGAGTTCATCAGCGATGGCCGACAGATCCTTACGCAGCAATCCGTCGTCATCCAGCGAGCCAATCAGATACTCCACCAGCATCTGCTGACGTTCCGTCAAGTCACGTTCCCCCACCTGCTCCTTCAGCTGTTCATAGAACGAAGAGAGCTCCGAGAACGGAATCTCATCCGCCTGTTCCTCAAACGAGCGGCTCCACGGCTTTATCTTATATTCAGGAATCTCATCCTCCATGTCGTCATCGTCCATCGAAAGGTCGTTCTGCGAAGGAGTTCGATCATACTCCTCCCCATACTCCTCCTTCCGATCATCGTTGTCAAGAGAGTCACTGTCCGAATTCTTCATCGGTGCAGGGCCCTCCTCCAGCGCAGGATTGTCGAGCACCTCCGCCCGCACACGCTCCTCCAGCTCCACGGTGGGAAGTTCCAACATCCGCACCTCCAGCACCTGCTGCGGAGAGAGCGTCTGTACCTGCTGCTGCTTCTGTATCTGATAATTTCCTTGTTGCATACGCCATCTAATACCGCTGCAAAAATAATCAAAATCTTAATATTTGAAGCTGCTTCCCCCTAAAAACTCACGCAGGAGTGAAGTAGGCGGCAAGTCGCGGTCTTGCACCCCCACAAAGTATTGCAGGAATTTGCGCAACCGGTAGGCTTCAGAATAGGCCGGAGACGACTGCGGGACGCGGTCGAGCACCGTGGTCACTTCATGTTTCAGCACCGCCAGTTCAAAGAGCAGCGCCGAATTGAACATCGCGTCAGCATTCTCCTGATAAGGGAAGATCCAGCGATCCTCCCCGGCACGCACGCTGGGCCAGCGCAAGATAGTCTCCTCGGCCGAGTAGTTGCGGTACTTATAGTCGCGGATGATGCGGCGCAGCAAGCGGTTATCGGTCGTAGGGATGTAGTTGTGGTGGTCGAGCATGATGGAAGTCAGTGCCGACACATACACCTTATATTTATTAGCAGCGGGAATCTGCGGCGTCAATTCAGGATTGAGCGCATGAATTCCCTCCAGCACCAGAATCATATGTTCGTCGATGCGCAGATAGTCGCCCTTGAACTCGCGCTGACCGGTGGCAAAGTTGAAGCGAGGCAGCTCCACCTCCTCGCCGCGCAGCAGTGCCGAGAGCTGTTGATTAAAGAAATCCAGGTCGAGCGCATAGAGCGACTCATAATCATAATCCCCTTTCGCATCGCGCGGCGTATGTTCGCGGTTCACGAAATAATTGTCGAGCGAGATAGGGAACGGACGCAAACCGTTGGTCATCAACTGAATAGAGAGACGCTTGCTGAAAGTAGTCTTACCCGACGACGAAGGACCGGAGATCAGCACCATCTTCACCTCCCGGCGCGAAGCAATCTCATCCGCAATCTGCACAATCTTCTTCTCCTGCAACGCCTCCGACACATTGATCAAGTCGGTGGCATGCCCCTGCAGAATCGCCTCGTTCAAGTCGCCCACCGTAGAAATCCCCAGAATCTCCTGCCAATGCTGATGCTCATTGAACACCTCCAGCATCTTCTGCTGCTTCACCATATCCTCCAGCACCGACGGGTTCTCGCGGTTAGGGATACGCAGCAAGATACCGTCGTAATACTTCACCACATCAAAGAGATGGATGCAGCCGGTGGAAGGCAGCAAACTACCGTAGTAATAGTCGATGGAGTCGCCCAGCGAGTAGTAATAGGCATAGATAGAGCCCACACTCTTCAGCAGCTTCACCTTGTCGGCACGCCCCTTCTGCGTAAAGAGACGGATGGCCTCCTCGGTGTGACACTCCACCCGTTTAAAGGGCAAATCCTCGGCAATCAACTCATTCATCCGTTGCTTGATGAGCGACACATCCTTCAAGGTAATCTCCCGGCCGATGCGGAGACTGCAATAGTACCCCTTCGACACCGGGTGTTGCAACAGAATCTCCCCCTCCGGAAAAAGCTCCTCCACCGCCTTGCAGAGCACAAAGCAGAGCGAGCGGACATACGTGCGCATGCCCGAAGAAGAGAAGATATCGAGAAACTCCACATCCTTGTTGCCGAACACGCGGTAAGAGAGCCCCTCCACCTTGTTGTTCACTTTCGCACTGACAGGTCCGTAGGGCAATTCTAATTTAAATTCTTTATAAATATCCAAAAGAGAAGTTCCTTCAACGAAATCTCTTGACAGATTAATATTTTTGCAATATATTTGTAGCATCTTTCAAAACTAGTTGGTTTGGGAGTTAAAATTAGTGGATTAACAAAGAATCCGCAACGATTGACAAAAGTAATTCAGAGATGGAGTATTCTTTTTATGATTTTTTAAAGCTAATTGGTTCGCTGGCCCTCTTCCTCTACGGTATGAAGATCATGAGTGAGGGACTGCAGAAATTTGCGGGCGACCGTCTGCGCAGTATCCTTACCGCCATGACGACCAACCGCGTCACGGGTATGTTGACCGGTATCTTGATTACCGCGCTCATCCAGTCCTCTTCGGCCACAACCGTCATGGTGGTGAGCTTCGTTAATGCCGGTTTGCTGACACTGGCACAGTCCATCGGAGTGATCATGGGAGCCAACGTCGGTACGACGGTCACGGCGTGGATTATCTCCGTCTTTGGATTCAAGGTGGATGTGGCGTCGTTCGCCCTCCCGATGCTGGCCTTCGGCGTGCCGTTGCTCTTCTCGCAGAAGAGTGCGCGCAAGTCCATCGGTGAGTTCATCTTCGGTTTTGCCTTCCTCTTTATGGGCTTGAAGTACCTGACGGAGTACTCGCCCGACCTGAGCAAGAACCCGGATATGCTGGCGTTCGTCACGGAGTGGACCGACATGGGCTTCTTCTCCATCATCATCTTTGTCATTGTGGGTGCCGTGCTCACCATGATGGTGCAGGCTTCTGCCGCCACCATGGCCATTACCTTGATTATGTGTGCCAACGGCTGGATTAGCTTCGAACTGGGTGCCGCACTGGCCATGGGTCAGAACATCGGTACCACCATCACCGCCAATCTGGCTGCCTTGACCGGTAACACGCAGGCTCGTCGCGCCGCCATGGCCCACCTGCTCTTCAATGTGTTCGGTGTCATCGTCGTATTGATTATCTTCAACCCCTTTATGCAGGCCGTTTCGTGGTTTGTCACCGATGTGATGCATCAGACCGACCCGGCAACGCGTGTAGCCTTCGAGCTGTCGGCGTTCCACACGGCATTCAACGTATTCAATGTGCTGTTGCTGATTTGGTTTGTGAAAGCCATCGAGCGCATCGTTTGCTTCATCCTTCCGTCGAAGGAGAACGACGAGGAGTACCGTCTGCGCTTCATCTCGCGCGGTTTGCTCTCTACGGCTGAGCTCTCTATCCTGGAGGCGCGCAAGGAGATTCATCTCTATGCAGAGCGTGCCCGCAAGATGTTTGGCATGGTGCAGGATTTGCTGCATACCGAGAAGGATGATGCGTTCAACAATACCTTCAGCCGAATTGAGAAGTACGAGAATATCTGCGACAGTATGGAGGTGGAGATTGCCAACTACCTGAATCAGGTGTCCGAGGGTCGTTTGAGCTCCGAGAGTAAGTTGCGCATCCGTTCTATGCTGCGTGAGGTGACGGAGATTGAGAGTATCGGCGACAGCTGCTACAACCTGGCACGTACCATCAACCGGAAGCGTCAGACCAACAAGGACTTTACGGAGCGTCAGTATGCGCATATCCATTCGATGATGAAACTGACCGACGACGCACTGGTGCAGATGATTGACGTGGTGGAGAACAAGGAGAATGCGAACATCACGAAGACCTACAACATTGAGCATGAGATTAACAACTACCGCAACCAGCTGAAGACGCAGAATGTGGTGGATGTGAATAATAAGGAGTACGACTACCAGATGGGTGTGCACTACATGGATATCATCGGTGAGTGCGAGAAGCTGGGTGACTACGTGGTGAATGTGGTTGAGGCGTACGCGGAAGTGAAAGAGAAGAAGGCGTAATTACGCTACACCTCTTTATATATAGTTTCTCGCCCTGTCTGAATGGTTGTTCAGGCAGGGCGAGAAACTTTTATATCCTTATCCTTGGGGGGAATCCCTTATAGTTCAGCTTTCAGCAACTCCCGCAACTCTCTCATGCCCTCGGAAGCTCCCTTCTGAATGACCTGAATGGAACGAGCCGAGTGGGCATCCACCGGTTTCGGGTCGATGAGGTAGATCTGAGCCTGCATGGGTGCATAGTGCAGCAATCCCGCTGCCGGGTAGACATTCAGAGAGGTACCGATGATGATGAAGATATCCGCCTGCTCCACCTCCACGACGGCGCGTTCAATCTCCGGCACCGCTTCACCGAACCACACGATGAAAGGACGCAGTTGCGAACCGTCGCCCGCCTTGTCGCCCATGTGTACCTCAAACTCCTCCGGTTTCAGTTCCCTGATGTAGTGCGGATTATACGGGTCATAGCTGGAAGTCACCTTCGTCAGTTCCCCGTGCAAGTGGATGATGTGCGAGCTCCCCGCCCGTTCGTGCAGATTGTCGATGTTCTGAGTCACCACCGTCACGTCGAACCACCGCTCCAGCTCCGCCACGATGCGGTGCGCCTCGTTCGGTTCCACCGTCAGCAGCTGCTGTCGGCGCTCGTTGTAAAACCTCGTCACCAAGGCCGGGTCACGTGCATATCCCTCCGGCGTAGCCACCTGCTCCACCGGATACTGGTCCCATAATCCCCCCGCGTCGCGGAACGTACTGATACCACTCTCGGCACTAATGCCGGCTCCCGATAAAACAACTATCTTCTTCATACTTCGAATGTTTGGTTAT
>CAYSOW010000085.1:0-8653 GCA_964432715.1 uncultured Bacteroides sp.
TAAGAGGGGTCCGTCAAACTCTCAGGATATCCCGTCATGGCCGTGTTGAAGACGACCTCGCCTGCTACAGGCTTTTCATAACCGAACGATTTTCCGTGGAAACGGCTTCCATCGTCGAGGATCAGTGTTACATTTCTCATTTCGATATGTTGTTTTCTTTTGTTTGATAAACTTGTTCTACATAATTAATAAAGGCCTGGTTGACCAGCTTCACACCGCCGGGTGTGGGATAGTCGCCGCTGAAGTACCAGTCGCCGGTGTGGCGCGGGCAGGCGGCATGGAGGCCTTCGAGCGTCTGGTAGACAATCTCTACCTTGGCTTGCGTATCCTCGGGCTTGAGGAGTTCCACCATCTTCTCCGAGATCTCATCGTCGGTGAAGGGGGCGTAAATCTCTTTCACATAGTTCACCATCTGCTCTTTGGGCAGGCCCACCTGCGCTTTCGACTTGTGGTACACTTCGTCCACCACGTAGCTCATGCCACGGTCTTTCAGCAGTTCGATGGCAGCCTTGAAGGCGATGAACTCATTCATGCGCGCCATGTCAATGCCGTAGTAGTCGGGGTAACGCACTTGCGGCGACGAGGAGACGATGACAATCTTACGCGGGTGCAGGCGGTCGAGAATCTTGATGATGCTCTGACGCAACGTGGTGCCGCGCACGATACTGTCGTCGATGACCACGAGGTTGTCCACATAGGGCACGATGCTGCCGTAAGTCACGTCATAGACGTGGGCGGCAAGGTCGTTACGACTGTTGCCTTCAGCGATGAAGGTACGCAACTTGATATCTTTGATGGCCACTTTCTCGCTGCGGATACGCATGGAGAGGATGCGGCTCAACTCTTCGTGACTGGGGGCGTGACCGAGGGCTTCGATGCGTTTGATCTTCTCTTGGTTGAGATAGTTGTCAAAGCTCTCGAGCATACCATAGAAAGCCACTTCGGCAGTGTTCGGGATGAAGGAGAAAACCGTGTGCTCCAGGTCGTAATCTACGGCCTTCAAGATGGGCTCCACCAGTTCTCCACCCAACTGTTTACGCTCGCGATAGATGTCGACGTCACTACCGCGGCTGAAGTAGATGCGCTCAAACGAGCAGGCTTTGGTGGGCAACGGCTCGTTGATTTGCTCCAGACGCATCTCGCCGCACTTGTTCATCAGCAGCGACTGGCCCGGAAGGAGTTCGTGAATCGACTCGCACGGTACGTTGAGGGCGGTCTGAATGACAGGACGCTCTGAGGCGAGCACCATGATTTCATCGTCC
Source organism: uncultured Bacteroides sp. (assembly GCA_964432715.1). Taxonomy (GTDB): domain Bacteria; phylum Bacteroidota; class Bacteroidia; order Bacteroidales; family Bacteroidaceae; genus Phocaeicola_A. The sequence goes on from CAYSOW010000085.1 coordinate 1,263, forward strand.
TTATACCAGAAAGCGGGACGAATGCCGCGGGGGTCGCGCAGAGCGAAAGATTCGCCACTACCGGTGAGTCCGCAGATGACGTAACCGCCGTCCCAATGTTTGCTGGAAGTGCGCAGCACGTTGGTGAGGTCCATATGGTCCTCAATGGCGTGCGTAATGTCCATGCCGGACAATCCCTGCGCTTTGTAGATTTGATAGAGGCGCTCCACTTCGCGGTCGAGGCGGTGGCCCACCTGCTCCAGCATGATATAAGTGTCAGAGTAGATGCGCGGGTGCTGACCGTCGGCAGTGATTTCGTCAAAGATCTCATCCACATTGGTCATATTAAAGTTACCGCACAGCGCGAGGTTCTTCGCTCTCCAGTTATTTCTTCTCAAGAAAGGATGCACGTATGAGAGACCGCTCTTACCGGTGGTAGAGTATCTCAAGTGACCCATATAAGCCTCCCCGGCGAAAGGGAGCACACGCTCGGCATAATCTGCATCATGCAACTGTTCGGGCGTCAAGTCCTTGAACTTGCTCTGCACCGTGGAGAAAATCTCCGTAATGGCACCGGCACCCAAGGCTCTCTCACGGAACATATACTCTTCGCCCGGATTGGCTTTCATTTTCACACAAGCCAGTCCGGCACCCTCCTGTCCACGGTTATGCTGCTTCTCCATCATCAGATAGAGTTTGTTCAGACCGTACATCCACGTACCGTACTTCTCCTGATAGTAAGTCAGTGGTTTCAACAGTCGAATCATGACGACTCCGCATTCGTGTTTTAATTGTTCCATACGTTTCTTTTACCTTATATAATATATATCTTTACTACTGTTTACCTAAATCTACGTTTGGTTCCTTTCTGAAAGCCCGTTCGCCCCGCACCTGCACAACAAGACACAGCCCCTACTCCACGCTGAGTGGCGGAAGACGCTGAATACAAATGCAAAGAATAAAAGGGAAGAAGGGAGAAAAGGTGCTCGGAAGAGAAATAAATGGGGCAAACGTTTATATGACATCGTTTTTTTGCCTTATAAACGTCTAAATCACCTATATTATTTTTCAATGCGATATCGGCACAGTCGAGAATTGGGTAAGCCTCTCCGTTTCCGATATAGCCTACGATTCCGCACATAATTTATTTCTATGTTTATAAATTTGTGCAAAGATAATACATTCTCTCCATAAAAACGGCATTTTCAATGGAGAAAAGTTTTTAAAATAAGTAAACCTGCATAAATGCAAGTTTATGCATAAATAATTATTTTTCTTTTTATTCTGACGATTTTACGATTTGTAATAAATTATTCTTTATCTGCTTACAAATAATAAATATATACAGGTTTATTTATTCATTTTGTAAGTACCTCTGCATAACGCTTAACTTTCTTCCAAGAGAATAGGCAAATAGGTATTAAAATGAAAATAAAATTGTATTTTTGCAAACATAAAGTTTGAGTTAACCGAATATTATATCAAATAGAGATAGGAATAATGGTAAAAAGCGAGCAATTTAACAACGGGAATCCTATGCCGGGAATGCAGCCGCAATCTTTGGGACTGTATCATGCAGAGAATGAACACGATGCATGCGGTGTGGGAATGATTGTAAACATTCATGGCAACAAGTCGCACGAGCTCATTGACGCCGCACTGAAGGTGCTGGAGAACATGAGACACCGCGGCGCCGAGGGTGCGGATAACAAGACAGGTGACGGTGCCGGTATCATGATTCAGATTCCGCATGAGTTCATCTTGCTGCAGGGCATCCCTGTGCCTGAAAAGGGTAAATATGGTACCGGACTGGTCTTTCTGCCAAAGGACACGAAGGAGCAATCCGCTATCTTGAGTATTATGATTGAGGAGATTGAGCGCGAGGGCCTGACACTGATGCATCTGCGCAACGTGCCGACCAACCCTTCTATTTTGGGTAAAGATGCGCTGGCTTCGGAGCCGGATATCAAACAGATGTTCGTCACCGGTGCTACCGACGTGGAGAACATCGAACGTACGCTCTACATCATCCGTAAGAAGATTGAGAATCGTATTAAAAACAAAGATTTCTATATCGTTTCGCTTTCCAGCAAAAACATTATATATAAAGGTATGCTTTCGTCACTGCAGGTGCGTGAGTACTTCCCCGACTTGACTCACCCGTACATGACGAGTGGTCTGGCGCTGGTACACTCGCGTTTCAGTACGAACACCTTCCCGACGTGGAGCCTGGCTCAGCCGTTCCGCCTCTTGGCGCACAATGGTGAGATTAATACCATCCGCGGCAACCGTGGATGGATGAAGGCTCGCGAAAGTGTGCTCTCCTCTCCCGCCCTGGGCGATATCAAGGAGATTCAGCCGATTATTCAGGAGGGTATGAGTGATAGTGCTTCGCTGGATAATGTATTGGAGTTCTTCGTGATGTCTGGCATGAGTTTGCCGCACGCTATGGCGATGCTGGTGCCGGAGTCGTTCAACGACAAGAACCCGATCAGCGAGGATTTGAAGGCGTTCTATGAGTACCACTCTATCTTGATGGAGCCGTGGGACGGTCCGGCAGCGCTGCTCTTCAGCGACGGTCGTTACGCGGGCGGTATGCTCGACCGTAACGGTCTGCGTCCGGCACGTTACACCATCACGAAGAATGATATCATGGTGGTGGCTTCGGAAGTGGGCGTAAATGCCTTCGAGCCGGGCGAAATCAAACAGAAAGGTCGTTTGCAGCCGGGTAAGATTCTCTTGGTGGACACCGAGAAGGGTCAGATCTACTATGATGGCGAGTTGAAGGAGCAGTTGGCACAGGCCTACCCCTATCGCCAGTGGTTGTCGACCAACCGTATCGAGCTGGATACTTTGAAGAGTGGACGTAAGGTGGAGAACTCCGTGGAGCATTACGACCGGATGTTGCGCACCTTCGGTTACACGCGTGAGGATATTGAGCGTGTCATCGCGCCGATGAGTACGGCGGGTGTGGAACCGACGGCCTCCATGGGTAACGATACGCCGCTGGCGGTGCTCTCTGAGAAGCCGCAGTTGCTCTTCAACTATTTCCGTCAACAATTTGCACAGGTGACGAACCCCTCTATCGACCCGATTCGTGAGGAGCTGGTGATGTCACTGACTGAATATATCGGTGCCGTGGGTATGAACATCCTGACGCCGAGCGAGGGTCACTGTAAGATGGTGCGCCTGCCGCATCCGGTGCTGAACAACCGTCAGCTGGACATTCTCTGCAACATTCGTTACAAGGGTTTCAACACGGTGAAACTGCCGATGGTGTTTGAGGCAGCTCGCGGTAAAGCGGGTTTGCAGGAGGCACTGAACAACCTCTGCAAAGAGGCGGAGAAGTCGGTGGCCGACGGTGTGAACTATATCATCCTGAGCGACCGTTGCGTGGATGAGACGCACGCGGCGATTCCTTCGTTGCTGGCAGTGAGTGCGGTACACCACTACCTGATTTCGGAGCAGAAACGTGTACAGACGGCGCTGATTGTGGAGAGTGGTGAGATTCGCGAGGTGATGCACGCAGCGTTGCTGTTGGGCTATGGCGCGAGTGCCATCAACCCCTACATGGCATTTGCAGTGCTGGACGACCTGGTGAAACGCGGCGAGTTGCAGCTGAACTATGAGACGGCCGAGAAGAACTATACGAAGGCGCTCTGCAAGGGCTTGTTCAAGATTATGAGTAAGATGGGTATCAGTACCATCCGTTCTTACCGCGGTGCGAAGATCTTCGAGGCGGTGGGCTTGAGCGAGGAGTTGCTGAAGGAGTACTTCGGTACCAACAGTTCTACCATCGGTGGTATCCGTCTGGAGGAGATTGCCAAGGATGCCATTGCCCTCCACAAAAATGGATTTGAGGGTGCTGAGGAGGAGGATGTAATTCCGTTCGCCGGTCAGTACTCGTTCCGCAAGGATGGCATCGACCATGCCTGGAACCCGGAGAGCATCGCTGCACTGCAGTTGGCTACGCGTCTGGGCAGTTACAAGAAGTTTAAAGAATTTACACATATCGTTGACGAGAAGAGTCACCCGATTTTCCTGCGTGACTTCCTGCAAACGAAGCGCAACCCGATTTCCATCGATCAGGTGGAGCCGGTGGAGTCTATCGTGAAACACTTTGTGACGGGCGCGATGTCGTTCGGTGCCATCAGTAAGGAGGCACACGAGGCGATTGCACTGGCCATGAATAAGCTGGGTGCCCGCAGTAACACGGGTGAAGGTGGTGAGTTGTCTGAGCGTTTCTCGGCCACCTTCGACGGTATACCTTTGCGCAGCAAGACGAAACAGGTGGCCAGTGGTCGTTTCGGTGTGACGGCTGAGTATCTGGTGAATGCCGACGAGATTCAGATCAAGGTGGCACAGGGTGCTAAACCGGGTGAAGGCGGTCAGTTGCCGGGCTTCAAGGTGAACGAGGTGATTGCGAAGACGCGTCACTCTATCCCGGGCATCTCGTTGATTTCTCCCCCACCTCACCACGATATCTACTCCATCGAGGACTTGGCACAGTTGATTTTCGACTTGAAGAATGTGAATCCGACGGCGATGATCAGTGTGAAGTTGGTGGCTGAGACGGGTGTGGGTACCATTGCAGCCGGTGTGGCGAAAGCGAAAGCCGACTTGATTGTGATTTCGGGTGCCGAAGGTGGTACGGGTGCTTCGCCTGCATCTTCTATGCGTTACGCAGGTATCTCTCCGGAGATTGGCTTGAGCGAGACGCAGCAGACACTGGTGCTGAACGGTCTGCGTGGACAGGTTCGCCTGCAGGTGGACGGTCAGCTGAAGACGGGTCGCGACGTGATCAACATGGCGTTGCTGGGTGCCGAGGAGTTTGGTTTCGGAACCACGGCGTTGATTGTGCTGGGTTGCGTCATGATGCGTAAATGTCATACGAACACTTGTCCCGTGGGTGTGGCTACGCAGGATCCTGTCTTGCGTGAGCGTTTCCGCGGACGTTATGAATATTTGGTCAACTACTTTACCTTCCTGGCAACGGAGGTGCGTGAGTATCTGGCTGAGATGGGCTTCACTTCGCTCAACGAGATTGTGGGCCGCACGGATTTGCTGGAGGTGAAACCGATGGCTCCGGGCTCGAAAGCATCGTTGCTCGACTTCTCTCATCTGTTGCAGCGTGTGCCCAACAAGGCGGCGATTCATCAGATTACGGAGCAGCGCCACGAGATTGCCAACGTGAAGGATGTACAGATCATTCAGGCGGCGAAAGAGGCGATAGAGAATGGCAAGGAGGTTTCTCTGGAGTATGCCATTGCGAACACCGACCGTTCGGTGGGTGCCATGCTTTCGGGTGCCATTGCGAAACTGCACGGACAGGCAGGTCTGCCCGACCATACGCTGAACATCAAGTTCAAGGGTTCGGCAGGACAGAGCTTCGGTGCGTTCCTTCCGGCAGGTGTTGAGTTCAAGCTGGAGGGCGAGGCGAACGATTATCTGGGCAAGGGCTTGTCGGGTGGTCGTATCACGGTGCTGCCGCCGGTGAGAAGTAATTTCGAGGCGGAGGAGAACACCATTGCGGGCAACACGTTGCTCTATGGTGCGACGAGCGGAGAGATTTACATCAACGGTCGTGTGGGCGAGCGCTTCGGTGTGCGTAACTCGGGTGCTACGGCGGTCATTGAGGGCGCCGGCGACCACTGCTGTGAGTATATGACCGGCGGTCGCGTGGTGGTGCTCGGTGAGACGGGCCGCAACTTCGCTGCCGGTATGTCGGGCGGTGTGGCGTATGTGTGGGACAAGGACCACAACTTCGACTACTTCTGTAACATGGAGATGGTGGAACTGAGCTTGGTGGAAGAGGCTAGCTACCGCAAGGAGCTGCATGAGTTGATTCGCCAGCACTACCTCTACACGGGTTCTAAACTGGCGCGCACGATGCTCGACAACTGGAGCCGCTACGTGGAGGAGTTCATCCAGGTGGTACCTATCGAGTACAAACGTGTGTTGCAGGAGGAGCAGATGCGCAAGTTGCAGCAGAAGATTGCCGACATGCAGAGAGATTATTAAGACGACTATTATTCATCACGATAAGTAAGAAAACAATATACAATGGGAGATCCAAAAGCATTTTTAACCATCCCTCGTCAAGAGGCCGGTTATCGTCCGATACACGACCGCATCACCGATTTTGGTGAGGTGGAACAGACGCTGAACAGCAGCGATCGTAAATTGCAGGCTTCGCGCTGCATGGATTGTGGGGTTCCTTTCTGCCACTGGGCTTGCCCGCTGGGCAATAAGCAGCCGGAATGGCAGAAGGCGCTGAGCAACGGTAAATGGGAGGAGGCGTACAAGCTGTTGGCGCAGACGAATGACTTCCCGGAGTTTACCGGACGTATCTGTCCGGCGCTCTGCGAGAAGAGTTGTGTCTTGAAGCTGAGTGCGGATGCGCCTGTGACGATTCGAGAGAATGAGTGCGCCATCGTGGAGTCTGCTTTCCGCGAGGGTTTTGTAAAGATTCAGAAGGCGGAGCCGAAGGGTAAGAAGGTGGCGGTGATTGGTGCCGGTCCTTCGGGCTTGGCGGCTGCCAATCAGCTGAACATGAAGGGTTACGAGGTGACTGTCTTCGAGAAGAATGAGGATGCGGGCGGTTTGTTGCGCTACGGTATTCCTAACTTTAAGCTGAATAAGAAGATTATCGACCGTCGTATTGATTTGATGATGGAGAGTGGCATTAAGTTTCTCTTTAATCAGACGATTGATGTGACGAAGTTGCCGGAGGGCTTTGATGCGTATGTGGTGTCTACGGGTACGCCGCAGGCACGCGACTTGCAGATTCCGGGTCGCGACTTGAAGGGGGTTTACTTTGCCTTGGAGATGCTGTCGCAGCAGAACCGTGTGTTGGCGGGTATGACGTTCCCGAAGGAGGAGTTGGTTTCTGCGAAGGGCAAGAAGGTGCTGGTGATTGGTGGTGGCGATACGGGTAGTGACTGTATCGGTACTTCTTGGCGCCAGGGTGCGGTGAGTGTGACTCAGATTGAGATTATGCCGAAGCCGCCGGTGGGTTACAATCCTGCTACGCCGTGGCCGCAGTGGCCGGTGGTGCTGAAGACAACTTCCAGTCACGAGGAGGGTTGTATTCGTCGTTGGTGCCTGACGTCAAACAAGTTCATCGGTAAGAATGGCAAGGTGACGGGTGTCGAGGTGGAGGAAGTGGAATGGCTTCCGGCTGCTGAGGGCGAGCGTCCGCAGATGAAACCGACGGGCAAGAAGGAGGTGATTGAGGCGGACATTGTCTTGCTGGCGATGGGTTTCTTGCGCCCCACGCAGCCTGAGTTTGCGAAGAATGTCTTCGTGGCGGGTGATGCGGCTTCGGGTGCCAGTCTGGTGGTAAGAGCGATTGCTTCCGGCCGCAAGATTGCTGCCGAGGTGGATCAGTTCTTGTCAAAGTAAGCTGAACG
>CAYSOW010000086.1:0-8597 GCA_964432715.1 uncultured Bacteroides sp.
GATTATCCCCGAGAAGCACCATTTCAAAGGGCTTCCCGGGGATTGTTGTCCTATTAGAAAATGTTTAGAAAGTCACGCCGGCCGTGAAGAACGCATCCTCCGTGCGAGGATTCCAGGTGGCGGTCAGTGAGATGGGAAGAGCATACTTCTCATTCACAGAAAGATTCTTCGATGCACCCAATGAAACATTCGTCACAGCAAAGCCATTTGCGCCGTAGAAAGTAGTGGCCCAGGGAGTGGCACCCACCTCTGCGGTCCAATCCAAGCCACCCAAAACAAAGGGAACTGTTGCCGAAACATAGGAAGAATAGGCACGATCACCGTCCTTGTTCACCCCGTCGGCACCTCCGATATTGGTGTACCAATTCAAAGCTACTTTACCGAAATCATAGCCCACCTGCGCCTCGAACACGTGACTGCTCTCCGCATTGTGAGCACCGTAACGGAAATATTTGGCAGAGACTCCGTCGCCCGTCACATTGAACCAATAGTCCGTCAATGAAATGCTGAAGCCACCCGTGGCATACCCCAACGTCAAGTCGAACTCACGCGTATCGTCACTGTCGAAACCTACAGAACCCCAGCCCCCGAGGCTCCATCCTTTATAACCTACCGTCAATGCCGGCTGTATGCTCACGCCGCCCAACTTCTGGCCACGCCATACATAACTACTCACGAGATCTACATCTACTGAGGTCTCTACTTCTTTCTGCGCCTTAACCGTGGAAGGCATCAGGAGTGCTCCCACCAGGAGCCATCCTGAAATTTTCAAAAACTTGTTTTTCATACTCTTCTTAATATATATGATGAATAATCTGTATACAAACTGTCATTATATACTTATTTACCCTAATTCTCATTCTCTTTTGTTATTTACATTTGCAATATTATTGCATTTTGATAAGCATAGCAAGTATTTTACTTTCTTTTTGAATATTTTTCAGCATTCATTACGATTTGAATTATTTTCATTGAACAGGAAAGCATTTTGAAACCATATTTAAACAGAATGATTACTAACTATCAGTTCATTACCACCCACTTCAGCCCCATCCTCTCCAGTTTCTTAAAAATTTAACGTTGCGATTTGTACATTTCAACCTAAACTTCTATATTTACCGACGGAATGAATCCATAAACAAACAGTTAACCTTTGTCTTATGCTGAAAACAGTATGGCTTTTCTATCGGGACGGATTCCGGAGGATGACTTGGGGGCGCGTGCTCTGGGTGATTATCCTCGTGAAGCTCTTCGTGATGTTCGCACTGCTGAAGCTGTTCTTCTTTCCCGATTTTCTCCAAGACAAAGGTGACAAGTCCCACTATGTGGGCAACGAATTGATTGAACGGTCGAAATGACTGCGGCCGTCACCCACTAACACAACTATTAAACCGAGGAGTAAAAGAGATTATGAGCAGGCATAAGTAATGTTATGCCGAATAAACTAACTAATAACCTTAAAAAGAATACACATGATTGAAAACATCTCTTCCTCTCTCATCGACTGGTCGCGAGCGCAGTTCGCTCTGACGGCCATCTACCACTGGCTCTTTGTGCCGCTCACCCTGGGACTGGCGGTGATTATGGGCATCATGGAGACCCTCTATGTGCGCACCGGAAAACTCTTCTGGAGGGATACGGCGAAGTTTTGGATGAAGCTGTTCGGCATCAACTTTGCCATCGGCGTGGCTACGGGACTGATTCTGGAGTTTGAGTTCGGCACCAACTGGAGCAACTACTCTTGGTTTGTGGGCGATATCTTCGGAGCACCGCTGGCCATCGAGGGCATTGTGGCCTTCTTCCTGGAAGCCACCTTCGTGGCGGTGATGTTCTTCGGATGGAACAAAGTGGGCAAGCGATTCCACTTGGCCTCAACCTGGCTGACGGGCGCGGGAGCTACCATCTCTGCATGGTGGATTCTGGTGGCCAATGCCTGGATGCAACACCCGGTGGGAATGGCTTTCAATCCGGAAACAGTGCGCAACGAGATGGACAACTTCTGGGCGGTGGCCTTCTCACCGGTGGCGGTGATGAAGTTCCTGCACACGGTGCTTAGCGCCTGGATGGTGGGTGCCGCCTTTGTGATTGGTGTGAGTTGCTGGTATCTGCTCAAGAACCGTTACCGCGAGATGGCGAAGATGAGTATCCGCGTGGCGGGCATCGTGGGATTGACGGCTGCACTGCTGACGGCACTGACCGGCGACCAGTCGGGCTACCAGGTGGCAAAGCTGCAACCGATGAAGATGGCGGCCATCGAGGGACTGGAGCAGGGTGGCAACGGTGTGGCGCTGACACTGGTGGGCGACATACAGGTGCCGAAGATGCTCTCCTTGCTGGCTACGCATGAGATTGATGGCTACGTGCCGGGCACGCAAGAGTTGCTGAGGGGAGGTTACACGATGCCTTCGGGCGAGGTGGCGCTCTCGGCACGAGAGAAGATGGCGCGAGGCAAAGAGGCCATTGCGGCACTGAAGGCGTTTCGCACGGCGAAAGAACGGGGCGATGAGGAGGCGGCTGCCTTGGCACGCACCGAGTTGCAGGAGAAGATGCCCTACTTTGGCTACGGATACCTGCGCAGCGAGGAGGAGCTGATTCCAAACATCCCGCTCAACTTTTACGCTTTTCGCGCCATGGTGGGACTGGGTTCTTACTTTATCCTCTTCTTTGCGGTGGTGCTCTTCCTCAACTACAAGCAACAACTGGAGCGCAGACGCTGGTTGCTTTGGGTGGGCGTCTGGTCCATTCCCCTCGCCTATCTGGCCAGTCAGGCCGGATGGATTGTAGCGGAAGTGGGACGCCAGCCGTGGGCCATTCAGGACTTGCTGCCGGTTTCGGCGGCGGTGTCACGCCTGCAGACAGGCTCGGTGCAGCTCACCTTCTATCTCTTCCTGATTCTCTTTACCCTACTCTTGGCTGCGGAGATTCGCATTCTGCTGAAAGCCATTCAGAAAGGGGCCGAAGGAGAGATTTTCTCTGCGAAAGTATAACGAACGGATTCATTCATTAATAAGGAAAAACGATGGAGAATTACTACTTATTCTTACAAGCATATTGGTGGTTTCTGGTCTCATTACTGGGAGCCCTCCTGGTGTTCCTGCTCTTTGTGCAGGGCGGCAACTCTCTCCTCTTTCAACTGGGAAAGACAGAGGAGGAGCGCACGTTGCTGGTGAATGTAACGGGGCGCAAATGGGAATTTACTTTTACAACACTGGTCACCTTCGGCGGAGCCTTCTTTGCATCGTTTCCGCTCTTCTATAGCACGAGCTTCGGCGGGGCCTACTGGCTCTGGATGCTGATTCTCTTCAGCTTCGTGGTGCAAGCCATTTCTTACGAGTTCCACTCGCAACTGGGCAACCTGATGGGGAAACGCACCTATCAAAGCTTTCTGGTGTTCAACGGAGTGGTCGGTCCGGTGCTGCTGGGCGGTGCCGTGGCCACCTTCTTCACGGGGTCGGAATTTATCATCAACAAGGGGAACCTGGAAGATACTTGGATGCCGGTGATTAGCAGTTGGGCAAGCCGTGCACACGGTCTGGAGGCGCTGCTGAACCCGTGGAACGTGGTGCTGGGACTGGCGGTGCTCTTCCTCTCGAGGGTGTTGGGACTGCTCTACTTCCGCAACCGACTCTCGCAAGAGGAGGCGGTCATCCTGCCGCGCATCCGTCGGAGATTATTCTTCAACACGGTTCTCTTTCTGATTTTCTTCCTCTGCTTTGTGGGCTACCTGCTCACCTGCGAGGGCTTTGCTGTCAACGAGGAGACCGGACTGATAGTGATGGAGCCCTACAAGTATCTGCACAACTTCATCGCACTGCCGTGGGTGAGTCTGCTCTTTGTGGCGGGCGTGGTGCTGGTGCTCTGGGGCATCGGCCTCGGACTCTTCACACGCTCCGACAAAGGTATCTGGCAGGCGGGCATCGGCACAGTGCTGACGGTACTGGCACTCTTCCTGGTGGCCGGCTACAACCACACCGCCTACTACCCGTCGACGTACGACTTGCAGAGTTCGCTCACGCTGAGCAACAGTTGCTCCAGCCAATACACGCTGCAGACAATGGCCTTCGTCTCCCTGCTGATTCCCTTCGTGCTAGCCTATATTGTCTACGCTTGGCGGGTGATTGAGCGAAAGAAGATAGACAAGAAAGAGCTGGAGGAGGGACATGTTTATTGAAAGCGTCCGGGATGGACTTCATGATTCCGAATAAATAGCACTTTTCCCCGGAAACGTTGCAACCGCCTTTTAGGTAGTAGAAGAAGCAAGTTTTTTTTAAGGGGAAAGATGTGAGAGGATATAGGGTGAATGTTCGAAAATATTTTTATCTTTGTCCCATCAATGACAAAACAAGATATGAACGAACAGAAACCTCTATATCCTCTTTTGTTTGAGGATAATCTACATACCATTGTCTGGGGCGGTCATCGACTGAAGCCGATGAAGTACTTGCCCGCTGACGAGGAGCCTATCGGCGAGAGCTGGGAGATTAGTGCGGTGAAGAGCAGTCGCTCCATCGTGAAGAACGGTCCACTGGCCGGTACCGACCTCGACACGCTGACGCGGGAGTACAAGGAGCTGCTGATGGGCGTGAATGTCTATCAGAAGTACGGCGACCAGTTTCCGCTGCTGATTAAGTTTATCGACGCAGCGAAGGACTTGTCGATTCAGGTGCATCCCAACGACCAACTGGCGGCGGAGCGTCATCAGACGTTCGGCAAGACGGAGATGTGGTATATCATCAAGGCGGACCCGGGGGCGAAGCTCTACTCGGGATTCAAATCGCCGATTTCCAAATATGAATATGAGAAGCGGATTGAGGATCACTCCATCTGCGAGGTGCTGCAGGAACATGAGGTGAAGGCGGGTGATGTCTTCTTCATCCCGGCGGGACGCGTGCACGCCATCTGCGGTGGTATTCTGCTGGCGGAGGTGCAACAGAGCAGTGATATCACTTACCGCATTTTCGACTATAATCGTCCGGGACTGGACGGGAAGCCGCGCCAGCTGCATACGGAACTGGCAAAGGATGCCATTGATTACACGGTGCTCGACGACTATCGCTCGCACTATGAGCGGAAGCTGAACAAGCCGGTGACGCTGGTGATGAACGAGTTCTTCGTGGTGAAACTGCTGGAGGTGAACCGCTCGTTCCACCGCAAGCTCTACAAGTACGACTCGTTCGTGATTTATATGTGTATGGAGGGGCACTGTACCATCCGTATCAACAGCATGCAGGGATTCGACAAGAATCAGGAGCCGCCCGTGAAACAGATTACGCTGACCGAGGGGTACAGCTGTCTGATTCCCGCCTGTGTGGCCGACCTGCACGTAACGCCCTACAACCCCAACGGACTGACGAAGATTCTGGAGGTCTATATCGACAACCGAAATTTCTAAAGAATCAGCAGATACAAGAAAGAGTGCGACTTCATCCCTCACGGGGTCAATCGCACTCTTTTTTATTATGAAGTAGGTATTAGTCTTACTTCTCTTCACCCACCAGCTTCCAAATCAAGGCAGCGATGGCGGCACCGATGAACGGACCTACAATGAAGATCCAGAGCTGTGCCAAAGACTCACCACCGGCAAATACAGCGGGAGCGATGGAACGAGCGGGGTTCACGGATGTTCCTGTCAAGGGGATACATACGATGTGAACCAGAATCAGAGAAAGACCGATGGCCAAACCGGCGAAGTTGCCCGCGCCCTTCTTGGAATCAGTGGTACCCAATACCACCAACACGAAGACGGCGGTGAAGATAATCTCGGCCAACAGACCGCCAATCTCACTGACACCGGCCTGACAAGCATTGGCACCGGTGGTTGTTGCGAAGTCACCGCTGGCAGCGATGTAACTTGCAGTCTCCGGATTTACATTAGAAACGACCAAATAAATCAAAGCGGAACCGATGAACGCACCGATTACTTGGAAAATCATATACATACCGGCATCCTTACCACTGATTCTACCGGTGAGCAAGCAGCCCAACGTAATGGCAGGGTTGATGTGGCAACCGGAAATACCGCCAATCGTGTAAGCCATAGAAACCACTGCCAAGCCGAAAGCTACGGCAACCATCAATACTTGAGCAGGTGTGCCACAGCCTCCATTGAAGACAGCACTACCGCATCCCATCAGTACAAGTACCATTGTACCAACCATCTCAGCTAAATACTTTTTCATTTCGTTTTTATGATTTTGATTAACAATTTGTTTGCACAGAAGCTTTATCTCCTGTAAATCATTACAAAAGAAGCAAATAAATTAATTAGTTCAAAGAAATTTATCCGATTTTTAATGATTAAGAATGAACAAAGTATAATTTTCATCGAAAAGGGTGGATTTCGGACCGAAAATTTGTTGTATCTTTGCTTTCTACTAACTGAATTCAAGAATCAAAAATTAGATAAGGATGATTGTTTGCATAGCCGAGAAACCGAGTGTGGCCAAAGATATTGCCGACGTGCTGGGTGCTACCACACGCCGCGAGGGATATATTGAGGGCAACGGATACCAAGTGACGTGGACCTTCGGCCACCTGTGTACCTTGAAGGAGCCGCACGAGTATACGCCGCTCTGGAAGACCTGGAGTCTCGCCAGTTTACCGATGATTCCGCCTCGCTTCGGCATTAAACTGATTGCCGACTCGGGCATCGAGAAGCAGTTTAAGGTGATTGAACGCTTGATGCAACAGGCGGACGAGATTATCAACTGTGGTGATGCCGGCCAGGAGGGTGAGCTGATTCAGCGCTGGGTGATGCAGAAGGCGGGGGCGAAGTGTCCGGTGAAGCGTCTGTGGATCTCTTCGCTGACGGAGGAGGCTATCCGCGAGGGTTTCTCGCACCTGAAAGATCAGTCGGAGTTTCAGCCGCTTTATGAGGCGGGACTCTCACGTGCCATCGGCGACTGGACCTTGGGAATGAATGCAACACGTCTTTATACGCTGAAATACGGACAGAACCGACAGGTGCTCTCCATCGGTCGCGTGCAGACGCCTACCCTGGCGCTGATTGTCAACCGTCAGCTGGAGATTGCCCACTTTGTTCCGAAACAATACTGGGAGCTGAAGACAACTTACCGCAACACGCTCTTCTCGGCCATTGTGCGCAAGAGTGACGAGGAACTGGCGGAAGAGGAGGCGAACGCTGCTGCCAACAAGAAGGCGAAGTCGACCGACAACCGCGGTATTCCGCCCATCTTGAAAAAGGAGGACGGCGAGGCGTTGTTGGCACTGATCAGCGACCAACCCTTCACCATCACGGAGGTGGGTAAGAAGAACGGTACGGAGGCTCCTCCCCGACTCTTCGACTTGACTTCATTGCAGGTGGAATGCAACAAGAAATTTGCCTACTCGGCGGATGATACGCTGCGTCTGATTCAGTCGCTCTATGAGAAGAAGTTCACCACCTATCCGCGTGTGGACACGACTTTCCTGAGTGACGACATCTACCCGAAGTGTCCGAACATTCTGAAAGGACTGCGCGACTATAGTGTGCTGACGGCTCCGCTGGAGGGCAAGAGTTTGCCGAAGTCGAAGAAGGTGTTCGACAATTCGAAGGTGACCGACCACCACGCCATCATCCCGACAGGAGTCTATCCGCAGGGACTGACCGACATGGAGCGACGGGTGTACGACTTGGTGGCGAGACGTTTCATCTCGGTGTTCTACCCCGACTGTAAATTTGCGACGACCACGGTCATCGGCGAGACGAATCATATAGAGTTTAAAGCAACGGGCCGACAGATTCTGGACCCGGGATGGAAGGTGATTTACCAACGTGACACCGAAGACAACGCGGAGGAGAAGAGTTCCGACGAAGAGCGTATGCTGCCCGCCTTCACGAAAGGCGAAAGCGGTCCGCACCGTCCGGAGCTGAACGAGCGTTGGACTCAGCCGCCCAAGCCCTACACCGAGGCAACCTTGCTGCGTGCCATGGAGACCGCGGGTAAGTTGGTGGACAACGACGAGTTGCGCGATGCCTTGAAAGAGAATGGTATCGGTCGCCCCTCCACGCGTGCGGCCATCATCGAAACACTCTTCAAACGTCGCTACATCCGCAAGGAGCGCAAGAACCTGATTGCCACCGACACCGGCATCGAACTGATACAGCTTATCCACGAGGACCTGCTGAAATCGGCCGAGCTGACCGGTATCTGGGAAAAGAAGCTGCGCGAGATAGAGCGTAAGAGTTACGATGCGCGCACCTTCCTGGAAGAGTTGAAGCAGATGGTTTGCGAGCTGGTGCACCAGGTATTGAGTGACAACACCAACCGAAGAATTACCGTTACAGAGGAGGCTCCGGTCAAAGGCAAAGCCGGAAAGAAATCGGCCGAAGGAGCCTCGGAAGGCACCGCTGCGAAAGCGACCAAGAGAACGAAGTCAGCCAAAGCAAGCAGCGAAGAAAACGGTGAAGCTCCCCAAAAGCGTACCCGCAAGCCGCGCACGCCGAAAGAGCCGGAGCAAAAGCCCCTGCAAGCATCCGACGTCATCGAAGGACGCGCCTGCCCCATCTGCGGCAAAGGCATCATCATCAAGGGGCGCACCGCCTTCGGATGTTCCGAATGGAAGAACGGCTGCACCTTCCGCTTCCCGTTCGCAAC
>CAYSOW010000087.1:0-8569 GCA_964432715.1 uncultured Bacteroides sp.
ACTATTGGAAATTCAAGCTTTCACAAATTCATTGTTTTCATCGGTGAGTTATTTGCTCACTGATGAGAATAATGCTTGGATTGTTGATATTGGTGACACGGAGCCAATAATCAGTACCATCAGAGATAACAATTTAAACTTAAGGGGCGTTTTTTTAACGCATTGCCACTTTGATCATATATATGGACTGAATGATTTGGTTGAGGCTTTTCCTTCGGTAAAAGTATATACGAATTCTGTTGGACAAGAGATGTTGGTAAGTGATAGAAAAAATCTGTCAAGATATCACGAGGCGCCTTTTGTGTTCAAATACCCTGAAAATATTGCGCTTCTTGATGGGATAACGTTGCTGCCTCCATTTGAGATTTATGAAACACCTGGGCACAATCCAAGTTGTCTTACATATGTTATTAAAGGTGCTATTTTTACTGGGGATTCATATATTCCAGGCATTTCAGTTGTGACGAACTTGCCAAAAGGTAATAAGGAACGAGCGGGTAATTCTGTTAGAGTAATATCAGAATTAGCCAAAGGAAATAAAGTTTATCCAGGGCACTTTGTTGCAAAATAATTGATGGATGTAATGTAAGCATTCGGAGATCTCGTCTAGGCAGTCTTGGAGATACTTTGAGATGATCTCTAACATCTTTGAGAAATCTCAAAGAAACTCCAAGACTTTCAAAGTATTCTCGAAGATTTTTAAAATATTTCAGAGACGGAGCAGAGTCCTCACGAATTTGCTCCACGTTTTTCCCAGAGCCGCCTTGCACGAGTCAAATCAATCCATGAAAAATAAGCATAAAACTCCACTCATGCAAAGATAAATCAAATAATCCGATGCGACAAATGTTAAAACAAAATAATTGAAAGAAAAAACGCAGCCCCACCCATCCCGGGCAGAGCTGCGCAAACCAAAAAACTATAGGAATACGAAACAAACTATGAGTAATAAGCTATAAATCCTCGATATACTCAAACTCCGAGGCATCGAAGCAGGGGCACTCCTTCGGCGTGGCGCCCGGCATGTCCCGGTGACCACGAATCTTCGCCTCCGGGAACATCCCGTGCAACATCGTCAGCAACGACGTCATGCTCTCCACCTGCTCCGGCGTGCGCGTGTCCGCCGCGTTACCATCCGCATCCAAGCCACCCTCGTAGCAGATGCCAATGCTGCAACGGTTGTACGGGCGACAGTGGGCACCCACCTCCAACACCTTGCGACACTCCTTCGTATATCCATCCTTGCGGATGTAAAAATGGTAGCCGATGGTGCGAAAACCACGCGCCTTGTGATCCCTTTCCATCTGCTCCGGAGGATAGTCCTGCGTCACACGCGTGGCACTGCAATGCAGGATGAGGTAGCGCACCGACTCGGCACCACTCATCATCGTTCCACTCTCCACCCGGAGCATCTCCGTCTCCGTCTTTATCACCTGCTCTTCACTGAGCACCATAGGGTAATTTTCTTGTATCATGTGCTTTCCATTTTTAGTTAGATAATACCTGCAGGAATGACGCTGATACCGGCGGCTTCAGCCGCAGTAGTGGCGCCCATCGCTGCCAACAAGCCAATAATTGCTTGGGCAATGGCTCTCAAAATTTTCAATACGTTCGATTTTGTCATAGGTCAGATTTACATAATCGGTTCGAGCTCCTCTACTTTATCGCTGGAAGTACCACTGTTGGTGGTGCCGCTACCTGAGCCGGAGGTACCGCTGCCGGAAGAGGTGGTCACCGAACTCAAGTCCACAGAGGACTCGCCGGCCTTCACCGCCTTCGTTACCAAGGCAGTCGCCTTGCGTGAGGGCACCTGATTGAACTCCGCATCCGAGATGAGATTCTCGAAGTTATCACCGGGACGCCAGTTGACGTTCACCTCCGTGATGTTCTTCGAGGTGAAATCCGCGATGGTCTCCGCCCCCTTGCTGCTCAGACCCACCGAGAAGGTACCAAGGTCGCCCAGGGTGATGCGGCGGCCCGCCAACAACTGCTCTCGCATACAGTCCACCGCCAGAATCAGCACGGCGTGGATGTCGGCACGCGAGTAGGTGGTGCCGTGCGAGGCAATGTGCTCCGCGAAATCATCAATGTCCATCACTTCCGTATACTGCGCGTTGGCATAGGCTTTCTTCGCCTCCTCCGGCTTCTGCGGGTTACTTCTCAAGTTTACGCTATAATTAATCATTGTTTTAAAATTTAAGTTAAACATTTGTTTTATAGGTTCTCCTGAGGAAGGAGGAGTGCACCGCGGCGCTCGGCTCCTGCTTCATCTTCATTTACAGCGTGTTACGAGTACTTTGGCGGACTCGCGAAATCATGCGGTCAAGGGGCCTCACTCGTCCGCATAAGTGGACCGATTCGACCGCATGTTTCGCGTCACTCGACCGCTTGATTCAGTCATCGTGACCGGATGTTCGGAACGGAGCCTCCGCGTGACCCTCTTCCCTCATTTGAACGATGCAAAGGTACTACCTGGGAAAAACCGACTGACCGTTTATGACCGTTAATGACCGTTACGGCTCGCCGAGGTACTCCACAATGATTTTCACCTGGTAGGCGGTGAACGATCGTTGCCGGGGATGGTAGCCCGCGGCGACGAGTTTTTCCATCAGCTCCGGACAGTAGTCGAACCACCGCCGCAATTTCCGGCAGGCGGCCATCGTTGAGAGCTCCGGAAAGTAGCGCTGCGCCAGTTCCGACTTCAGCATGTGTATCGGCCGGAACGGCTCGTCTTTATATTTGTGCATATTTTTTATTTTTAGGCGTCTTGCAGTCTTGCACCCTGAACAATTCTCCACACACAGGCGCGTGTACTATATATCCGCAACCGAAATGAAATTTTGTCCAAAATCGCATTTTGGGGAGAATGAGCAGGAAATGCAGGCAAATGCAGGACGATTTGGGGGTGTTTGAACCCCTTTTCTCAAACTATTTTACTTTTTGAGGGTGTCGGGACTTACTCACCGAAACTCATCAGGAAGCGGTAATTATCTCCTTCCCGCAGCAGCTCGCCCGTTTTTATCATCCGCCGCAAGTGCGAATCCATCGTGTTCTCGTTAAGCTTACACTCCTTCGCCAAAGCCACTGCCTGCTGTCGATTGAAAAGTATCGGCAATGAATCGAGGAACAGCTCCTTGGGCGAACGTTCCCGCGACGTCCCCTCCGAGTCCGGCAGTAGCGTCATGATGTACGACGAGTGGTGGTAGAATACCTCCACCAGGCGGAGCATCGCCTCGAAATCCTCCTCCGAGATATGCAGGCGGAAGTTGGCTACCACCCCGTCCCGCACATTCTCCGGATGGGTTTCCGGAGCCGCCTCGATGCCCGGGCAGCGCAACAGTCGCTTGGAGGCAGAGACCACCGGCTCGTCCCCCATCAGCCACTCGTCCAGCGCCCGCAACCAAGCCACCAGCTCCATCATCCGCAGCAGATTGATGGCCATACGCGCCACCGAACTGCGCCCCACACTCTGATGCGCACTGTTCGCCAGCGTAAAGATGGCCGCGAAGGTCCGGTTGAAACGCTCCTGCTGCTCGTCCGTGAGCACCATCTCCACGCTCGATACCTCCTTGCGGATGAGCTCCATCACCTCTTCCCAGCGGTTACCCCACGCCTCAAAGCGGTCGCCTAGGTCCTCGCCCTGCGCCACAAACTGATTCTTCCACTTCGTCACCGGCGGCGCCTTGTAGAAGAGGATGCGCGAGAAGAGACCGTTCTCTGCCGAGTTGACATACGGCTCCACCTGTCCCGGCGTGCCACTCATCACCACCGTCAGCCAGGTGCGCTCCACCTCCCGATACTCCCGGTCCGTGCGGCGGTTGAAGGAGAGCTTCTCATGGTCGAACACCTTACGCAGCACGTCCGAGAAGTGGCCATACTGCGAGGCGATGGAGGTCGAGATTTCATCCGCCTCATAGAGGAAGAGAATGCCCATCCCCTTCGCGTCGAAGAGGTTCTCCAGCAAGCCCGTACCCGTGTTGTTTCCGGAGATGTAGAAGAGATGCACCGGCGGCTGCACCGGCTCCTCCATCTCCGACTTCTTCTTGCCCAGCTGCTGATAAGCCGCCAGCTGCTTCTTGTAGATGGCCCTTGCCTGTTCATACTCCCGCCGGAACCGCCGATGCATCGGAGCGCCCAGCCGGTAGGCCCATGACATCACGCCCTTACCCGAGGCCGCTTCCGCCACCACAAAGAGTTGCAGGTTGGGGTGAAACTTCCGTCGCGAGTAGAAGAAATGGAGCGTGGGGGCGATGGTGGCGCCCAGCACTGCGAGGCACGAGAGCCAGAGAATGTCGCGCTGCGGATCGGAGCCGCCACACGCCACACACCGCTGCAGGAAGTTGGGCCATTGATAAGTTGGGAAAACTTCCGGATGCTTCTCTTCTGCAACCTCCACATCTTCAGCCTCTTGCGGAATAAAACCGAGTGTTTCACCCGGCGGAACCGCGCACGCGCGTGTGTGTGTATAAGAAGAGGGGGTGCAAGAAATCTCCGAAATGAAATTTTTATACAGCTGGTACTTCTCGTTCCGCTCGAACTTCACGCCTGCCTGCACCGCCAGGTAGTAGACTGTCCCCAGCGTATTACCGTTCCGTCCCGTCCGCAGTGTCTGCGTGTAGAGCTTGTCATTATTCTCACAGTCATACTTCGTTGAAATCGATGTAATCTTGTGAAACAGAGCTCGTCCCGCCTCGCCGCAATCATTGGCGATGGCATACGTCAGCAGCAGATAATCCCGGTGGTCGAAAGCGATATCCACCCGTTGTTCCGTGATGCACTCCGTCATCCATTCCAGGAACTCCATGTTTGTTTTTGTCTTCATAACTTCATCTTTTTACCATTCATAATCCTTGAACTTTTTTCCTTGCAAGAAATTTTCTTTTTCTTCATTTCTTGACCTTATTTGGTTAATTTAAGTTTTCTGAAAAAGGGGTAACGAAACTTCACCCCTTCATCGTGACACACCAGACAGCCGCGGCAGAGGTCGGTGTTTGCCTCGTCCACCTTCAGTTCATACCGCATCCGCAGATAGTCCCAAGTGGTCTCCAGTTGCTCGCGAAACGACTCCAGCAGTGTCCGTTTCGGGCTCCATTCATAGGGCACGAAGAGCTTCACGCCCCGGTTGCTGGGCGAGCAGAAAGCCAGTTCCGCCGACAGCCATTGATCCTCGAAGAGGCGGTCGCGCCACCCCTTCGCCTCCTCCTCAGACGCCAGTCCGTCCAGGTCGACCACCAGCAGTCCGTTGGGTGCCACCAGTCCCTCGAGCGACCGGTGCCGGAAGAGTCCCGACGGCGTAGCCATCGGCAGTTGCTGCACCTTCGTCTGTTTGTACTTCGTCGACCCATACGGATAGCTGCGCACCATTTGCGTCTGCTGTTTCAGGGTCGGATCATGTTTAATCTTCTCCGCCAATTCTCGCAACGCCAGCACCTCATAGTGCGTGGTGTTCGTCACCGGCGGATGAAAAAGGGTAAGGAATCTTTCCATACTTCTTAATCAGTTTTGTTGGTTAATAAATCATTGAATTGTAGATAAATTTCGCCTTTGTGTTTCAAAGACGGCGGCAAAGGTAGGAGGACTGGTTCAAAGGCAAGTGATATTGGAACAGAAGAGAAGAAATGGGAACTACAGTGGTGTTATCTCTATCAGATTCGTTTTGTTCGTCAAAGAAATGTAATAAATTTGCAGGCCGAAACCAATAAGACACCCAGCTGATATGTATATGGATTTTTCAGACTTAACAACCACGCACGACGAACGCCCCACCTACCTGGAGGCCTTGCGAGTCAACTTTCCCTACATCTACGCCGTGGATTGGGAGGAAGAGAGAGCAATCTTACAAGCAATGAAAGAGGCTCATCCGGAGGCTTGGAAGCACATACGTTACCACATCCCGAACGAGTCTCAGCTGGGTGGTTTCATCTGGATGCTGCATTACTCTACGAACAATGAGCAGACGTGTCTGTTGATGCGCAGTTACTTGTGGATTAAGGATAACTATATTGATGAGAGTGTGTTGTGTGATACGAAGTTTGCCAAGGCGGTGCATGCCTTCCTGACTTATAAAATGACGGTGAAGGGGCTGAATAAGGCGCTGCGGAATGCGTTCGACCCGAAGAGACAGCCGGTGAATGCGAAGGAGATGAAGAGGAGGAGGGAGAGGGAAGGGGAGAGGTTTGAATAGGCGTAAATAGCTGAATATGAATTAAATATTTAAGAAACGGGACCATCTGTATGAGTATTTAGCGTACCTTTGCAGTAAAAATTAGCCAATCGAAATTTCATGCAAAGAATTGTAAAACTACTCATACTTGTAAGTTTAATCACGGTTAACCTGCAAGCACAGAACCGAGACTCGTTGGTGGTTCAGCCGGCAGCCGTCTTTGGTCACAACATCTTCAATAATCGGAATCTCACCTTCGAACCAAACGTTCATATGGCGACTCCCGAGAACTATAAGCTGGGTCCGGGTGATGAAGTCATCATTGATGTTTGGGGCGCTGCGGAGAACACCATCCGTCAGTTCATCTCAGCGGAAGGCTGTATCATGGTAAGCTCTCTGGGACCGGTTTATCTGAATGGTATGACGGTGAAGGAGGCCAATAGTTACCTGCAGCGAGAGTTCGCGAAGATTTATGCCGGAGTACAGGGTAACACTTCTCATGTGAACCTGACTTTGGGACAGATTCGCACCATTCAGATAAATGTCATGGGGGAGGCAGCCATACCTGGTACCTATCGACTCTCCTCCTTCGCTTCCGTCTTCCATGCGCTCTATCGTGCAGGAGGTATAAACAACATCGGCAGCTTGCGTAACATCCGCGTGATGCGTGGTGGGCGTAAAGTTGCTGAAGTCGATGTCTACGACTATCTCCTCTACGGTAAATCGGTGGATGATTTTCGCTTGATGGAGAACGATATGATCTTGGTACCTCCTTACGAGAGTATGGTGATGCTGTCAGGTAAAGTGAAACGTCCGATGTATTACGAGATGAAGAGTGATGAGACCCTCCATACCTTATTGAACTATGCCGGCGGTTTTACCGGTGATGCTTATACAAAGAGTGTTCGCTTGTGCCGCAGAAACAATGGGATGGAAAAGCAATTCTACAATGTCGATGAGGAGGATTATAGCGATTTTAAGTTGGTGGATCAAGACTCTGTAATTGTCGGTGAGGTGCTCGATCGATTCGAAAATCGCGTAGAGATTCGTGGGGCTGTCTATCGTGACGGCATGTACCAGGTAAACGGAGATGTAAATACCGTGAAGCAGTTGATAGAAAAAGCCGAGGGGTTGCGTGGCGATGCCTTCATGAATCGTGCGCAATTGCAACGTGAACGTGAGGACTTGACATTGGAGATGATTCCTGTTGACCTGCGTGGCATACTCGATGGTACACAGCCGGATGTACCGTTGCAACGTAACGATGTACTTTATATCCCCGGCATCCATGATCTCAGTGAGGAGGGAACACTGACCATTCACGGCGAGGTGGCTCATCCGGGTACCTTTCCTTTTGAAAAGAGCATGACCATTAAGGACTTGGTGATCAAAGCGGGTGGCCTCTCTGAATCTGCTTCCATGGTGCACATCGATCTTACTCGTAGAATCAAAGATCCGATGGGCATGACGGTAAGCGACTCGATTGGGAAAACTTATACCTTCGCAATGAACGATGGATATCTTGTTGACGAGGGGGACTTCGTGTTGGAACCATACGATGAAATCTATATCCGTCGAAGTCCGGCGTATCGTGCGCAGCAGAATGTGGTCGTGGTCGGTGAAGTGCTTTTCGTTGGTCGTTACGCTTTGACTCAGAAGAGCGAACGCTTGACGGACTTAATCAAAGAGGCCGGTGGGGTAACGAACGATGCTTATACACGTGGCGCTCGTTTGATGCGTCATATGAATGAGGAGGAACGTACTCGTCGGGGCGATGCGTTACATTTAACCAAAGAATCACTGGGCAAGGATTCTATCAGTACCGAGCAGCTCGATCTCTCAGAATACTATTCAGTCGGCATCGACCTTAAGAAGGCATTGGAAAAGCCCGGTTCCGATTATGACTTGGTGCTTCGCGAGGGCGACATGCTTTATGTACCTGAGCTGGATAACACCGTCAAGATACACGGAGATGTGCTATATCCCAATACGGTGCTCTATGAGAAAGGGATGCCGAAGTCGTACTATATCAATCAAGCCGGCGGTTATGGTGTGCATGCCAAGAAGAAACGTGCATATGTGGTGTATATGAACGGAACGGTTTCTCGTCTAAAGGGTCGTTCGGCAAGTAAGTTTGAACCCGGGTGTGAAATCATCGTGCCTGTAAAATCGGAAAAGAAGATAACCCGTCAAGAAATCCTGGGCTTGAGTACAGCGTCTGCATCGTTGGCCTCTGTGCTTGCTTCTATGGTGAATCTGTTTAAGTAATATTGATTTTATAAAAGAAGCGAAACTTTTTATCTAAATGCTTAAGGCTTGAAATTGACATCTTTCTAATTTCGTTCCCTCGTTCAAATCGCCCATTCACGTTCCAAAAACGGCTATTCACGAAATTTATTTGCAGAA
>CAYSOW010000088.1:0-8529 GCA_964432715.1 uncultured Bacteroides sp.
AGGTGCAGCTGGATGCGGATTATCAGTTCTCGGCCGACCGGCTGTTGGCGGCTGCTGATGAGCACACCAAGCTGATTTTCCTCTGCTCGCCCAACAACCCGACGGGCAACGCGCTGCAACGCAGTGAGATTCTCTCGTTGCTCGACCGCTTCGAGGGGTTGGTCATTCTGGATGAAGCCTATAGCGACTTCTCGTCGGAGCCTACCTTCTCGCACCTGCTGTCAAAGTACCCCAACTTGATTGTCTTCCAGACTTTCTCGAAGGCTTGGGGATGCGCCTCTATCCGTCTCGGCATGGCCTTTGCTTCTGTGGAGATTATCGGACTGATGAATAAGGTGAAGTATCCTTATAATGTCAACTTGCTGACGCAGCAGAAGGCTTTGGAACTGCTGGCCAACCACGCACAGGTGGTGGAGTGGGTGAAGGTGCTTTGCGAGGAGCGTACCCGCTTGATGGAGCGCTTCAGCCAACTGCCTTGCTGCCTGCATATCTTCCCCACGGATGCCAACTTCTTCCTGACGCGTGTCACGGATGCCAACCGTATCTATGCTTATCTGGTGCAACAAGGCATCATCGTGCGTAATCGTTCGCACGTGACGCTCTGCGGCAACTGCCTGCGCATCACGGTGGGTACGCCCGAGGAGAATCAGACGTTGCTGGAGGCTTTGAAAGAGATTAAATAAGGAGGGAGAAAATAAAGCGTAAAAAACTGATATGAAACAACGTGTATTATTCATAGATCGCGACGGTACGCTGGTCATCGAACCGCCCGTCGACTACCAACTCGATGCTTTTGAGAAACTGGAGTTCTATCCCGGTGTCTTCCGTAATCTCTCCTTCATCCGCGAGAAGCTCGACTTCCGCTTTGTGATGGTGACCAACCAGGACGGACTGGGGACGGATTCGTTTCCGGAGCCTACCTTCTGGCCGGTGCACAACCTGGTGATGAAGACGCTG
Organism: uncultured Bacteroides sp.; assembly: GCA_964432715.1. GTDB lineage: Bacteria > Bacteroidota > Bacteroidia > Bacteroidales > Bacteroidaceae > Phocaeicola_A. Next base: position 958 of record CAYSOW010000088.1, read on the forward strand.
GAGGGCGAGGGTATCACTTTTGATGAGGTCTGCATCGACCGTAGTTTTCCGGAGGACGAGGCGCCTACACGGAAGCCTCGCACGGGGATGCTGACGCAATATCTCTCGGGCGATTACGACTTGGCGGGTAGTTTTGTCATCGGTGATCGCCCCACGGATGTGGAGCTGGCGAAGAATCTGGGCTGCCGTGCGATTCTGCTGCAGCCGGACACCACCTCTCTCTCACCGGAGTTGCAAGGGGTTTGCGCACTGGCCACTACCGACTGGGCGCGTGTGGCGGAGTTCCTCTTTGCGGGGGAGCGCAAGGCTTCTGTGCAGCGCACCACCAAGGAGACTGACATTCACATCGACTTGAACCTGGACGGTAACGGTACGTGTGACATCCATACCGGTCTGGGCTTCTTCGACCATATGTTGGAGCAGATTGGTAAGCACGGAGGCATGGACCTCACCATCCGCGTGAAGGGTGATTTGGAGGTGGATGAGCACCACACCATCGAGGATACGGCATTGGCCTTGGGCGAGTGCATTTATCAGGCGTTGGGCAGCAAACGTGGCATTGAGCGCTACGGCTACTGCCTGCCGATGGACGATTGCCTCTGTCAGGTGGCACTCGATTTCGGTGGTCGCCCCTGGCTGGTATGGGATGCCACTTTCACCCGCGAGAAGATTGGGGAGATGCCCACCGAGATGTTCCTCCACTTCTTCAAGTCGCTTAGTGACGCGGCAAAGATGAATCTGAACATCAAGGCGGAGGGTACCAATGAGCACCACAAGATTGAGGGTATCTTCAAGGCGTTGGCACGTGCCCTGAAAATGGCGGTGAAGCGGGATGTTTATCACTTCGAACTGCCTTCTACCAAGGGGGCGCTGTAAGAGGAACAAAAAGGCTTCAAAACGTCCCTATGGGCCTAATGGGGGAGGCTGGTGGCACCCCCTTAAAGCGCCATGCTGCGTTCCTATAGGCTGACGCCTGTACTTTAATACTTCGAGCCTATTTCCGAATTGCGAAATCTCGCTGATTCGGAAATAGGCTCGAATGGTATAATTACTTCACACGGGAGAGGTCGTTCACAAGGGACACTTCAATAGGAGGTGCCGCCCCGAGAGGCTTCACTCCGAGGAGTTATTTCACCCAAATCACAGCATCCTTCTTGCGCGGGCTTTGAGGTTTCACCGCATCCGGAGCGGCATAGCCCACGATGCAATTACCCACGCCCTCATATTCTCCGGAGAGGCCCAGTTCCTTCAGAATCGACTTGCCCTCCTCTGACTCAAACATCTCCTTGGCACGGTGAATCCAGCAAGAGCCGAGTCCCAGGCTATGCGCAGCCAGCATCAGGTTCTCCATCACCAGAGAGCCGTCATAAATGCGTGTGTTGACCGACTTATCCACCAATACCACCAACACCGCGGGCGCTCCGTAGAACGGGTCCTTGTCAGTGCCCAGCACCTCCGCATTCATGCGAGAGAGGCGACTGATCAAAGCTTTGTTCGTTACGGCCAAGATGACAGAAGGCTGACGATTCATGCCGGAAGGGGCATACGTGCCGGCCTTTACAATCTCTTCGAGAAGTTCATGGGGTACCTCTTTATCCAGGTACTTCTTTACGCTGCGACGCGTAATCATGTCGTTAATCGTTGCATTCATCTTCTTATCTTTTTATATCTTGTTATCTTCTTATATCTTCTTATTTTCTTATCGTTTTCAACTTCTGACCACCTGTTTCACACCCTTCACGCCCCGCAGTTTCTTCAGCAAAGCCTCGAGCTTCGAAGTGTCATCCACATTCACAGTCAGCATACCCGAGAACAGACCGTCGTTCGAGCTGATGGAGATGGAACGCAGCTGAATGTTCGGCTCCTTCGAGATGATGGAAGTAATGTTGTTCACGATACCGATATCGTCGTGCCCAATCACACTCAGGCGGCAAGAGTATTGCGTATCCTTACCTTTACCCGCCCAGCGCGCAGGCACCATACGATAGCCGAAACGAGCCTTCATCTGCGGCGCATTGGGGCAGTCGGTACGGTGAATCTTGATACCTCCGTTGATGGTGACAAAGCCAAAGACATCATCGCCGTAGATGGGGTTACAACACTTCGCCAAGGAGAAGTCGATACCCTTCACATCCTTGCCAATCACCAGCACGTCACTGCTGTTGCTCTGCTTGATGGTCTCCTCGTCCTCCTGCATGTTGTAGTTCTCGGCACTGCGGCTCACCGGCTCACTGCTCTCGCTATTCTCACGCTTCTGCATAGCGAGGTATTTATCAATCACCTCATTGACATCCAACGACTCCTCCGCAATCTTCTGATAGAACTCGCTCACCTCCTTGAAGCCCTCCTTCTTGATGAGACGCATCATGATGGCCTCGTCATACTCCAGTTTACGGTTCTTAAACTTGCGGTCGAGCATCTCGCGGGCAAAGTCCGACTGGCGCGCCGTGATCTCCTTCAGCGCCTGACGAATCTTGGTGCGGGCACGAGAAGTGGTGACGATGTTCAGCCAGGCATTCTTCGGCGTCTGCGTGCTGGAGGTCAGAATCTCCACCTGGTCGCCACTGTTGAGCACCTGGCGGATAGGCACATTCTTCCCGTTGACACGGCCACCGATGCAGCGACTACCCACATTGGTGTGGATATGGAAGGCGAAATCGAGCACCGTAGCCCCCTTCGGCAACTTGTACAGGTCGCCCTTGGGAGTGAAGACAAAGACTTCATCCTTATAAAGATCCATCTTAAACTGGTTCATGGCCTCCATATCAGTATCGCTGTTCTCCAGCGCCTCACGGATAGAGGTGAGCCACTCGTCCAGGCCGGTTTCCCCCTTGATACCCTTGTAGCGCCAGTGGGCAGCCACACCGCGTTCCGCAATGTTATCCATGCGCTCGGTACGAATCTGCACCTCCACCCACTTGCCCTCAGGACCCATCACCGTGATGTGGAGCGACTCGTAGCCATTGCTCTTCGGAATAGAGAGCCAGTCGCGCAGACGCTTGGGGTTCGGCTGATACATATCGGTCACGATGGAGTAGGCCTGCCAGCACTCCTGTTTCTCCTTCTCCAGCGGAGAATCGAGGATGATACGGATGGCGAACAAGTCGTAGATATTCTCAAAGGTGGTGTGCTGCTTCTTCATCTTCTGCCAGATGGAGTGGATAGACTTGGTACGTCCCTTCATGTGGAACTTCAGTCCCGACTCCTCCAACTTCTTCTGAATAGGGGCGATGAACGAAGCAATGTAGCGGTCGCGCGACGCCTTGGTCTGGTTGAGCTTCTCCTTAATTAAATAGTAGACATCATGCTCCAGATATTTCAGAGAGAGGTCCTCCAGCTCCGACTTCAACTTATACAGGCCCAGCTTGTGCGCCAAAGGAGCGTAAAGATAGGCAGCCTCGCCCGCCACCTCCTGCTGTGCTTTCAGGTTGGCGGTCTCCTTGATCTGACGCATGATGTTGACACGGTCGGCAATCATGATCAGGATGACGCGCATATCCTCGGCAAAAGAGAGGAGCAGGTTACGGAAGTTCTCCGACTCCACCGTGGGACTCTTGGCGTATAGCTCATGAATGCGAATCAGTCCGCGGGTGATGCCGGCCACATCCTCGCCATATTCCACCTGCACTTGTTCGGGAGTAATGAGGTGCATGCGGACGCTGTCCTGCAGCATGATGCCGAGGATGGAAGCGCGCTGCATGCCTATTTCTTCGGCCACGATGATGGCCGTCTGCATGTTCTTGATGATGGGGTTCATGCCGAAATCGTCACGTTGCAGCGAACGATTTTGGGCAGCTTCGCGAAGATGATTCTTGATTTTCTTGCAGTCATCCGCACGCAGTGTCTCCCCTGAGAGGCGAAGCAACTCTTTGTAGAGCACAAACAATTCGCCCTTTTCTTCTGCTGTAAAAAATACGTTTTCTTCCATAGCTTAAGAATTTTGCGTGTAAAAGTACTTTTTTTCTTCTTTTTATTGGCATGCTTCAAGAAGAATTTATAATTTTACACGGAAAATTTAGTCAAAATCCGTTTAAAGACGGAGAAATGATTGGTTTTCACCGTGTTTTTCACGAAGAAAAGAGAATGACAAACAAAACAAATCATAGTATCAATAAATAACTTTAGACTTTTACAGAATGTTGACACAAGAAGACAAAGAACTGCTTGCCAAGAAAGGCATTACAGAGAGTCAGATTGCCGAGCAATTGGCGTGTTTTGAAAAGGGTTTCCCCTACTTGAAGTTGGATGGAGCTGCTTCTCTGGAGAGAGGCATCCTGGCTCCGGATGAGTCGGCTCAGAAGGCTTATCTGAAGGCTTGGGAGGCTTATGTGGACGAACCGAAGCATAAGATTACGAAGTTTGTTCCGGCTTCGGGCGCAGCGAGCCGTATGTTTAAAAACATGTTTGAATTCCTGGGCGCTGACTATGCAGTACCGACTACGGACTTTGAAAAGAAATTCTTCGATCACATTCAGCAATTTGCTTTTTATGAGGACTTGAACGCGGCTTGCGTAAAGAACCAGGGTAAGGAGATTCCGGCGCTGTTGGCTGAGGGCAACTACAAGGCGGTGACTTCTAACTTGCTGGAGTCTGCGGGCTTGAACTATGGTGCACTGCCGAAGGGTTTGCTGAAGTTCCACCGCTATGCGGAGGGAGCTCGCACACCGCTGGAGGAGCACTTGGTGGAGGGTGCGCTCTACGCTGCCGGCAAGAGTGGCGACGTGAACGTGCACTTTACGGTGTCTACCGAGCATCGCGCGCTGTTTGAGCAGCTGATTGCTGAGAAGGCGAAGGTGTATGAGGCGAAGTATGGGGTGAAGTATCATCTCTCGCTCTCTGAGCAGAAACCGAGCACTGATACGGTGGCTGCGGATATGGAGAACAAGCCGTTCCGCGACAAGGGTAAGATTTTGTTCCGCCCGGGTGGCCACGGTGCGCTGATTGAGAACTTGAACGATTTGGACGCTGACGTGGTGTTCATTAAGAATATTGATAATGTGGTGCCCGACCGCCTGAAAGGGGAGACGGTGACTTACAAGAAGCTGATTGCGGGTGTGCTGGTTACGCTGCAGCAGAAGGCTTTCGAGTATCTGCGTTTGCTGGATAGCGGTACTTACTCACAGGCACAGGTGGAGGAGATCATTCGCTTCGTTCAGCAGCAGTTGTTCTGCCGCAAAGCGGATATCAAGACGCTGGAGGATGGCGACTTGGTGCTCTATCTGCGTAAGAAGTTGAACCGCCCGATGCGTGTGTGTGGTATGGTGAAGAATGTGGGCGAGCCGGGTGGCGGTCCGTTCTTGGCTTACAATCAGGATGGTACGGTTTCTCTGCAGATTCTGGAGAGCTCGCAGATTGATATGAAAGATCCGCAGAAGAAGGAGATGTTTGAGAAGGGTACGCACTTCAATCCGGTGGATTTGGTTTGCGCTGTTCGCGACTACAAGGGTAATAAGTTCAACTTGGTGGACTACGTGGATAAATCTACGGGCTTTATCTCTTTCAAATCAAAGAATGGCAAGGACTTGAAGGCGTTGGAGCTCCCGGGCTTGTGGAACGGCGCGATGAGCGACTGGAACACGGTGTTCGTAGAGGTGCCTCTGGGTACATTTAACCCGGTGAAGACGGTAAATGACTTGCTTAGAGAGCAGCATCAATAATCGAACGACTGATGATAAATAAAGAAACCGAGCGAAGCGGAGGGTAAAATCTCTGTTTTGCTCGGTTTTCTTTGTTTTGGGGTTCTCTTGTTTTCGGTTTTCTTGTTTTCTAGAGCGTAATCTGCATGATGTAATCGTTCATATAATACCCTTCGCCAATGGGAAAATCGCCTTCGCGGTCTTTGTGCATACCCATGTGCTCATAGAAGGTGACGGCACGGTTGTGGCGGTTGACGTTCAGCTCCATGATGCAGGGCGAAGGATAGTGGGCACGGATATAGTCGGTGGCATGACGGAAGAGGCAGGCTCCGATTCCCTTTCCTTGCTCGGACGGGAGCACGTAAATCTTCTGGAGGTGAACCAGCTGCGGGCCCTGAGGCTCTATCGAGACATAGCCCACGGGGCGCCGGTCGAGGCTGGCGATAAAGTATCGGTGGCCGTCGGCAAACTGCTGTTGCAGACTGGCAGTGGAGTACATCCAGTCCATCATGTATTCCATCTGTCCGGGAGTAAGAATCTCTTTATAGGTGGCACGAAAGGCAATCTCAGCAATAGATTGCAGGGTAGGGATCTCTTTCAAGCCGGCTTCTTCTATATTTATAGTTTCCATTTGAGTTATTTGATTTGAATTGAATTGAATTGATTTGAATTGAATCGAGTTGAATTGATTTGAATTGATTTTATTTTTAAAATTTTATAGCAAAGATAGGAAGTTTTCATTTTAATCGTTTATCTTTGTGGCGAATTTAATCAATCTTATTGAAGCTATGACTAAAAAGATTCTTCTGTTAGGCTCCGGTGAGCTGGGTAAAGAGTTCGTAATTGCTGCTCAGCGTAAGGGACAGTATATTGTGGCTTGTGATTCTTATGAACATGCCCCGGCAATGCAGGTGGCGGACGAATGTGAGGTGTTTGATATGCTGAACGGCGACCAGCTGATGGCGGTGGTCGAGAAGCATCATCCTGATATTATCGTGCCTGAGATTGAAGCCATTCGTACGGAGCGCTTGTATGACTGCGAAAAGATGGGTATACAGGTGGTGCCTAGTGCGAAAGCGGTGAACTTTACGATGAATCGTAAGGCGATACGCGATTTGGCTGCCAAGGAATTGGGCTTGAAGACGGCGAAGTATTTCTATGCGAAGTCGTATGAAGAGTTGGTGGAAGCTTCTAAGAAGATTGGTTTCCCGTGTGTGGTAAAACCGTTGATGTCTTCTTCCGGTAAGGGTCAATCCATCGTGAAAGGAGAGGACGAGTTGCAGCATGCCTGGGATTATGGTTGCAGCGGTAGTCGCGGTGACATCAAAGAGTTGATTATCGAGGAGTTCATCCGTTTCGATAGTGAGATTACTTTGTTGACCGTGACGCAGAAGAATGGTCCGACGCTTTTCTGTGCACCGATTGGACACGTACAGAAGAACGGTGACTATCGCGAGAGTTTTCAGCCGGCTCACATTGCTCCGGAGCACTTGAAAGAGGCTGAGGAGATGGCGGCAAAGGTAACGGCTGCGTTGACAGGTGCGGGCATCTGGGGCGTAGAGTTCTTCCTGAGCCATGAGAACGGCGTCTACTTCTCAGAGCTTTCTCCGCGTCCGCATGACACGGGTATGGTGACTCTGGCAGGTACGCAGAACTTGAGCGAATTTGAGTTGCACTGTCGCGCGGTGTTGGGTTATCCCATCCCGGAGATTACGTTGGAGCGTATGGGAGCCAGTGCGGTGATTCTCTCGCCGATTGCAAGCAAAGAACGTCCTCAGTATCGTGGTGAAGAGGAAGTGCTGAAGGAGAAGAATACCTACCTTCGTATCTTTGGTAAGCCCTACACGAAGTTGAATCGTCGTATGGGTGTGACACTCTGCTACGCACCGTTGGGCAGCGATATGGATGCTTTGCGCGATAAGTGTAAAGCGGCTGC
>CAYSOW010000089.1:0-1865 GCA_964432715.1 uncultured Bacteroides sp.
AGAATTAGTTCAACTGAGAAGCCGGGAAGGTGCTTTCTACCAAACTATTCATATAGACTTCCAGGTTGGTGTAGCTGGGGTCCAGATTGTATTTAGCAGCATCGGAAGCATCGTCCGGGTTTAGGCCTTTGGATTTCTCCCAATCATCCGGCATACCGTCTTTATCGCTATCTACGGGGACGGTCGACTGTGTATAAGCGGGCCAGCCACCAACATCCGACTGCGAATCAATCAAGCCGTTGGCACTACCCATGGAGGTGGTTACCTTGTTGTAGGTACCGTTCTTGGTCTCGTTGATGATACGCTCATCCACTACATCTCGTTTATAAGAAGCACCGGCATAGGCCAGGACGTTCTGATAGGCTTGCGAAGCGGTTTCACTGAAGCTGCTGACATCCGAGGAGACCTTAAACTCACTCGTCGACTTGAACTGACTGACATCCTGCGTATCCCAATCTTTGTAGCTGGGATGGATGCCGTTCCAGTTGTCGCTGTTCACATTCGTGATTAAGCTGTTGTAGCTGCTGTTGAAGCCTTCGCACGTATTGTCAAAGTAGTTGCCTGCCACATAGAACTTACCCCATACACCCTTTACATTCTTATTCGAACCGTCATCACTGTTGGGCTGGAAAATGCGGTTCACAATGCTCTTCTTGGTGATTGTTGAAGCACCCGGTTTGTAGTAGTTGTTTACGATGTTATAGCTACCACCCTCTCCGGCATAGGCACCGTTGGTCGGTCCCCAGTTGTAGAAAACATTGTTGCGCAGTTCCGCCAACTCTTTGTCGGGAGCTCCCGTGTAGCGACTACCGTTGAGACGCGGTGTACGACTGCTGTGGTGTGCCATCAGGTTGTGATGGAACGTGGCGGTCTGACCACCCCAGATACCTCCGTAGCCGTGTGAGCCTTTCGAGTGAACAGAGATGGTCAAGCTCTCGCTCAGGATACACCATTGCATCGTAAAGTTCTGGTTGTCGTAGAAAGAGGCGCACTCATCGGTACTCCAGCTGAAGCTGCAGTGGTCGATGATGACATCCGTGAGATCACGTCCCCACATGGCATCATTCTCTTCCTTGGCCTCATCGCCCATACGCGAGCGGATGTAGCGAATAATCACATCACTGGCATTGATTTGGAAGGAGTAATTCTTCAAGCAAATACCATCGCCCGGTGCCGTCTGTCCGGCAATGGTGACATGACCGCAATCTTCCTCCAGCTTCAAAGTTTTCTTCAGTTCGATGATACCGCTCACCGCAAAGACGATGGTGCGGCGATCTTTCTTTTCGAGCGCCCAGCGCAAGGTTCCTTCCGAGCCGTCATCGGTCAGTTTCGTCACCACATAGACGGCGCCACCGGCACCCCCCTGCACGTAACGTCCGGCGCCGTGTGCACCGGGAAAGGCTGCCACCTTGGAGCGGTCGGGCGTGGGATAATTGTTTAATGTAGGAGTGGTGGTTCCTCCACTCGTGTTGTCGCCTCCCGAGTTATCGGTTGTTCCGCCTCCGGTAGAGGTAGAGGGCTTCTCTGTCGGATCTTCGATATCGTCCGTACCACCACCGCAAGCGGTGCAATGGAGCGAGAGCAGCAAAAGTGCTGCGGGAAATAAAGTTGATAAATGGTGCATATATTTATTAGATTTTTCAAGTTGTCCCGCAAAGTTAGCAAAAAAGGTCGCCACAACCTCGTTATGACGACCTTTTTATGTTGGTTTTTCCTTACGGAAATGAGTTCAAATAGTTTCTATTAGTTCAGCCAACGAGAAGCACCCACTTTCTTGTAAGCTATATCCTCGTCACCTACGGTGAAGTCACCGTTAGCTGCATCCTTGAACTTCGGATCAGCAACTGTACCGCTGGCATCATAGA
>CAYSOW010000089.1:1965-8483 GCA_964432715.1 uncultured Bacteroides sp.
TCATCACCCGGTTTCACAGCCACAGCACCGCCCAAGTCTACAGCGGTCTTGAAGGTCGTGTTACCACGTGTCTTACCACTGGCAGAAACCAATTTCACGGTATATTCCGTTTCACCGGTCAAGCCGGAGATCGTAGCAGCCATGTCAGCATCCTCAGCAGCTGTAATGGTATGTTCGATGTTACCCGGAGTAATCTGCAAGGTAGCACCCACTGCCGAGCTTGTCCAGCGAATGACAGCGCTGTTTGCCTCGATATCCTCGTCAGCCACCGTCTTCAGGATTTGCTCCGTACCGGTTTTTGCCTCTACCGAAGTTCCTTTGGAAGAGGTGATATTCTCACCCTGTGCACTCACCACAAAAGTATATTTGGTGTCACCCTCCAAACCGGTTACGATATAAGGAATCTCATCACCGGAGATACCCTCGATGGTCTTTATCGGTGTACCTGTCACCGTGATATCATTGGTGGTTTCATCCTCATCCACCTCCGAGTCTTGATCTACACTGTTGTACACCTGAATGGTGTAAGAGTCGGCACCTCTCACCGCAGCCCAGCTCAGTCGCACATTGACCTGATTGACCACGCGCGCCTCCAGTTGGATGGGAGAAAAGAGTCGGTCATATTCCAACGAAGTAATTTCGTCGTCCTGGTCCGAGCAGGCAGTCGTCAGGGCCATGCCCGACGTTGCCAATCCCAACAAAAGAAAATATTTATTGAATTTCATGTTACGTTCTTATTAATTAGTTCAACCAATCGTTGTTCAACAAGTTGTTACTGTTGTCGATGAATGTCTGCCAAATCGGCCAATACTGACGTTTGTCAGGGTCAGCACAAGTGTAGATAGAGTTGGCATAACCGGTTATATCCGTGTTCCAGCTCTTCTTCTCGTAACCACTTTCATTCACCAGTTTCTCGCCCTCTTCATCCGTCTCACCGTGGTTCAAACCATAAACCACCAACGTCTCACCATCGCTGGCATACGTAAAGTAGAGGTTCTTGGGCAGATCGGCATATTTACCGGTACGGTTGCTCAATGCCACCATATCCGCTTTAGCCTCATCCAACTTCGACTTCAAGAGGTTCCAACGAATCAAGTCGGCCTTACGAAGCATCTCACCGGCAAGCTCAAACTTACGTTGATCTACCACGCCGTTGAAGAAAGCACTCTTGCTGGCCGTATACTGGCTCTTCAGCGCAGCCACCTTCTCTGCAGGGAGTGCACGGTTCAACACCGGTTCCATATACTGCCAAGCCTGTGACGGACCGTCGATTTCATTCACTGCCTCAGCTGCCATCAAGTAGACATCCGCCAAACGCATATATTGCCAGTTGACACCATCGTCATTGGAAGAAGTCACGGTACGTACATCGTGTGTCCACTCGTAACGCAACTTACCAAAGCACCAAGAGTGGATAGCCCACAACTCCTGTTTGGCCTTCGACTCGTTGCTCCAACGATAGGGAGCGCAAGTGATGTCACGACGAACATCGTCTACATCGTAATCATAGAAAAGTGTCGGCAGCGGACCGTTTACGCCACCATTATTCTGCTGCGTATACTGGTCTTTTGCCTGGTGTTTGATACCTAAAGTGTACATCACACGACCACGGCCCTCAGAGAAAGGAATCTCCCAGATAGACTCGTTGCCGGCTGTTGTTACATCTGTAGAAAGGTTGTAGAAGTTGGCCTTAAAAGTACCCAACTTGTTGCAACCTTGGTTGATGATGTCCACACACTCCTGTTTGGCAATGGCGTACATCTTATCTTGTGCCAACTCCGGATCATTGCTCAGACGGACAGTACCATCCTGACGAAGTGCATAACCACCTGCATAGAGCGCGATACGTGCACGCAACGATTTCACAAAAGCTTTACTTACACGCTCCGTAGAAGAAGTCACGGTTGTCTCGTTCGGCCATGCGCAATAGTCCTCTGCCTCCAGCAAGTCAGCCAACAGTTGTTTGTAAACCACGTCACGGTCAGCACGGCCCTGATACATGGTCTCCGTAGTAATCGGTTCGAAACGAGCCGGTACATCACCCCAGCCTTTCAGCAAGTCGAGGTAAACCACGGCACGCAGCGTCAGCAACTCACCGAGCAACTGCGCCATCTCTGAATCACCACTCACATTACCGTAAGAACGCAGACCTGCGATACCTTGATTGGCACGCTCAACCGCTTCGAAGAACTTAGCGTAAGCGTTGTTATCGGTGTTCATCTGACTGTTATTGGCAGCCGTCTCATAACGACAAAGCAAGTACTTGTCATCACCTTTCGTATTATCATCACCATTGATATGCTCAATATCGGTGTTCAATCCGTAGTAAGGCAAGAAACGACCACGATAAGAGTTGGTCTCACCAAAAGATTGGTGGATAGACATCACTGCCTTTTCTGCCAAGTCATACGTGGAGAAGACGGTCTGTGAGTCGAGGTCCGACTTCGAAGGCGCGTCCAGGTCACAAGAGCTTACCAAGCCGGCAAGCGATAAGGACAGGGCAGATATATAAATATATTTTTTCATCTTCTTGATAAATTAGCTTAGATTAGAAATTGAGGTTTAATCCCACAACGAACTGGCGGCTCTTCGGATAAGCGGAGTAGTCGACACCCGGAGTCAAGTTAGTGCTACGCATGGTAGAAACTTCAGGATCGTAACCGGAGTAACCGGTGATGCAGAAGACGTTGTAGCAAGTAGCATAGAAGCGCAAGCTCTCAATGCGATACTTCGACGTCAAAGCCTTCGGCAAGGTGTAACCCAAAGTCAAGGTACTCAGACGGAGGAATGAACCATCCTCTACCGCCCAATCAGAGAAGATCATACGATCTGTGTAGGGCGAGAACATGGTGGTATTCTCATTCATCGCAGCCAATGTTTCCGGATCGTTACAGATCGTACCGTCAGCGTTCAAGTTGGTCCAACGTTTGCCTGATGCCATCGAAGAGAGGAGGTTACGATACTGGTATTTACCGGTGGTAGAGAACTCAATCTTGTTGGCATTGTAAACGTCGTTACCGATAGAGTAGTTGAAGTTGGCAGCCAAGTCGAAACCGTAAGCACGACCATTCAAAGAGAAACCGCCGGTGCATTTCGGATTGGCATCACCGATGATTTCTACATCATCCGTAGTTACTTTACCGTCACCGTTCAAGTCTTTCAGTTTCATAGAACCCGGACGAAGTTTGCTGCTGACGATTGTAGAGCAGTCAACTACATCATCTTTCAAGATCCACTTATTAGTAGTTGCATCATAGCCCTTGAAGTCGGACACCTCATAGCGACCGTCGAAACGGTAACCACGCATCTGACCTACGCTACCGCCCACTGCGGTCCAGTAGTCATAGCCCACCTCGGTAGAAGCCCAGTAAGAAGCGGTTCCGAAGTCCTCCATGATACCGAGGCTCTTAATCTTATTCTTGTTGAAGCCTGCGTTGGCGCTTACGCTCAAACCGTAGTTCTTCTTATTGATGATATCGTAGTTGATGGTAAACTCGACACCGGTGTTCTGGGTTTTACCCATGTTACGATACTGCGTGTCATAACCGGTACCGGCTACAGGGAACTTAATCAACAAATCTTTCGTGGTATTGATATAACCCTCGATGGTACCATTGATTTTACCACCCAGGATGGTGTAATCCAAACCTAAGTTACGAGTAATGGTAGTTTCCCATTTCAAATCAGCGTTCGCCATGGTTTTTGACGGAGCCCAGTAAGTATTGAATCCGTTAATCCATGAAGTGTTGCTTGACTGATACTCCTGTACCAACTGTCCTGAAGGGATATTGTTGTTACCGGCAGTACCGTAGCTGAAGCGCAACTTCAAGTCGTCCAACCAACTCTGAGTCTTCTCCATGAAAGGCTCGGAAGAGATACGCCATGCCAAAGCGGCAGAGGGGAAGTAACCCCAACGGTTGTTGGAAGCAAACTTAGAAGAACCATCGGCACGGAACGTACCACTGAAGAGGTACTTGCCTTGGTAGTCATAGTTTACACGGCCGAAGAATGACAACAGTTTATCATCGGGACTGTAGTAGTCGTTGGTGGTGAAGTTGGTTGCGCCCAAACCGGTCAAACGCCAAGCCTCATCTGCCGTAATAGTGGTGGGGAAGCCGTGGATGACATTGGTCAACACATCCTGTTTGGTAATCACCCACTCGTGACCCACCAACAAATTCAAGTTGTGGTCTTTGTTCTTAATTACATTACTGAAGTCATAGCTCAACGTATTGGTGTTACGTGTGCGGTGACGAGAAGTCGTAGCCAGCTGAATAGCCGGGTGATTCTGGTTGGAACCTTCCGGAACATTCTTAATATAATAGGTAGTCAAACCCCAGAAGCGTTGATCTTTGTTGCGATAGTCATCGTAACCTACCTCTGTTTTGAATTTCAATTTCTTGATAATCTCCCACTGGAAGCTACCTGACATGTTCAACGTCTGGCGTTTCTGCACACGGTCATTGTCAGAGATAGCTGTCAACGGGTTGTAAAGGTTACCCAAATCATCATCGGTACCTGCGTCCGGATCCAGATTTTCCAATACAATCGGTGTATAGATTACCGCATACTTCAAACGCTTGTCTGAGTCGTATGAAGAAGAAGTATCATTGGCACCACCACCACGAATGTAAGTATCCGAGTAGCGGATAGAGAAGTCGAGGTTGACACGTTTAGAAGGTTTCGTGTTCACCTTCAAGCTCAAGTTGTTACGCTTAAAGTTAGAACCCTCCATGATGGCCTTATCGTTCATGTAAGCATAACCGAAGGCATATTTAATTTTGTCAGAACCACCGTTCACATTCAAGTTGTGGTTGAAAGTCTCACCGGTACGACCGAAGGTCAGGTTCTGCCAGTCGTTGCTCTCTACGTTGTCATAGAGATCCAAGTCCTGATAGTTACCGAAGTAGCTGGTGAATGCAGAGTTCGGTTTACCACCGTTCTTCAACAGTGACAACTCATACTGCCAGTTGACATAATCAGAAGCATCGAGTACATCCAAGGTCTTGGCAATCTTCTTCCATGAATAGTAAGCGTTGTAAGATACCTTCACCTTACCCTCTTTACCACTCTTGGTAGTGACCAAGATAACACCGTTTGCACCACGAGAACCGTAGATAGCGGTAGATGATGCATCCTTCAGCACGGTCATATCCTCGATATCCGAAGCGGGGATATCACTGATAGACTCCACGGGGAAACCATCGACGATGAACAACGGTGTGTTGTCACCGGTGATAGAGCCACCACCACGTACGCGGATCTTCATCTCTGCGTCGGGTGAACCCTCAGTGGTTGTGATTTGCACACCGGCCATCTTGCCTTGCAAAGCTTCGGTAGCGCTGGCCACGGGGACAGCCGCCAAAGTCTCGGAGTTGACAGTTGCCACGGAGCCGGTCAAGTCTTTCTTCTTGACTGAGCCATAACCGATGACCACCACCTCATCCAAGGTTTTGGTATCCTCTTTCAGTGTTACATTGATTTTTGCTTGGTTACCGATTTTAACCTCTTGGGTCAAGTAACCGATGTAGGATACGACCAAGACATCGCTGGACTTTACGTTGTTCAGCTGATAGTCGCCATCCAAACCTGTAATTGTTCCGTTGGTAGTGCCTTTAATCAAGACATTCACACCTATCAACGGTTCGCCGGAAGCGTCTTTCACAATACCGGAGACATTCTTCCCCTGCGCAAAAGCAACTAGGCAAAGTGTACTCATGAATAACACCATGAGCACCTTTTTCGATAGTAGATTTAAACTCATAAAGACTAAGTGTGTATTTATAGATTATGTTTGTTTTTACTTTACTCTCTCGTGTTTGCGTGAATAAAGCGCGCTAAACTAATAAGGAGAATTGATATAAGCAAACATTCCACCCTTATGGTTAACAATTATTCTGATTTTACGAGTGAAATTTACATTTTTATACAGATTTGTTAGGACTTTTTTGCGGTAGAGCTTCTTTTGTTCCGATATTTTATATTTTATAACACTCGTTGAATAAAACGAAAAAATCCCGAAGAAGTGCATGCACCTCTTCGGGATGGTATATCTCAATCAGGGATTGATTACAATTTCGGACCTGCAGCCACCAAAGCTTTACCAGCCTCGTTACCGGTGAACTTAGCGAAGTTCTTGATGAAACGGCCGGCCAAATCTTTAGCTTTCTCTTCCCACTGGCTTGCGCAAGCGTAAGTGTCACGCGGGTCAAGGATCTTCGGATCAACACCCGGCAACTCTGTCGGAACAACGAAGTCGAAGAAAGGAATAACTTTCGTCGGAGCTTTGTCGATAGAACCGTCGAGGATAGCGTCGATGATACCACGAGTATCACGGATAGAGATACGTTTACCGGTACCGTTCCAGCCAGTGTTAACCAAGTATGCTTTCGCACCTACTTTCTCCATCTTCTTAACCAACTCCTCACCGTATTTAGTGGGGTGCAAGCTCAAGAAGGCAGCGCCGAAGCAAGCAGAGAATGTCGGAGTCGGCTCAGTGATACCGCGCTCAGTACCTG
>CAYSOW010000090.1:0-8388 GCA_964432715.1 uncultured Bacteroides sp.
TTATACAGCACCCGCATCGAATTTGCCACGGCGAGCAAAGCGACGCCCACATCGGCGAAGACGGCGGCCCAGAGAGAGGCGAAGCCTAGGGCACCGGCTAAGAGGACGAGCACCTTCACGGCGATGGCACCGACGATGTTCTGATGGACGATGCGCTTCGTGTACTTGCCGATGCGAAGGGCTACGGCTACACGGGAAGGCATGTCGTTCTGGATGACGATATCGGCACTCTCGATGGCGGCATCACTACCCAGACCACCCATGGCGATGCCAACGTGACTCATGGCCAGCACCGGAGCGTCATTCATGCCGTCGCCCACAAAAGCAACCGACTTTCGCTCGTCGCGCGTCAGTTGTGTGATGTAGGCCGCTTTATCCTCCGGCAACAACTCGGCATGCGCATATTGAATGCCCAGTTGAGTGGCAAAGTACTCCACAATCTCGCGCTTGTCGCCCGAGAGGAGATGCACCTCCTGAACACCCTCGCGCTTGAGATCAGTAATTGTCTGCGTGGCATCCTCCTTCAATGTATCCGACAGGAAGAGCGTGCCGGCGTAGCTGCCGTCGATGGCACAAAGTACCAGCGTTGCAATACTTCCACTGAAATCGCGCGGCACCGTTACACCCTCACGCGCCATCAATCGCGCATTACCCACCAGCACCCGATGGCCCTCGATGACCGCCGCTACTCCATGACCGGAGATTTCGTTCATCTCTGCAATCGGAAGCAGCTGCGCTCCCTGCGCTTTGGCATAAGTCACCACCGCCTGCGCAATGGGGTGCGTACTCTTGGCCTCCACACTCATCACCCGGCTCAGGAAAGAGGCTGCGTCAACCCCCTCGGCCAAGTCGGTCTCAGCCACCTCAAACTTACCCTTGGTCAACGTACCGGTCTTATCGAACGCGATGGCATCCACCTGCGTAATGGCATCCAGATAGTTACTACCTTTAAAGAGAATGCCCAACTTGGAAGCGGCGCCGATGCCGGCGAAGTAGCCCAGCGGCACACTAATCACCAATGCACAAGGGCAAGAGATGACCAGGAAAACCAGTCCCCTACGGAACCACTCCGAGAAAACATAGTCGAAAGGCAGCACCTGTGCCACCAAGGCAGGCACCAAAGCGATGCCCACCGCCAAGACAATCACGATGGGGGTATAGATATGTGCAAATTTACGAATGAATAGTTCGGTGGGCGCCTTACGTTCCGCCGCATCCTTCACCAACGAAAGGATACGCGCCAACGTACTCTGGTCGTAGAGCTTCGTCACCTTCACCCGAATGCTGCGGTCGCTGACAATCATGCCGGCCAGCACCGCCTCACCCTGATGCAACGTGCGCGGCACACTCTCGCCGGTGAGCGCCGAAGTATCAAAGGAAGCCTCGTTCCCCAACAGTTCGCCATCCAACGGCACCCGCTCGCCGGGCTTGAGTTCAATCACCTCGCCGATGGCCACCTCCGTCGGAGCCACTTCTGTCAGCACCTCGCCGCGCACCACCCGCGTACGTTCCGGGCGCACATCCAGCAGATTGCTGATGTTGCGTGAGGCACGGTCGACTGCCCCATCCTGCAAAATCTCACCCACCGTGTAGAAGAGCATCACCGCCACCGCCTCGGGATACTCTCCGATGCAAAAGGCTCCCACCGACGCGATGGCCATCAGGGTAAACTCGCTGAAGAAGTCGCCCTCCCTCATCTCCTCCCATGCCTCGCGAAAGACCGGGATGCCCACCGGCAAGAAAGCAACCAAGTAGTAGAGGATAGAATAATAGGAGTCGTCAAAGGAAGGAATGAAATGCTCCATAAGGAGACCACCCACCAATAGGACGGCTGAAATAATGGGGCATAACCATTCGTTGTCATGAGACTCCTCGTGACTATGTTCGTGATGTTCTGAGCGCTGATCGGGCTCAACGGCGTTGCGTGTGTTACTCATATCTTGTATTTTTAGTACGTAGGATGCCACAAAGATAGAGGTTTCAACGAAAGTCGCCAAACTTCCGCGCAGATTTTCTCAAAAAGTGGTGCAAAGGCGGTAATAACAGCAGGGCCGCGCACCGGAACAGGATGCCAAGCACCCTTTTCCGATTCGACGGCCCCAAAGCTTATTTTTTATGTTTCTTAAATCCGGCGTAGAGCAAATAGAGCACCACCAGCAAAAGAATGCCGAAGACCACATATTTAAAGAGGTCGTTGTACTCCTCCACCTTCGCCATCAACTCCTCCAGAGGAAGGATGGAATGGAAGTAATAGCCCACAAAGGCCAACACGCTGTTCCATGCCAATGCACCCAACGTGGTGTAAAGCAGGAACGTCGTCAGCTTCATCTTGGCCAAACCGGCCGGGATGGAAATCAACTGACGGATGGCAGGAAGCAAACGACCGACGAAAGTCGAAACGGCTCCGTGCTGGTCGAAGTACTCCTCGGCGTGCTTCACCTTCGCCTCATCAATCAGGCAGAGATGGCCCAGACGACTGTTGGCGAAACGGTAGACCACCGGGCGACCGAGGTAGTAAGCCAACGCATAGTTGACGAGCGCACCAATGTTTGCGCCCAACGTTGCGAAGAACACCACCGCGTAGATATTCAGTTCACCCCCTGCCGCCTTATAAGCTGCCGGCGTCACCACCACCTCCGAAGGGAAAGGGATGAACGAACTCTCTATCGCCATCATCGCCGTGATACTTCCATAATTCAGGTGCTCAATGCACCACTGCAAAAGTACGGCTGAATCCATTCCTATTATTTATTCATTTTATTACTCCAAGTATCCTTCAATGATACCGTGCGGTTGAACACCAAATGATCCGGTGTAGAATCCTTGTCGACCGTGAAGTAACCGATACGCTGGAACTGCAGATAATCGAGCGGTTTAGCATCCGCCAGGAATTTCTCCACATAGCAGCAAGGAAGCACCTTCAACGAATCCTCGTTGATCATCTCCTTCATCGCCTCCAGTGAAGAGCAATCTTTCGCCTCTTTGATGGCCGCCATCTCGTCACGCGGGTTCTCCACCTTCCAGAGACGGTCGTACAGACGAACCTCCGCCTGCAGACAGTGGTTGGCGCTCACCCAGTGGAGCGTACCCTTCACCTTACGGTCGCTGCCCGGCATACCGCTGCGTGATTCGGGGTCGTACTCACAGTAAACCTCCTCCACCTCACCGGCGTCGTTCTTCTTGCAGCCTGTACACTTCACAATGTAGGCATTCTTCAGGCGCACCTCCTGACCCGGAGTCATGCGGAAATATTTCTTCGGAGCATCCTCCATGAAGTCCTCGCGCTCAATCCAGAGCTCGCGACTGAACTCGATGGTGTGCGAACCGGCATTCAAATCCTCGGGGTTATTGATGGCTTCCATCTCCTCCACCTGACCTTCCGGATAGTTTGTGATAATCAGTTTCACCGGATTGATCACCGCAGAGACACGTGTTGCACGGGCATTCAAATCCTCACGCACCGCACTCTCCAACAAACTGAACTCATTCAGTGCGTCGTAAGTGGTGTAACCAATCTTATCCACAAAGTTACGGATAGACTCAGGCGAATAACCGCGACGGCGGAAACCGCAGAGTGTCGGCATACGGGGATCGTCCCAACCGTTGACCAAACCCTCCTTCACCAAGATCAGCAAGTTACGCTTACTCATCAAGGTATAGTTCAGGTTCAGCTTGTTGAACTCAGTCTGGCGGGGACGGTTGTCATCCAGATCCTTACCCTCCTTCAACCAATCGATGAAGAGATCGTACAACGGACGGTGCACCACAAACTCCAGCGTACAGAGCGAGTGCGTAACCCCCTCGAAGTAATCGCTCTGACCATGCGCAAAGTCATACATCGGATAAGCCTTCCACTTATCGCCCGTACGGTGATGCGGCACGTTCAAGATACGATAGATAATCGGGTCACGGAAGTGCATATTCGGGTTCGCCATATCAATCTTGGCACGGAGCACCATAGAGCCCTCCTCCGCCTCACCGCTGTTCATCTTCTCAAAGAGCTGCAAGCTCTCCTCGATGGGGCGGTTACGGTACGGACTCTCCACACCCGGCTGCGTCGGAGTACCCTTCTGCTGAGCAATCTGCTCGGCCGACTGCTCGTCGATATAAGCCTTACCCTCCTTAATCAAGCGTACGGCAAAGTCCCACAACTGTTGGAAATAGTCGGAAGCGTAGTAAACGTTTCCCCACTGGAAGCCCAGCCACTGGATATCCTCCTTGATGGCATCCACATATTCCATATCCTCTTTGGTAGGATTGGTATCATCGAAACGTAAATTACAAACGCCGCCATATTTGGCAGCCATACCAAAGTCCATGCAGATGGCCTTGGCGTGACCGATATGAAGATAACCGTTCGGTTCCGGCGGGAAACGAGTCTGTACTCTACCCCCATTCTTACCCTCTTTCAGGTCATTCTCTACAGCCTGCTCAATGAAGTTCAGACTCTTCTTTTCCGTAATTTCTGCGTTTTTTTCAGTCATAACGTTATTCCTTTATACTTATGCGTGCAAAATTAATGAATATTTTTGGACCCGCCTTGTTTTCCGTGCGCTATTCTCTCCCGAAGCAAAAAAATAATTCACCTTTTTACACCCACTCCTTGTTTCTAATGAAATAATCATTAAATTTGCATCGGGTGATTCCTTTAACGCTTTGAATCCCCTGTCAAAGATGAAAAAGTGCACAAAATACACCGAAAAACATAAAACATGTTGTAGAACATATAAATTTGTTTGGACGGTATTAAAAAATGCTTCATCTTTGCAGTGTTATCCTGAAAACAATCTTTTTACCTTAAAAAAAAACTAATACCTATTGAAAACGAAAAAGGGCTCTTTGTGAAAAGGGCCCTTTTTTACTTTATACCTTGCATACGTTTTTTCAACTCTTATTTTCCTCTTTTTCTTGCTTTTAATCTCTCGCCTTCCGGATTTATTTTGCGACAATCTGTTTTTCCGAATACATATCTATGCATTTCCACTTTTCACCTCCGCAATCTTCTTTCCAGAAGCAGAGTGCCTCCATGCCTTCTTTTTACGAGAAAAGCCGTTTTTCTTTTATTCACAATTCCAAATTTTTAAATTACGGAATTAAAAAGTACGTTTTAGGAACAAAAGAGCAGCCAAAGGAAACTCGAAGGGAAGGGGAAAGTTTACCTGAGAAGGCAGGAAAAAGCCAAAGGAAGCCAAAGGAGGGACAAAAAAGAAAGTCCCCTGAAGCAACCATACAGAGCTTCGGGAGACTTCGATTATATTATACTACACATGGCGGAAAGAGTGGGATTCAAACCCACGGAACAGCAAAGCCGTTCACCGGATTTCGAGTCCGGCCCATTCGGTCACTCTGGCATCTTTCCGGGGACAAAAGTAATACTTTATTTGGAAAGTGGCACCCAAAATGACGAATTTATTTTTAATTATTTTTTAAAGCTTTCATTGACAGATACTTCTCTAATCCCTCACGACGCAATTTGCAGGCGGGACAATGGCCACAGCCGTCGCCCGGCACCCCGTTGTAGCAAGTCAAAGTGCGCGTACGAACCAAGTCGAGTACCCCCAGCTCATCCGCCAAGGCCCAAGTTTCCGCCTTGTCAATCCACATCAACGGCGTATGCAGCACAAACTGCTCCTCCATCGCCAGGTTGAGCGTCACATTGAGCGACTTGATAAAAGCGTCGCGACAGTCGGGATAACCACTGAAGTCCGTCTGCGACACCCCCGTCACAATGTGATTGATGCCACGCTCACGGGCAAACACCGCCGCAATGCTCAAGAAGAAGAGATTACGACCCGGCACGAAAGTATTCGGGAAACTATCCGCCGGCTTCTCCTGATCCATCACCAGCGACGGATTCGTCAGCGAATTGCTACCCAATCGACCAATGAAAGAAACATCCATCACATGAAACTCCACGCCCGCCTCCTCGGCAATCGCGCGTGCCAGCTCCACCTCCTTCTGATGCTTCTGACCATAGAGAAAACTCAGCGCAACGACCCGTTTAAAACGACGTTTCGCCCAAAACAAACAGGTGGTCGAGTCTTGACCGCCGCTAAACACCACCAATGCGGCCTCTTTATTCATCGGATTCATACGAACTACCTATTAAAATTATTCCACTTCACTGATCTTCCATACATTATAAGAGATCGACTCGTCATACACGTCCACCTGCTCGCGACGCTTGATATACTTCACCACCCGAATGGTGACCGGCAAGAGAATAATCTCATAAACCGTCTTCGCCACCGCTTGGAAAAGCATCATCTGACAAAGGCGCGGCCAATCCATCAATCCACCGAAAGCAATCGGGAAGAAGATGAGCGAATCAGCCCCCTCGCCCGCCAACGTAGAGAGAATGGCACGAGCCGAGAAGTTGCGGCCTTGTGAAGCCACCTTCATCTTACTCATCACATACGCGTTCAGGAAAGAGCCCACCACGAAAGCAATCAGGCTGGCCGCAGCAATACGCGGTGTCAGTCCGAAGACAAAGCGGAAAGCCTCATCACCCTGCCACGACGGATCGGCAGGAAGCCAGATGGCCACTTGAGTCAATACAACAATCAGGAAATTCATCAGGAAACCCATCCAAATGATGAGTCGCGCTTTACGATAGCCCCACACCTCCGCGATGCAGTCATTCAAGATATACGAGATGGGGAAAACGAGTAGTCCGGCAGCTACGGGGACTCCACCAATGAGACACACTTTGGTCTCCAAGAGATTGGAGGCCACCAGACACACACAAAACACGATTCCTATCACCATGAAGGAAACGGATACATTTTGATTCTTCATTTTCTTGTTTTTTACGAGGTTAATGCAAGCACTCGCCACAGGATTCCCTGTGGGTAAAATAGTAATGCGGGCGCAAAGATAGGAAAAAGTTCCCATATTTGCACCCGCTATTCACGTTTTTAACTACTCTTATTACATATAAGCCCGATTCCGGTCCTTTACGGACGAGCCGTGATGTGGAAACAGCCCTGCTTCAGTTCGTACTTCACATAGCATGCCTCCGACTCGCGCAAATCGCGCAACACCTCAGAGAGCACCAGCTTGAGGGTGTCCGGACTCACATCCTGCATGGGGCGACCGTCGGGATGCTCCACCTTGACATAACGGTTGTAACTCAAATCGAACGTCGTGCCGTAGAAGTGAGCCGAGTTCTCACTGGCATTTCCGTTGCGCTGACGCAAGCGTCGCACATCCTCGCGGGTACGCAATACCGAAGTCACCAGCACCTTGTTCGGGTTCAAGCCCTTGCTCTGCAGCGAGTCGAGGAAGTTCTGACCGATGGTCTTTAATAAGGTATGCGCTTTCGGCACCAAAAAAGGAATGGAGTGCGTCAGCGAATCCACCGTGTAGAGGTCGCCACTCTCCAGTTCCTCCAGACTGCCGCGCATCGAGAGACTCTGCTCACGATTCTCCAACGGAGAGATGCCCAACTTCTTCGCCGCCGAAAGATGCGTATCATTGATATCAGGGAAACTGCGTTTATAACTAATCACACCACGCACATTGTGCGGGTCGTTCATCACCATGGAATGGTCTTTCTTACAGCCGGCAAAACCGAATCCGCCGAGCAGTAACATACAGAGAGATAAGGAAATTGTTGTTTTCTTCATACGCTTTACTGAGTGTTTTTTGTTCAGAATGGGTACAAAGGTACGATATAAAAGTGAAACAGAACAAATAAAACCCCCATTAATTTTCATGGATTTTGGGATTATTTTTATGCCCAAATAGCGAAAAAATTCAAAACGTTTAACTACATTTGCATCCGAATTAAAGCAAGTGTACAAGATTTTTTTTGAATGATAGAGAAACATATTGTTTTAGAGGATACAGATCCTGTGATTTTTTATGGAGTAAATAATGCCAACTTTCAAATCATCAAGGCATTGTTTCCCAAACTGCGCATCGTGGCGCGCGACAACGTCATCCGGGTCATGGGTGACGAAGAGGAGATGTGCATGTTTGAAGAGTGCATCCTGGCCATGGAGAAATATTGCGCACAATACAACGCGCTGACCGAGGAGGTGATTCTGGACATCGTGAAAGGCAAGAACCCGCAGCTGGAACCGGTGGGCAACGTGATTGTCTACAGTGTCAACGGGCGCCCCATCACACCGCGCAGTGCCAATCAGACCAAGCTGGTGCAGGAGTTCGAGAAAAACGATATGATTTTCGCTACCGGTCCTGCCGGTTCGGGAAAGACGTACACCGCCATCGCACTGGCCGTACGCGCCCTAAAGAACAAGCAGATTAAAAAGATTATCTTGAGCCGCCCCGCTGTGGAGGCGGGCGAGAAGCTTGGGTTCCTGCCCGGAGACATGAAGGACAAGATTGACCCCTACTTGCAACCGCTGTATGATGCGCTGCAGG
>CAYSOW010000091.1:0-5590 GCA_964432715.1 uncultured Bacteroides sp.
TACAGTTCGTTCAGCTATGACGTGGATGCCCCGGCGCTGGTGGACCCGGTGTGGGGAGGCTCCGTGCCGTTTGAGTACAACGACGTCAGCTCCAATGCCAGTTGGGCGGAGCTGGTGGTGGGCCTGCGCGCACAGATTGTAAAGAACTTCCACATGGGTTGGAGCCTCCGCTACAAACGACGTATCAGTGTGAAAGATTCGCCCAACACGGAGGCGTGGTACATCCCCGGTTTCGGCATCAACGACTCGGCGGTGTTCGGTGCCACGTACAACCTGATTTACTACCTGCCCTGGTAATGACTAAACGACTCAATAAAACAGATGAACTATTTTGAAATCATTCTCTTAGCCATCGGACTGGCCATGGATTGCTTCACCGTCTCCATCGCGTCCGGCATTATCTTAAAACGTCCCCAATGGAAGCCGATGCTGAGCATGGCGCTACTCTTCGGACTGTTTCAGGCGGTGATGCCGCTCATCGGATGGCTATGCACCAACCACTTCCGCAGCTACATCGAGAGTTTCGACCATTGGATTGCTTTTCTGCTGCTGGCTTTTCTGGGCGGCAAGATGATTTGGGAGAGCTATCACGAAGACG
The DNA here is from genome assembly GCA_964432715.1 of uncultured Bacteroides sp. Lineage (GTDB taxonomy): Bacteria > Bacteroidota > Bacteroidia > Bacteroidales > Bacteroidaceae > Phocaeicola_A. Next base: position 599 of record CAYSOW010000091.1, read on the forward strand.
ATGAGGAAGGCGATTCACGCAGTCCCTTCAGCCTGCTGATGCTGCTCACCCTCTCCGTAGCCACCAGCATCGACGCGCTGGCAGTGGGCATCTCCTTCGCCTGCCTCGGCATGGGCGCCTTTACCGATATTCTGATGCCGATTATCATCATCGGTATCGCCTCGTTCCTCTTCTCGTTGCTGGGACTGGGCATCGGACTCTTCTTCGGCAAGCGATTCGACTGGCCGGTGGAGCGCTGGGGAGGTATCATCCTCATTTTGATAGGTATTAAGATTTTATGTGAACATTTATTAGGATAAACGTATGAATAATCAAAAACAGAGACGCTGGCAACTCCCCTTCCTGCTGTTGCTCATTGTGGGCACCGTCTGGGTGATTCGCCAGAATAATGCGAAAGCCGATTACCGCAGCAACAGCGGTCGCATCTTCGGCACTTTCTACAACCTGACTTACCAGTCGGACGAGGACTTGCAGCAGCTGGTGGAGGCCGAGCTGATGAAAGTGGACGGCTCCCTCTCGCCCTTCAACGACACCTCCATCATCAGTCGCATCAACCGCAACGAGGAGGTGATGCCCGACTCGCTCTTCCTGCACGTGTTCAACCTGGCGCAGCAGATTACGGGCGCCACGGAAGATGCCTTTGACATCACGGTGGCTCCGCTGGTGAACGCTTGGGGCTTCGGCTTCAAGAACAGCGCCAACGTAGACTCCACCACCATCGACAGTCTGATGCACTTCGTCGGTCCCGACAAGGCTTGGCTGACGAAAGAGGGACGCATCGGGAAGGCTGCCCCCGAGGTGATGCTGGACTGCAGCTCCATCGCGAAGGGGTTCGGCAGCGACGTGGTGGCGGCATTGTTCGACCGCAAAGGCATTCAGAACTATATGATTGAGATTGGCGGAGAGATTGTGGTGAAGGGTGTCAACAAGCAAGGAAAGAGTTGGAAGATTGGTGTGAACAAGCCCATCGACGACTCGCTCTCCATCCATCAGGAGTTGCAGACGGTGCTCAGCCTCAGCAACCTCGGCATGGCCACCTCGGGCAACTACCGCAACTTCTACTATAAAGACGGTAAGAAGTATGCGCACACCATCGACCCGCGCACCGGCTACCCCGTGCAACACAGTCTGCTGTCGGCCACGGTCATCGCACCGGACTGCGCCACCGCCGATGCCTATGCCACCGCTTTCATGGTGCTGGGCGTAGAAAAGGCGAAGGAGCTCTGCGAGAAGACCCCGCAGCTGGACGGATACTTCATCTATATCAATGAAAAAGGTGAAACAGCTACCTGCTTCACCTCCGGCATGAAAGCCTATATCACGGATTCGGAATCCTCTGAAGAACCTACATCTGCTCAATGAGCTGGTGTAGGTTGGCCGTCAGCAGGCGTGCCGAGATGGCCAACAGGATGACGCCGAAAAACTTACGCAACAAATAGATACCGCCCTTGCCCAGGAAGCGCTCGATGCGGTCGGTGGAACGCAACACTACGTACACCCAAATCATATTGACCACCAGGGCCAGGATGATGTTGATGGGCGCATATTCTGCGCGAAGGGAGAGCAAGGTGGTGAACGAACCGGCGCCGGCAATCAGCGGGAAGACCAGCGGCACGAGCGTCGCCTCCTTGATGGGCCCCTGATTCTTGAAAATCTCAATATCCAGAATCATCTCCAGAGAAAGCAGGAAGATGACGATGGCACCCGCCACGGCAAACGAGGCGATGTCCACCTGAAACAACCTCAGCAGCATGTCGCCGGCATAGAAGAAGCCGATCAGCAACGCAAAAGAGATCAGGGTGGCCTTGATGCTATTCACCGCACGACCGCTCTGCTTCAAATTTAAAATAATAGGTATGGCACCGATGATATCGATGACCGCAAACAGTACAATAAATGCACTGATAAATTCCTGAAAGTTAAATCCTGAACCCATATTTGTCGTATTTTTCCACAAATTTTCCACAAATATACGATAAAGAATTGAAACAAAACAATCTGAAAGCAAGAAAGTTACATACCATCGGTTTTCCCGAACTTGCCAACTTACACACAAATCGCCATGAAATGATAAAAAATTCAAAAAAATCACGCGATAATATATACATTTATAACTTTATACGTACTTTTGTGTAAAAGCTCTTAATTTAATTTGAGACATGGAAATGACGATGTACGACGTGCTATTACAGCTCCCCCTTTTCCAAGGATTAGGGAAGAATGAGCTCACTGAGATTCTGACCAAGGTGAAGTTTCATTTCTCCAAATACAAGGATGGCGACCGCATTATTACGCAAGGCTCTCCTTGTCATGAACTGGTGTTCCTGCTCTCCGGCAACGTGAAGGCAGAGACGGAATTCAAGAAAGGTGTCTTTACGTTCGGCGAGATATTCACTGCGCCCTATCTGATTGAGCCTTTCTCTCTATATGGTATGAATGCCAATTATCGCTCTTCGTATTTTGCCAAGGGCGAGGTCTCCATTGTGACCATTGATAAGGATTTTGTGGCTGCGGAGCTCAACAAGTACGAGACGTTCCGCATCAACTATATCAACATTCTGAGTCTCGCTACGCAACGCTTCTACGACTTGCGCGGCAAGGTGCCTGTGGGTAGTGCCGAACGCCGCATCATCGAGTTTCTGGAAATCACTTCCGTGCAACCCAGAGGCGAGAAGAGTCTGAGCATCAAGATGGAAGACTTGGCCGACTTGCTGGGAGCTACCCGCCTCCGCATCTCGCAGGCGCTGAACCACATGAAGAAGCTCAACATGATTCTGATGCAACGCAAGGAGTTCAACATTCCCGACTTGCAGCTGCTGTCGGATTATAAGAGCCTTTTACACGACGAAGAATAACATTTCTCGCGCAGATTTGTTAACAAAATATCATTCATGGCCGATAGCGACGCTGCTGTCGGCCATGAAAAGTATAATCACTTTTTTATTTTTTACGTATGACCCCTGTAACTCATTCCTTAACCTCTTTTGAAAAGATTTACGACACGCCTCACCACACAGCCCCCTTCGACCGCATCCGGACGGAGGAGTATGAACCGGCTATGCGGGAGGGTATGAGACAACATGAAGAGGAGATTCAACAAATTATTCATAACCCTGAAGCCCCCAACTTTGAGAATACCATCGTGGCACTGGAGCGCTCCGGCGAACTGCTCGACCGGGTGACGGATGTCTTCTTTAACCTGCTGGAGGCGGAATCGAACGATGAGATGCAGGAGCTGGCGCAGAAGCTCTCACCGGTGCTCTCGGAACATGCCAACCGCATCACGCTGAACGAGGCGTTGTTTGCCCGCGTGAAGGCGGTGTATGAGGCGGAACATGGGGTGCGCTCCGGCGAGGAGTTGCGTCTCTTGGAGAGTACGTACGACAGTTTTGTGCGCAGCGGTGCCAACCTCAACGAGGCGCAGAAGCAGCGCTACCGCGAGCTGAGCAAGGAGCTGAGCCAACTGACGGTGCAGTTCGGACAGAATCATCTGAAGGAGACGAATAGTTACCTGAAGGTGATTACGGACGAGGCGGTGCTGGAGGGAATGCCGGAGAGTGCGCTGACGGCGGCGAAAGAGACGGCGAAGGAGAAGGGTGTGGAAGGTTGGGCCTTCACACTGCAGGCGCCCAGCTACGTGCCGTTCCTCACCTACTGCGGCGATCGCAACTTGCGCAAGGAGCTTTACTTGGCTTACCAGACGCAATGCTCGCATGAGAATGAGAACAGCAACCTGGAGCTGGTGAAGCGCATTGTGAACACGCGTATGGAACTGGCGCAGCTGCTGGGTTACCACACTTATGCTGAGTTTGTGCTGAAGAAGCGCATGGCGGAGGATGCCGAGCATGTTTATCGCCTGCTGAACCAGTTGCTGGAGGCTTACACGCCGACTGCCCGCAAGGAGGTGGAGGAGCTGACGGAGTTTGCTTCTCGCCTGGAGGGCACGGAGATGGAGCTGATGCCGTGGGACTGGAGTTACTATTCGGAGAAGCTGAAGAAGGAGAAGTATCATTTCGATACGGAGATGCTGCGTCCTTACTTCCCGCTGAAGCAAGTGATTGACGGTGTCTTCGGCTTGGCACATCGCCTTTACGGCATCTCGTTCAAAGAGAATGCTGAGATTCCGGTGTATCACCCCGACGTAAAGGCGTTTGAGGTGTTCGACAAGGACGGCAGTTACCTGGCGGTGCTCTATGCCGACTTCCATCCGCGCGAAACGAAACAGTCGGGCGCATGGATGACCGAATACAAGAACCAGTGGAAGCGAGACGGCGAAAACAGTCGCCCGCACGTCAGCATCACCATGAACTTCACCAAGCCCACTGCCGACAAACCCGCCCTGCTGACCCTGGGCGAAGTGGAGACCTTCCTCCATGAATTCGGTCACGCGCTGCATGGAATCTTTGCCGATACCACCTACGCTTCGCTGAGCGGAACCCATGTTTATAGAGATTTTGTGGAATTACCCTCGCAAATTATGGAAAACTTTGCGATAGAAAAAGAGTTTTTGCATACATTTGCAAAGCATTACCTCACGGGCGAGGATTTGCCCGACGAATATATCGAGCGTATCGTGGAGGCTTCTAACTATCACGCGGCTTATGCCTGTCTGCGACAGGTGAGCTTCGGACTGCTGGATATGGCTTGGTACGATCGTTCCGAGGCGTTCGACGGGGAGGTGCGTGCGTTTGAGAAAGAGGCTTGGAAACGGGCGCAGGTGTTGCCGCAAGTGGCAGAGACCTGCATGAGTGTCCAGTTCTCGCACATCATGGACGGTGGCTACTCGGCCGGATATTACAGCTATAAGTGGGCCGAGGTGCTGGATGCGGATGCTTTCTCCTTATTTAAAGAGAAGGGTATCTTTACGCAGGAGGTGGCGGAGTCGTTCCGCAGGGAACTGCTCTCCAAGGGTGGCACCGTGCATCCGATGACGCTCTACAAACGTTTCCGCGGACAGGAGCCGACCATCGACGCGCTGTTGAAACGGAATGG
>CAYSOW010000091.1:5690-8253 GCA_964432715.1 uncultured Bacteroides sp.
GATTTGATCGAATGGAATAGATTATATGAATAACCGAATGAATATGAAACTTTTTAAGCATTGGTTGATGATCTGCTTGCTGGTGCCCCTGTTGGCCGCTTGCAGCAGTGAAGACAGCATTGAAGGCATCTTTATAAATAAGGTGTGGCGACTGAGCACCATCATGGAAGGCAGCAAGAAGGGCAGCATCTATGCTTCAGACTCCGAGGAGCAGAAGACCATCTCGGAGAGCGAAGCGGGATGTTTCACTATCTCCTTCCTGCCCAACACCTTCAGCGTGCGTACGCTGAAGAACAGCTACAACGGTACGTGGGAAGTGGACGGCAAGAAGCAATCCATCTCATTCAGCTTCACCAACCTGACCACCGACCCATCGGACGCGGTCAGCAAGCGAATGATTAACATCATGAAGAATGCAGTGAAATATAGCGGCGACTCCAACACGCTGACCATTCAGCCGCAGAGTGGAGCCTACCTCTTACTTTATCCCTTAAATTAAAAATAGGATATGACAACAACAGAATCGGAAAACAAACAGGTGGAGTTGGACAAGCGGTACATCCGCATGGCCGGCATCTGGGCTGAGAACTCCTATTGCCAACGTCGCAAGGTGGGAGCGCTCATTGTAAAGGACAAGATGATTATCTCCGACGGATACAACGGAACCCCTTCGGGTTTTGAAAATGTGTGCGAGGACGAGAACAACGTGACCAAGCCCTACGTGCTGCACGCTGAAGCCAACGCCATCACAAAAATTGCCTGCTCGAGCAACAGCAGTCGAGGCGCCACGATGTATGTCACGGCGGCTCCTTGCATCGAATGTGCCAAACTGATTATTCAGGCGGGCATCCGACGCGTTGTCTATTCTGAACAATATCGACTACAAGACGGACTCGACCTGCTGAAACGGGCACATATCGACGTCGTCTACTTAAACCCTAATGAAACAGACCATGAGTGAACATCGTAATTCATCACGCTTTATTCCTATCATCATCGCGGTGAGCGTTGTGATAGGTATATTGGTTGGAGTGTTCTACTCCAATCACTTTGCAGGCAATCGCCTGAGTATTATCAACACTTCGTCGAACAAGCTGAACGACTTGCTGCGTATCGTGGATAATCAGTATGTCGACTCGGTGGATATGACTGACTTGGTGGAGAAGGCTATGCCGCAAATTCTGGCGGAGCTTGATCCGCACTCGATGTATATCTCGGCGAAGGATCTGGAGGATACCAATGCGGAACTGAAGGGTTCGTTCAGCGGCATCGGTGTGGCTTTCACCATTCAGCATGACACCATCTACATCAGCGACGTGATTCAGGGCGGTCCTTCCGAGAAGGTGGGACTGATGGCGGGCGACCGCATCATCACGGTGGACGACTCGCTCTTTGTGGGTGAGGTGGTGACCAACAGCAGTACGATGCACAAGCTGAAGGGTCCGAAGGGTACCACGGTGAAGGTGGGCATTCTGCGTCGCGGGGTGAAGAATTTGATTCCTTACACCATCGTGCGCGGTGATATTCCGGTGAAGAGTGTGGATGCTGCCTATATGCTCTCTGACAAGGTGGGCTACCTGCATATCAACAAGTTTGGCGAGACCACTTACTCGGAGATGATTGTGGGCTTGGTGACGCTGCAACAACAGGGCATGAAGGAGCTGGTCATCGACCTCCGCGACAACTCGGGCGGTTACATGGGCGCTGCCATTCAGATGGTCAACGAGTTTCTGCCGAAGAATCGACTGGTGGTCTACACCGAAGGTCGCAAGTCGCCCCGTCAGGACTATCGTGCCGACGGCCGAGGCACCTTCCAGAACCTGCCGTTGGTGGTGCTCATCAACGAGTCGTCTGCTTCGGCAAGTGAGATCTTCTCGGGCGCTATTCAGGACAACGACCGCGGTACTATCATCGGTCGCCGTTCCTTCGGAAAGGGATTGGTGCAGCAGCCCATCGACTTCCGCGACGGTTCTGCCATCCGCCTGACCATTGCGCGCTACTATACCCCGTCCGGACGTTGCATCCAGAAGCCCTACACCAGTGGCAAGGACGAGGCGTATGAGTTCGACTTGCAGACGCGTTTCGACCACGGAGAGTTCTTCTCACAAGATAGCATCAAGCAGAACGAAGAGGTGGAATATCACACCTCCATCGGTCGTCCGGTCTACGGCGGCGGTGGCATCATGCCGGATATCTTCGTGCCGCAAGACACCATCGGCTACACCTCTTATTACTTCACGGCCGTTAACAACCGTCTGACGGTGGAGTTTGCCTTCCAATACACTGATGAGAACCGCGCCAAACTGGCAACCTACAGCACCGTGAAGGAGTTGCACCTCTTCTTGATGCGTCAATCGCTCCTCGAGAAGTTTGCACAGTTTGCCGAGAGTCGCGGACTGCAGCGTCGCAACCTGATGATTCAGAAATCGCGCAAGTTGCTGGAGCGTACGCTCTACGGCAACATCATCTATAACATGATGGGCACCGAGGAGTATATGAAGTTCCTCAACGAGTCTGACCCCACCGTACTGAAGGCGGCTGAGGTGCTGGAGGCGGGTGAAGC
>CAYSOW010000092.1:0-8230 GCA_964432715.1 uncultured Bacteroides sp.
CTTGTAGTGGTTTTTACGACTTATTTAACAAAAGTATTGAATAAAAGTCTAATAAATAGTTTACCTTTGCCACGTTTTTTACGACGTCAAACGAAAAAATATAAAAACGTATGGATAAATTCAGTTATTCTATTGGTCTGGGAATCGGACAGAACTTGTTGGGTATGGGCGCACGCGATCTGAATGTAGAGGATTTCGCACAAGCCATTAAAGATGTGTTGGAAGGCAAAACTCCCGCTATCTCACACACAGAAGCTCGTCAGATTGTGAATAAGTATTTTGAGGAGTTGGAAGCTAAGATGAATGCTGAAAACATTGAGAAGGGAAAGAAGTTCCTGGAGGAGAACAAGCAGAAACCGAACGTGGTGACACTCCCCAGCGGTTTGCAGTATGAGGTAATCACTGAGGGTAACGGCAAGAAGCCGAAAGCTACCGATCGTGTGAAATGTCATTATGAGGGAACTTTAATCGACGGTACGTTGTTTGATAGTTCTATCAAGCGTGGTGAACCGGCGGTGTTCGGTGTCAACCAGGTGATCAAAGGTTGGGTGGAGGCCCTTCAGTTGATGAGCGAAGGCAGCAAGTGGAGACTCTATATCCCGTCTGACTTGGCTTACGGTGCTGCCGGTGCCGGCGAGATGATTCCGCCTCACAGCACGCTGGTCTTCGAGGTAGAGCTCATCGAGGTGTTGTAACCTTAAGGATAAGAAGAACATAGAGAATTATAAAATATTTAAGCAAATGAAAAAATTTAGTATGTTATTGGCTGTTGCGGCTGCTGCCGGAATGGTCTCTTGTACTGCTCAGGCTCCGAAAGCTGACTTGCAGAACGAGGTGGATTCTTTGTCTTACTCCATGGGACTTGCTAATACGCAGGGCCTGAGACCTTACTTGGAGAACCAACTGGGTGTGGATTCTACTTACATGGATGACTTCATCAAAGGTTTGAACGAGGCTGTGAAGGCTGGTGACGATAAGAAAAAGAGCGCTTACTACGCAGGTATTCAGATTGGTCAGCAGATCTCTCAGCGTATCTTGAGAGGCTTGAACTTTGAGTTGGCCGGTAAGGATTCTGTTGAGGTGATCAACGTGAAGAACTTCATGGCCGGATTTATCGCCGGTGCACTGGACAAAGGTCAGTTGATGACGATAGAGGATGCTGAGGCTTACGCCAGAGAGCACATGGAGACACTGAAAGCGAAGATGCTGGAGGAGAAATACGCTGACAACAAAGAGGCCGGCGAGAAATTCCTGGCTGCCAACAAGAAGAAAGAGGGCGTGGTAACGACTCCGAGCGGCTTGCAGTACAAAATCATCACTGAGGGTACAGGTGAGGTGCCTGCAGATACTTCCAGAGTTTCTGTGAACTACACCGGTAAACTGATTGATGGTACGGTATTCGATTCTAACGCTGACCGCAAAGACAAAGACGGTAATGTACAGCCTGCTACCTTCGGTGTAACGCAGGTAATCAAAGGTTGGACAGAGGCCCTCAAACTGATGCCTGTAGGTTCTAAATGGGAAATCTATATCCCGCAGGAGTTGGCTTACGGTTCAAGAGAAGCCGGTAAAATCAAACCTTTCTCTGCTTTGGTATTCGAGGTTGAGTTGGTGGAGATTGCCAAATAATCGAAGAAAATAATAAGATTTTCCTATACTTTGAAAAGGCGACGGATGGCTTCATCCGTCGCCTTTTTGTCTGCAAGTGCAAATTTAGCGCGAAAAAATTAGGAAAAGATAAAAAAAACGCTACCTTTGCTGACAATATGTAAAGTTAAATCTAAAATCGTTTATTCAATGGAAAAAATCGATAACTTAGACAAGAAGATATTGGAGATTATCTCTCTGAATGCGCGTATCCCGTTTAAGGATGTCGCTGCAGAGTGTGGCGTCTCACGTGCTGCCATTCATCAACGCGTTCAGCGTCTGATAGATATGGGCGTCATCGTGGGCTCCGGCTATCATGTCAATCCGAAGAGTTTGGGATATAGCACTTGCACCTACGTGGGTATCAAGCTGGAGAAGGGCTCTATGTATAAGAATGCGGTGAAGGAGCTGATGAAGATTCCCGAGGTGGTGGAGTGCCACTTTACCACCGGTCCGTACACCATGCTGACCAAGCTCTATGCGCGTGATAACGAGCACTTGATGGAGTTGCTGAACAGTCGCTTGCAGGAGATTCCCGGTGTGATGGCTACGGAGACTTTGATCTCTCTGGAGCAGAGCATCAAGAAGGAGTTGCCTATCCTGAAAGAGCTGGATTAATCCCTTAACACCATCGTACAACGTGAGTGGGCTCTATTTCTCCGGATTGGTCATCGGCATCTGCACGTTCCTCATCATCGGATTCTTTCATCCGGTGGTGATTAAGTGTGAGTACCATTTCGGCACCAAGTGTTGGTGGGTGTTTTTGTTGCTGGGACTCCTGGCTACAGGCGCCTCTCTGCTGGTCGCTCAGATTTTCTGGTCGTCCCTGCTCGGAGTGTTCGCCTTCTCTTCGTTTTGGAGCATCAAGGAACTCTTTGAACAAGAGGAACGGGTGCGCAAGGGCTGGTTTCCGAAGAACCCCAAACGTACCTACAAATTTTGAATTTGACCGCGGATGATGAAACTTCCCTATTTCGATTTACAGGAGGGATACGACCGCTTGCATGCGTCGTTCCCGGGATATAAGAAACAGCCCGTCATTGGAGTGACTGCCAACTTCAATGACGGTAATTGTTGTGTGGCGGAGGGGTATTACACTTCCATCCTGAAGGCGGGGGGTGTGCCGTTGCTGATTCCTCCTTATGAGGAGCCGGATGCGCTGCTGAACACGCTCGACCGTGTGGATGCGGTGCTGCTTACGGGGGGCGGCGACTTGAATCCGCTCTTCTGGGGCGAGGAGCCGGTGCCCGAACTGCACTCCATCAACCCTCGTCGCGACCGTCAGGAGTTGCTTCTGGCACGGCTGGCGGCCGACCGTCAGTTGCCGATTTTGGGTATCTGTCGCGGCATTCAGGTGATGACGCAGGCGCTGGGCGGTTCGCTCTATCAGGACATCCACACGCAGGCGGCACCGGTGACGGTGAAGCACGACCAGTCGCTCGACCGCTCTTACCCTTCGCACACGGTGCAGCTGGAGCCTGATTCGCTGCTGGCACAACTCTTTCAGGCAGATACGTTGGCGGTGAACTCTTTCCACCATCAGGCGGTGAAGAGTGCTGCGCCCGGGTTCCGTGTGGTGGCTCGCTCGGCTGATGGCATCGTGGAGGCGGTGGAGTCGGCTCATCATCAACCGATGATTGGGGTGCAATGGCATCCGGAGTGTATGATTTTGCGCGGGGACGAGAGCATGATGCCGCTCTTCCGCTGGCTGGTGCGCGAGGCGGCGCTGCATGCGGAGGCGGTGCGTCTGCATGAGCGGTTGCTGACGCTCGATACGCACTGTGACACACCGATGTTCTTTGATCAGGGCATCCGTTTCCAGACGCGCGACCCGAAGATTCTGGTGGATCTGCATAAGATGACCGAGGGGCATCTGGATGCGACAATCATGGTGGCTTACCTGAAGCAGCTGGAGCGCTCGGAGGAGGCGTTGTTGGCGGCAACGGCCAAGGCGGACCGGATTCTGAATGAGATAGAAATGATGGTGCATGAGAATGCTTCCTATATAGATATTGCCCGCACACCCGACGACCTGCTGCGACTGAAGCGGGAGGGGAAGAAGGCGTTGATGCTGGGCATTGAGAATGGCTATGCCGTGGGTAAGGATTTGTCGAACGTGGAGCGCTTCCGCCGTCGCGGGGTGGTCTACATGACGCTTTGCCACAATGGCGATAATGATCTTTGCGACTCGGCGCGTGGCAACGGGGAGCACAACGGACTGAGTGAATTTGGCCGACAGGTGGTGCGCGAGATGAATCGCGTGGGCATGATGGTCGACCTTTCTCACGCTTCGGAGAAGAGTTTCTATGATGCGTTGGAGTGGAGCGAGACGCCGATTGTCTGTTCGCACTCGTCGTCTCGGGCTTTGTGCGACCATCCGCGGAATCTTACCGACGACCAGCTGAAGGCGTTGGCGCACCGTGGTGGTGTGGCGCAGCTCTGTCTCTACGGGGGCTTCCTGCGCAAGGAGGGTGAGGCTTCGGTGCGTGATGCCATCGAGCATCTCAACCACATGGTGAGTGTGGCGGGCATCGACCACGTAGGCATCGGCACCGATTTCGACGGCGACGGTGGTATTGCGGGGTGTGCTTCGGCTTCCGAACTGCTCAACCTGACGCGCCATTTGTTGCTGGAGCGTTACTCGGAGGCGGATTTGCAAAAGATTTGGGGAGGCAACTTCCTGCGTGTGATGCGCGAAGTACAATCAAAAGGAATAGAAAACGTATGAATAGAAGATTTTTAAAACTCATGAGTCTGGCGCTTTGCGGGGCAGCTTTGGCGTTCGTCTCTTGCGGCAGTAATGTCAAGAAGACGGAGAAGGAGGAGGCATTGGTGAAGGCGCCTGCCTTTGTGGCGGACAGTGCCTACGCTTACACGGCGGCACAGGTGGCTTTCGGTCCGCGTACGATGGGCTCGCAGGCGCATGAGGCGTGTGCCGACTATCTGGAGCAGATGCTCGCTTCCTTTGGCGCGAAGGTCTACCGCCAGCAGTTTGAGGCGACGCTCTATAATGGCGAGCGTTATCCGGCGGTGAACCTGATCGGTGCGTTCAATCCGGAGGCTCGTAAGCGCGTGATGCTTTGCTCCCACTGGGACAGTCGTCCGTGGGCGGACAATGATCCGGACGAGAAGAATCATCACACCCCGATTCTGGGTGCCAACGATGGCGCCAGTGGGGTGGGAGTGTTGCTGGAGATGGCACGCCAGATGCAGCAGCAGGCACCGGAGATTGGGGTCGACTTGATCTTCTTTGATGCCGAGGATGCCGGGGTGCCGCAGTTTGAGAGCTACGGCGACGAGGATACGTGGTGTCTGGGCTCGCAGTTCTGGGCGCGTCGTCCGCATGTGCCGGGCTACAACGCTCGTTTCGGCGTGTTGCTCGATATGGTGGGCGGCAGTGGCGCTACCTTCCTGCAGGAGGGCTACTCGAAGGAGTATGCTTCGGCGGCGATGAAGAAGATTTGGAAGATGGCCGACCGACTGGGGTATGGCAACTATTTCCCGTCGAAGAATGGCGGGTATGTCACCGACGACCATGTGCCGGTGAATCAGGTGGCAAAGATTCCGTGTGTGGACATCATCCCCTGCTACGAACATTGTGAACAGTCCTCTTTCGGCCCTTATTGGCATACGGTGGACGACACGATGGAGCATATTGACAAGGCGACGTTGCAGGCGGTGGGACAGACGCTGATGGAGGTGATTTATAACGAAAAATAGCATATAGGAGATAGACAAAGATGGCAACAATTAATGAATTGCAAGAGGAGGTCATTGCGGAGTTTAATGACTTTGAGGATTGGATGGATCGCTATCAGTTGCTGATTGACTTGGGCAACGAGCAGGCGCCGCTGGACCCTCGCTATAAGACGGAACAGAATTTGATTGAGGGATGCCAGAGCCGGGTGTGGCTGCAGGCGGATCTGGTGGACGGTAAGGTGCACTTTGAGGCGGAGAGTGATGCGTTGATTGTGAAGGGTATCATTGCGCTGCTGATTAAGGTGGTGTCTGACCATACACCGGATGAGATTCTGGGGGCCGACCTCTACTTCATCGAGCGTATCGGCTTGAAGGAGCACTTGTCGCCTACGCGTAGCAACGGTTTGCTCTCGATGGTGAAACAGATGCGTATGTATGCGTTGGCTTTCAAGGCGAAAGGCAACTAAGGAATAGGAGTGAGTGGAATGAAGAGGTGGTTGAGCGCCTCTTCCCGCTTTCTTCCACTTCTGTGCTGTAAATGAATAATTCCGAACTAAAAAGGTTGTAGAAACGAAAAATTGTTCTATCTTTGCAGCGTTTTCTGCTCAATAAGCAGTTTTTGCGCTTGTGGCGTAATTGGTAGCCGCGCCAGACTTAGGATCTGGTGTCTTTGACGTGTAGGTTCGAGTCCTATCAGGCGCACGTGTGAATGCTGTCTCTTCAAGCAAGGGGCAGCTTTTTTGTTTCAATGTGAACCGATAACTAGTAAGATGAATTATAAGTTGTTGCTTGATGAAATCAGTCGCGAGTTGGAGCCCTTGAGGAATGTGGGTAAGGCGGCGGATTACATTCCCGCTTTGGCACGGGTGGATGCCAATCAGTTTGGTATGAGTCTGACGACCATTGCCGGTGAGAATTTCTCAACCGGTCGGGCGGAGACGCTCTTCTCGATTCAAAGTATCAGTAAGGTGTTTGCTTTGGCGCTCTGTCTCTCTATTGATGGTGATAATGTCTGGTCGCGGGTGGGCAAGGAGCCTTCGGGTTCGGCGTTCAACTCGTTGGTGCAGATAGAGCTGGAGCAGGGCATTCCCCGCAATCCCTTCATCAATGCCGGTGCGTTGGTGATTGCTGATCAGCTGGTCTCTCTCCTGGAGGAGCCCGAGACGCACTTCCTGGCCTTCGTGCGTGCCTTGGCGGGTGATGCCACGGTGGATTATTGTGAGGAGGTGGCCACTTCGGAGCGCAGTCAGGGTTATATGAATGCGGCCATTGCCAATCTGCTGAAGTATCACGGCAACTTGCACAATGACATTGAGCGTGTCTTGCGTTTCTACTTCCTGCAGTGTTCGGTGGAGATGACTTGTCGCCAGTTGGCTCACGCCTTCCTTCCCTTTGCCGACCATCACAAGGAGTTTCGTTTCGGGGATGTCTGCCTGACCACCTCTAACGTGAAGCGCATCAATGCACTGATGCAGACTTGCGGCTTCTATGATGAGGCGGGTGAGTTCTCTTACCTGGTGGGTCTTCCCGGCAAGAGTGGTGTAGGGGGTGGCATCGCCGCCGTCTGTCCCGGCAAGTATTCCGTAGCGGTATGGAGTCCGCGGCTGAATGCCAAAGGAAACTCCGTCCGCGGCATGAAGGCGCTGGAGTTGCTGACCACGCACACCGAGGTTTCGGTGTTTTGAGCGGGTGAAATTATTTCCAAGAATCAATAAATTTTCTCTATTTCTTTGATTGTCTGAATGAAATGACGAACTTTGCAGTCTGAGTATAAAACCATTAAATCGTTAATTACAATGACTACCAATATCACTAAAGAGGTTCTTTACATCGGGGTGGACGACCCGGACCTCGACCTTTTCGAGAGTCAATATGTGGTTCCGGAAGGGGTGTCTTATAATTCTTATGTCATTATGGACGAGCAAATCGCGGTGATGGATACTGTGGATGCTCGTAAAACCGAGGAGTGGCTCCAGAATCTTGCGGAGGCGCTTCAAGGGAAACGTCCCCATTATCTGGTGGTTCACCACATGGAGCCCGACCATGCGGCCAGCATCGGTGCGTTCATGGCGAAGTATCCGGAGGCGAAGATTGTGGCCACACAGGCTGCGGTCAAGATGTTGCCTCTTTACTTTGAGGAGATCGATTTCAGTGCTTCTTGCATCGTGGTCAAGGAGGGCGATACGCTCTCATTGGGCAAACATACGCTGCGTTTCGTGATGGCTCCCATGGTGCATTGGCCCGAGGTGATGAACTCTTTGGAGGAGACGGAGCACATCCTCTTCTCGGCAGATGCCTTCGGTAAATTCGGTGCCCTCGCTGTGGAGTCCGATTGGGCGTGCGAAGCTCGTCGCTACTATTTCAACATCGTTGGAAAGTACGGTGCACAGGTGCAGGCTTTGCTGAAGAAGGTTGCTGCGCTTGAGGTGCGCATCATCTGTCCGCTTCATGGACCGGTGCTCACCGAGAACTTGGATAAATACATTCATCTGTACAATACCTGGAGTAACTACGAGCCCGAGGACGAGGGCATTCTGGTGGCTTACGCTTCCATTCACGGCAACACGGCGCAGGCGGCGCTCAAGCTGGCAGAGATACTCCGTCAGAAAGGTTGTCCCAAGGTGGCTGTCTCCGACTTGACACGTGACGACCAGGCTGAGGCGGCCGAAGATGCCTTCCGCTATCCGCGCATGGTGCTGGCGGCATCCACTTACGAGGCTTCAGTGTTCCCGCCCATGTATCATTTCCTCCACCATCTGCAGTCGAAAGGTTACCGCAACCGTCGTGTGGGTATCATCGAGAACGGTTCCTGGGCGCCGGTGGCAGGTAAAACGATGAAGGCGATGCTGGAAGAGATGAAAGAGGTGGAGGTGGTTGCTCCGAC
>CAYSOW010000093.1:0-7898 GCA_964432715.1 uncultured Bacteroides sp.
CCCTTTAAGAAAAGAGTTCCTTAAGTACCTCCAACGATTTCAGCGTGGGGAAGTCGGGCAGGTGCAACTTATAGTACTCGTTGAGCACTTCCAGACAGCGTCCCCGCTCCGCACGATTCATCTCAAAGAGATACATCGTCTCATAATTCATACGCATCAGCAGCACGATGCGCGTAGCCTCCTCCGGCATCAGATAATTGCGGTGGAGAGGGGAAGAGTGGCAGAAGCAAGCGTTCAGCAAATCGAAGTAATCCCCCTCCTGATAATCGTCCAGATTGGGATAGAGTCCCAGAAAGCGCGAGAAACGCATCAGAAAGACCAAGTGGAAGTTGGCCATGCCCCGTTCGCCCATATCAAGCCATTGAATCGAGTTCGTCAGGTAGGCAAAGAGCGCCTCGTTGCCCGTCTCCTCCCGCAGCGCCCGGTAGAGAAACTCCGCCAGGAAGAGTGCGATGGCCGATTTGCAAGGATCGAACGGAATGGAAGTGTTCACCCGTTGCAGCTTCGCCTCGTGGATGCGCTGCATCGACTTTCCGCTGCGGTGCTCCTCCTCGAACTCGATGACCGCGAGCGGCTGGAACAGCAACCCCTGCACCCCACGCTTCTTGGCGCGCGACACAGGCACCAAGTAGCTCGCCCTACCGTGCAAATCGGTGTAGAGCGTCACAATGTTGGAGGTGTCCTTGTATTTCAGTACGTGCAGCACGATGCCCACCACTTTCTGTATCATACGCTTATCTGTCTTGGTTACTGACTGCAAAACTATAAAAAAAGGAGGGAATGAGAAAACGACCTTCCTGAAATAATCTTTTTTAAGAAGTTGCCTGTGCTTGTTATCTATCTGATAATGAGCTTGCTAGTAGGTGCTGTTTTGTAAATTTAGGACGCTGATACAAAAATATTTACAGAAATGTTTGGTGGAATGGAAAAACTGCACTATCTTTGCATCCGCAAACGAGAAATAGTCCCGCTTGTAAAAATGGCTTGGCCCGTTCGTCTATCGGTTAGGACGCAAGATTTTCATTCTTGAAAGGGGGGTTCGATTCCCCCACGGGCTACAAAGAAAGTAAGAAACAGATTATAGAACGTATAAAAGATTAGTCAAAAATGGCAAATCACAAATCATCATTAAAAAGAATCAGACAAGAAGAGAAAAGAAAGCTTCACAACAGATACTACGCTAAAACTATGCGTAACGCTGTAAGAAAGCTTCGTGCGACTACTGAGAAGGCAGAAGCTGTTGCTCTGTATCCGAAAGTGCAGAAGATGTTGGATAAATTGGCTAAAACCAATATTATTCATAAGAACAAAGCTTCTAACTTGAAGTCAAAACTGTCTGCGCATATCAGCAAGTTGGCTTAAGTAAAAAGCTCTATTTACATAAAGGAGATCGGGTATTAACTACTCGGTCTTTGTTTGTTTGTATCTACTTGAAAAACTTTACTCCTTAATTTTCAATTAATCGAATTAATTAGTGTTTTTAACGCACAAAAAGTCGCGTATCTCCTCTTTTTTTCGTATTTTTGTGTACTATTTATTCGAATATTGAATCTATGTCAGACGAGAAAATTACAAACAATGCGGGCACCTATTCCGCCGAGAATATCCAGGTATTGGAGGGATTGGAAGCGGTCCGCAAACGCCCGGCCATGTACATTGGCGATATCAGCGAGAAGGGATTACACCACCTGGTTTACGAGGTGGTTGACAACTCTATCGACGAGGCTCTGGCGGGTTACTGTACGCACATTGAGGTGACCATCAACGAAGATAATTCTATCACGGTTCAAGATAACGGACGTGGTATTCCGGTCGACCTTCATGAAAAAGAGAAAAAGTCGGCGCTGGAAGTCGTCATGACCGTCCTGCACGCCGGTGGTAAATTTGATAAGGGCTCTTACAAAGTTTCCGGTGGTTTGCATGGTGTGGGTGTTTCTTGTGTGAACGCCCTCTCCACACGTATGATTTCTCAAGTCTTCCGTAACGGTAAAATCTACCAACAGGAGTATAGCTGTGGTAAACCGCTCTATGCCGTGAAAGAGGTGGGTACATCGGAGATTACCGGTACCCGTCAGACTTTCTGGCCGGACGGCTCCATCTTTACCACTACGGAGTACAAATATAGCATCTTGGAGGCTCGTATGCGCGAGTTGGCCTACCTGAATGCCGGCATCACCATCACCCTGACCGACCGTCGTGAGGTGGAGGAGGATGGCAGTTTCAAGCAGGATGTCTTCCATTCGGAACTCGGCTTGAAAGAGTTCGTTCGTTTCATCGACTCTTCACGCGAGCATCTCTTTGACGATGTCATCTACTTGAACACCGAGAAACAGGGTATTCCTATCGAGGTGGCCATCATGTATAACACCTCTTATTCCGAGAATATTCACTCGTATGTAAATAATATCAACACCATCGAGGGTGGTACCCACTTGGCCGGCTTCCGTATGGCGCTGACTCGTACCTTGAAGAAATATGCCGAGGATACGAAAGCGCTGGAGAAAGCGAAAGTAGAGATTGCCGGTGAGGACTTCCGCGAGGGTTTGACGGCTGTCATCTCTATCAAGGTGGCTGAGCCTCAGTTCGAGGGTCAGACCAAGACGAAGTTGGGTAACAACGAGGTGATGGGTGCCGTTCAGCAGGCAGTGGGCGAGGCGCTCGCCAACTACTTGGAGGAGCATCCGAAAGAGGCCAAGCTGATTGTCGACAAAGTGGTGTTGGCTGCGACCGCCCGTGTGGCAGCGCGCAAAGCTCGCGAGTCGGTACAGCGCAAGAGTCCGATGGGTGGCGGCGGTTTGCCGGGTAAACTGGCCGACTGTTCCGAGAAAGATCCTGCTGTTTGCGAGCTCTTCCTTGTCGAGGGTGACTCTGCAGGTGGTTCCGCCAAGCAGGGACGTAGTCGTGCTACACAGGCCATCCTGCCGTTGCGCGGTAAGATTCTGAACGTGGAGAAAGCCATGTGGCACAAAGCCTTCGAGAGTGATGAGGTGAACAACATCATCCAGGCGCTGGGCGTACGCTATGGCGTGGACGGTGAGGATAGCAAATCGGCGAACATCGACAAGCTGCGTTACCACAAGGTGATTCTGATGACCGATGCCGACGTCGATGGTTCTCACATCGACACCCTTATTTTGACGCTCTTCTATCGCTACATGCCGAAGTTGATTCAGCAGGGATATGTCTACATCGCCACTCCGCCGTTGTACCTCTGTACCAAAGGTAAGGTGCGCGAGTATTGCTACACCGAGGAGGATCGTCTCCGCTTCATCGAGACCTACGGTGGCGGTAGCGAGAGTGCCATCCACACGCAGCGATACAAAGGTTTGGGTGAGATGAACCCCGAGCAGCTCTGGGAGACCACCATGAACCCCGAGACGCGTATCCTGAAACAGGTGTCTATTGATAATGCCGCTGAGGCCGACTACATCTTCTCTATGTTGATGGGTGATGATGTAGGTCCGCGTCGTGAGTTTATCGAGCGCAATGCCACTTATGCAAATATCGATGCATAACGCATACCATACCTCTAACAAGGTCATTAAAGTTTAAGATAACAAAGAAAAGCCGTTTCAATGTCGATGGACATTTGAAACGGCTTTTTCCTTATATATACTTGGATGATTTAAATCATCTTGCGTCGCTGAAGCTCAGCCACTACATCCTCCAGTTCGTTATACCAAGCCTCGCCGAATTTGCGAATCAGCGGTTCCTTCAGGAAACGGTAGACCGGTACATCCTCCTTCTTGCCCAGCAGCACGGCCGCCTTACAGACATCCCAGCGGTGGTAATTCACCGCCTTGTACGGACCGTAGTCGCCCACGCGGATGGGGTAGAGGTGACACGACACCGGCTTGTAGAACGAAGTCTTCCCCTCGCGGTACGCCTTCTCGATGGCGCAGTAGCAGCACCCCTTCTCGTCGTAGCAGGTGAAGACACAATCCTTACCATTCACGATGGAAGTCACCAGATCACCCTCCTCGTCGGTGTAGACCACCCCTTGGCGGTCAATCACCTCCTTGGCTTCGGGCGACAGCTCGTCCCAGATGATGGGAAGCACCTCTTCCAGTTGCTCCACCTCCTCCAGTTCCACCGGTGCTCCGGCGTCTCCTTCGATACAACACTCCCCCTTGCAAGCCTCCAGGTTGCAAAGGAACTTCTCGGTCAGTACGTCCAGCGATACAACGACGTCGTCAATCTGAATCATACGCGATTACTTCAGCAAATCGTGACCGGTCATCTCAGCCGGCTGCTCCAGTCCCATGATGTGCAGGATAGAGGGAGCCACGTCGGCCAATACACCGTTGGCAACGGTCGCATTCTTATTCTCAGTGACGTAAACGCACGGAACCGGGTTCAGAGAGTGAGCCGTGTTCGGCGTACCGTCTGCATTCACAGCGTTGTCCGCGTTACCGTGGTCAGCGATGATGATTGCCTCGTAACCGTTGGCTTTGGCAGCCTCGATAGTCTCTTTCACGCAAGCATCAATAGCAACCACAGCCTTCTCGATAGCCTCGTAAACACCCGTATGGCCCACCATGTCACCGTTGGCATAGTTCACCACGATGAAGTCGTACTTATTCTCATTGATGGCAGCCACCAATTTATCCTTCACCTCATAAGCGCTCATCTCCGGCTTCAAGTCGTAAGTAGCCACCTTCGGAGAGGGAACCAAGATACGATCCTCTTTCTCGTACGGAGTCTCGCGGCCACCGTTGAAGAAGAAGGTTACGTGTGCATATTTCTCCGTCTCAGCGATGTGCAACTGCGTCTTGCCCTGTGATGCCAAGTACTCGCCCAGCGTGTTCTGTACGTTCTCCTTGTCGAAGAGGATGTGAACGCCCTTGAAGGAAGCATCGTACGGCGTCATGCAGTAGTACTGCAAGCCCGGGATGGTGTGCATACCTGCCTCCGGCATCTCCTGCTGAGTCAATACCACCGTCAACTCTTTTGCACGGTCGTTACGATAGTTGAAGAAGATCACTACGTCGCCCTCTTTGATGGTACCGTCGAAGTTCGCGTTGACAATCGGTTTCACGAACTCGTCCGTTACACCCTCGTCATACGACTCCTGCATAGCAGCCACCATATCGTTGGCCTTCTTGCCGAGACCGTTTACCAACAAGTCGTAAGCCTCTTTGACACGCTCCCAACGTTTGTCGCGGTCCATGGCATAGTAACGACCGATGATAGAAGCCACTTTACCGGCAGAAGCTGCGCAGTGGTTCTGCAACTGCTCGATGAAACCTTTACCACTCTTCGGGTCGGTGTCACGACCATCCATGAAGCAGTGGATGAAAGTATTCTCCAAGCCATACTCCTTCGCGATGTCGCAGAGTTTGAACAGATGGTCCAAAGAACTGTGTACACCACCGTTGGAAGTCAATCCCATGAAGTGAATATTCTTACCGTTCTCCTTCGCATAAGTAAAGGCAGAAACCACCTCCTTATTCTGAAGAATCGAGTTGTCGGCACAGGCGCGGTTAATCTTTACCAAGTCCTGGTAAACGATGCGTCCGGCACCGATATTTAAGTGACCCACTTCCGAGTTACCCATCTGACCGTCAGGCAAACCCACGTTTTCACCGCTGGCCTGCAACTGAGAGTGAGGATACTCTTTGATTAAACTATCCCAGTAAGGAGTGGGAGTGTTAAAGATGACATCTGCTTTTCCATGTGCGCCGATTCCCCAACCATCGAGAATCATTAAAAGTGCCTTTTTACCCATATTAGTATCTAATTTTAAATAATCATTCAAGACTGCAAAATTACAGTTTTTTCCTGAATAACAGTGGGTAAAAGTTGATAAAAGATGCGAAATTCTCTATCAAAGATTTTCAATCTCTTTCAGGTTGTTGGCAATCTCCTCGTCGCTCAGTTCATAGTTGCTCAAATTGCCCGCCAGGAACTGGTCGTACGAAGCCATATCAATGAGCCCGTGGCCGGAGAGGTTGAACAGAATCACCTTCTCTTCGCCTGTCTCTTTACACTTCTTCGCCTCACGGATGGTGGCAGCAATGGCGTGACATGATTCGGGCGCCGGGATGATACCTTCCGCCTGAGCGAAGAGGCAACCTGCCTCAAACGACTCCAGCTGCTGGATATCCACCGCCTCCATCAGCCCGTCCTTCAGCAACTGAGAGACAATCGTTCCGGCACCGTGGTAGCGCAGACCACCGGCGTGGATGTTGGCGGGCGCAAAGTTGTGTCCCAGTGTGAACATCGGCAGCAACGGGGTGTAGCCGGTCTCATCACCGAAGTCGTAATGGAACTTGCCGCGCGTCAGCTTCGGACAAGAAGCCGGTTCTGCCGCAATGAAGCGCGTCTGCTTGCCTTCCAGAATCTTGTGGCGCATGAAGGGGAAGCTGATACCACCGAAGTTGGAGCCGCCGCCGAAGCAGGCAATCACCATGTCGGGATATTCGCCCGCCAGCGCCATCTGCTTCTCCGCCTCCAGACCGATGACCGTCTGGTGCAGTGCAACGTGGCTCAATACGGAGCCCAGTGTATATTTACAGTTCGGCGTATTCATCGCCAGCTCAATCGCCTCAGAGATGGCGGTGCCGAGCGAACCCTGATAGTTCGGATCTTTGGTGATGATATCCTTACCGGCGCGGGTCGACATAGAGGGCGAGGCAGTCACCGTCGCGCCAAACGTCTGCATGATGCTGCGGCGATAAGGCTTCTGGTTGTAGCTAATCTTCACCTGATAAACGGCAGCCTCCAGTCCGAACACCTTAGCGGCATAGGCGAGGGCAGCGCCCCACTGTCCGGCACCGGTTTCCGTAGTGACATTGGTCACTCCCTCCTTCTTGCAGTAGTAGGCCTGCGCCAATGCAGAGTTCAGTTTGTGAGAGCCCACCGGACTGACACTTTCGTTTTTGAAATAGATGTGGGCGGGGGTACCGATGGCCTCCTCCAGTCCGTAAGCGCGCACCAGCGGCGTACTGCGGTAGTACTTATACATCTCGCGCACCGGTTCCGGAATCTCAATCCACTGGTCGGTCTGGTTCAACTCCTGTCGGCTCAGCTCCTCCGCAAAGAGCGGGAAGAAGTCCTCCGGTTTCATCGGTTGTTTGGTTTGAGGGTTCAGCGGCGGCAACGGCTTGTTCTTCATATCCGCCTGAATGTTGTACCAATACTTCGGAATCTCCTCTTCCGGAAGCATAAATCTTTTCTGTCTGTTACTCATAATACGATTTGTTTTGTTTAAAAGGTTCGTGCAACAAATGTAGCAAAAAATGTTTTACATATTCTACAAAAATCGGAATAAAATATGCAACTCTTGTTGAATATCTGCATAAATGTTGGTCAAATCCCGCATTCATCGTATCTTTGTGCATAAAAATAAATCAAAAGAAGACAGAAAATGAAAAAGAGAATTTTGAGTAAATGGTGGTTGGTGTGTCTGCTGAGTGTAGTTTCACTGACCGCAAGCGCCCAGATGAAAGTGGGCGATGAGTATCCCGACTTTACGCTGCAGAGTGCCACTTACGGCAATGTTTCCAAAGCCGATTTGCAAGGCAAGGTCACCATGGTGAACCTCTTCGCCACTTGGTGCGGCCCCTGTCAGAAGGAGTTGGCCGAGGTGGAGTCGGTACTTTGGCCCAAATATCAGTCGAACCCCAACTTCCGCCTGTTGGTGGTCGGTCGCGAGCACACCGAAGAGCAGTTGAAAACCTACAACGAGGGCAAGCACTTCACCTTCCCCCTCTATCCCGATCCCGACCGCAAGTTCTACGCAAACTTCGCCGAGAATACCATTCCTCGTGTCTACCTCTTTAATAAAGAAGGCAAACTCATCTACGCTTCCATCGGCTACACCCCCGAGAAGTTTGAACAACTGATGAAGTTGATTGACGAGGCGTTGTAAGATGTGATACTGTAATAATCTTGAA
>CAYSOW010000094.1:0-7478 GCA_964432715.1 uncultured Bacteroides sp.
CGGATGCGGTGATCAGCGGGGTGTGGAAGTAGAAGAAGCCACGTTCGTGGAAGTACTGATGGATGGCGATGGCCATGTTGTGACGGATGCGGAACACGGCACCGAAGGTGTTGGTGCGGGGACGCAGGTGGGCAATCTCTCGCAGGAACTCCATGGTGTGGCCCTTCTTCTGCAGGGGATAGGTGTTGTCGGCTACGCCCAGTACCTCGATTTCGCGGGCCTGGATTTCGCAAGCCTGACCGCTACCGATGGATTCGGCCAGTTCGCCATTCACGCTCAAGCAAGCACCGGTGGTGATCAACTTCAAGGTCTCTTCGTCGAACTTGCTCAGGTCGACCACAACCTGTACATTATATATGGTAGAACCATCATTCAAGGCAATAAAGTGAACCTGTTTGCTACCGCGGCGGGTACGCACCCAACCCTTCACATTTACCATCGCGCCGAAGTCGCGACGCTTCAGCAGGTCGACTACTTTTGTTCTACTAATCTTTTCCATTGTGATAATCAAGAATAAATGTTATAAATCAATGTATATAGTCAACGCGCGCCGAACGGTGAGGCTCGGCGCGCGGAGTGTATGTCTTTTTATTCAAAAGCGCCCATGCGCAGCATGTTCACCTCCTGTTCGGTGAGGTAACGCCAGTCGCCGCGACGCAGGTTCTTCTTCGTCAGACCGGCGAAGTACACGCGGTCCAACTTGATGACCTTGTAGCCGAGCGATTCGAAGATACGGCGCACGATGCGGTTCTTGCCGGAGTGAATCTCAATGCCCACCTGACTCTTGTCAGTCTCGGAAGCATAGCTGATGGCATCTGCGTGAATCTCGCCGTCGTCCAGTGTCACGCCGGCTGCAATCTGGTCGAGGTCGGCCTTGGTGACGTTCTTATCGCAATATACGTGATAGATTTTCTTCTTCAGGTACTTGGGATGAGTCAGCTTGGAAGCCAGGTCGCCGTCGTTGGTCAACAGCAGCACACCGGTGGTGTTGCGGTCCAGTCGGCCTACGGGGTAGATACGCTCGCGGCAAGCACCCTTCACAAAGTCCATCACCGTCTTGCGCTCCTGGGGGTCGTCGGAAGTGGTGACGCAATCCTTCGGCTTGTTGAGCAGCACGTACACCTTGCGCTCGATAGCCACGGGCTGGTCGTGGAACTTCACCTCGTCGGTGCGTACAATCTTCGTACCCAGTTCTGTCACTACCGTGCCATTGACGGTCACCACACCTGCGGTGATGAATTCGTCGGCCTCACGGCGTGAGCATACACCGGCGTTGGCCAGGAACTTGTTCAAGCGAATCGGTTCGTTCGGGTCAGTCAGGACATCCTTGTACTCAATCTGCTTCTTCATGCTATACTTGGCGTTGGGGTTGTAGCCGGCAGAGCGCGGACGCTGCTGACGGGGACCCTGCTGACCATAGCCGCCCTGGTTGTTGTAGCGAGGACGCTGACCGCCCTGCTGGTAACCGCCCTGGCCGTAGCCGTTCTGGCGGGGACGGGGCGAGTAAGCGCGCTGTTCGCCTTGCTGGCCGTAGCCACCCTCGCGGTTATAATTGTTCTGGCGGGGACGCGGCGTGTAGGGGCGCTGGCCGTCCTGCTGGCCATAGCCACCTTCGCGGTTGTAGCCATTCTGACGGGGACGGGGCGAGTAAGCACGCTGTTCGCCATTCTGATTGTAATTATTGGTACGCGGACGGTAAGGTCTCTGCTCGCCGTCTTCGTTGTTACGGGGCGTGAAACGCGGGCGCTGGGGACGGTCGCCGTTCTGGTTGAAACGGTTGCTGTAACCACCGCTCTGCTGGTTGCCGTACTGCGGACGGTACGGGCGTTCACCACCTTGGTTGTAGTTGTTGGTGCGCGGGCGGTAACTACGCTGTTCGCCGGCATCATAACGATTGTAATTAGTCTCTCGGTTATAAGACTTATAACCACCTTCACGGCTGTTGCTCTGATTGTCGGTGTTGTTCACCGGAGCTCCATTTTCGTTTTCTTCCATGTCAATAAGTTCTTTAAAAATTAATGTAAACGGCCCTCTCGGGCTCTCAATGTCTTGTCTCTATAATGAAAATAATATTAGATACCTGTGTAATTATGCGGAGTGATGGCGCGCAGTTCCTTCTTCACGTCCTCACTCACTTCCAGGGTTTCGATGAACTCCTTGATGGCGCTCTCGGTGATGGCCTGGTTGGTGCGGGTCAGCGCCTTCAGCGCTTCATAGGGATGCGGGTAGGCTTCGCGGCGCAGGATGGTCTGAATGGCCTCGGCCACTACGCTCCAGCAGTTGTCCAGGTCGGCGGTGATGCGCGGCTCGTTGAGCAGCAACTTGCGCAGGCCCTTCAGCGAGCTCTGGATGGCGATGATGATATGGCCGAACGGCACGCCCACGTTGCGCAGTACGGTGGAGTCGGTCAAGTCGCGCTGCAGACGGGATACGGGCAACTTGGTGGAGAGGTGCTCCAGCACGGCGTTGGCCATGCCCAGATTGCCTTCGGCGTTCTCGAAGTCGATGGGGTTCACCTTGTGGGGCATGGCGCTGGAGCCTACCTCGCCGGCTTTGATCTTCTGCTTGAAGTATTCCATCGAGATGTACTGCCAGAAGTCGCGGTTCATATCAATCATAATGGTGTTGATGCGCTTCATGGCGTCGAAGATGGCGCCCAGATTGTCGTAGTTAGAGATCTGGGTGGTGTATTCCTCGCGCTCCAGACCGAGTTTTTCAGCCACAAACTTGTTGCCGAATGCTTTCCAGTCATATTCGGGATAAGCCACATGATGGGCGTTGTAGTTGCCGGTAGCGCCACCGAACTTCGCAGTGATGGGGCACGCCTTCAGTGCGGCCAACTGACGGTTCAGACGATACACGAACACCATGATTTCCTTGCCCAGACGGGTGGGGCTGGCGGGCTGTCCGTGGGTCTTGGCCAGCATGGGGATGTCTGCCCATTCGTGGGCGTAAGTGGTCAACTGCGCAATCAGTTCCTCAATCTGCGGATAGTACACGTCATGGAGGGCATCCTTGATAGACAAGGGTACGGAAGTGTTGTTGATATCCTGCGAAGTCAGACCGAAGTGGATGAACTCCTTGAAGGGTTCCAGTCCGCCCAGACGGTCGAATTGTTCCTTGATGAAGTACTCCACGGCTTTCACGTCGTGGTTGGTCACACTCTCAATCTCCTTGATGCGCTGGGCGTCCTTCTCCGAGAAATTCTGATAGATGGCACGCAACGAGTCGAAGCGTGTGTGGTCAAACGCTTTCAACTGCGGCAGAGGCAGTTCACACAAGGTGATGAAGTATTCTATCTCCACCTGCACGCGGTACTTGATGAGTGCAAATTCCGAAAAATAAGAGGCTAAAGCTCCCGCTTTTCCTCTGTATCGGCCGTCAATCGGCGATATAGCCGTGAGTAAATCGAGCTCCATATTCTGTATTTTGATAATTATCAGAGTGCAAATTTAATTCTTTTTTTGGAGGAACGTGCGGATAAAACGCAAAAAGATTTTAAAATCTCCCGATTTATTTCACGAAACTCTTTTTGGCCCACTTCATGCTGTTCCATCGCTGCACGAAGATGATGCCGCGCAGGTTCTCGTCGAGCAGGAAGGCACACCACATGCCGATGAGTCCCCAACCCCAATGGATGCCCCACAAATAGCCGAAGCCCACTGCCACACTCCATTGCACCACCAACCCTACGTAGAAGGGATAGTTCACGTCGCCGGCCGAGCGCAGGGCGTTGGTGGCATAGATGTTGATAGCGCGTCCCATCTCCAGCACGATGTCAATCATCAGGATGGTGCTGCCCAAGCGGATAATCTCGGGATTGTCGGTCAGGAAACTGAAGATGGCCTTACCGCCCATCGCCCAGATGCACGACAGCGTCACGGACACGAGTATCGACACACGCATCACATACTTGCCCAGCAAGTAGGCGGCATGCACCTTCTTCTGCCCCACCAGGTTGCCGATGCAGATGGCGCCGCTCTGAGCCATGCAGATGGCGAAGAGGTAGACGAACATCACGATGTTCACCGTATAGGTGCGGGTGGCCAACGCCTCGGTGCCCAGCGTATTAATCAGGTAGGTGAGCACCACCTGCGAGAGGCTGTAGCTCATATTCTCGCCCGCCGAGGGCAGACCAATCTTCAGCAGGTTCTTCAGTTCAAGGAAGGGGAACGGTCGGAAGTATTCCAACGGGAACTTCTGGATGTGCTTGCGGAAGAGGATGACAAAGAGTATCACCATGGACACGCCACGGGCAAACGCCGTGGAGATGGCGGCGCCCTCCACGCCCAGTGCGGGCATGCCCAGTTTACCGAAGATGAGGGCGTAGTTGCCAACGATGTTCAGGATGTTCACCACCACCGTCACCATCATGGGATAATTGGCCTTGCCGGCACTGCGCAGCGAGGCGGAGACGGTAAACGACAGGGCTTGGAAGAAAGCGAAGGCGCCCACAATGCGCATGTAGCTCACGCCCAGCTCCATCAACTGTTCGCGCAGACCCATCATGTGCAGCAGGGCGGCGGCGCCAAAGTGCAGCAGGGCACTGATGAGCACGCCAATCACGATATTCAACAGCAATGCCACGCCCACCACCTGCACCATCTTCCGCTGCAACTTCGCTCCCAGATACTGGGCGCAAAGCACCGAGGTACCGATATTGATGACCTCGAACACGAGAAAGGCAAATGTGACCAACTGGTTCACGACGCCTACGGCAGCCACTGCCTCGTCGGAGTAGCGGCTCAGCATCAGCGTGTCCACCGCACCCAACATCATAATCAGTAGCGTCTCAATGAAGATGGGAACGGCCAGTCGGCGCAGTTCCTTGCGTAATATACTCTTTGATAATTGCATAGCTTAGTTGTTACCCTTGAATTTTTCGGGCTGCAAAGTTACTACTTTTTTCGGGAATACGTGCTTGATATACATCAAAATCCCGACGGAGAAAGAAGTTTTTCGTCCGCCGGGATAGGTCTGGTTAATTTTAAAAAAGAGAGTGTGATATAAAAAGTTATTGCTTCTGCTTATGGTCGTGGTACATCTTCACGATGTCCTCGATGGGGATTTGCAAGGTATCCAGCTGGCGGAACATCTCGGGCAGGTCGGTGCTCAGAAAGATGCCTTTCCGCCAATCGATGATATTCTGCACGGCGCCCGGACTCACAAAGTAGCCGATGCCTCGCTTGTTGTAGATAATTTCCTGGTTCTGCAGAAAATCATAGGTTCTCACCACAGTGTTGGCGTTCACCTCCACGGTGGCGGCATATTCCCTGACCGAGGGGATGCGCTCCTCCTCGGGGTACTGTCCCTGCAGGATTTCGTCACAAATACGGTCGGCTATCTGCAGGTAAATCGATTTGCTTTCCTTAAACTTCATCGTCCTAAGAATTTCGGTCGGATAATCTGTGTACGCGAGAACAGGCGGTAGCCCAACCAGTAGTTCAGCACAGTGAACCAGAAGAAGAGAATCGTCACGAGGCTCAACGCCAAGTCCATCGAGAACCATTTGTGGGCATGCAGCCAATCCGTGATGATATCGTCCATATTATAGAGGAACTCCATATGATGGATGGCGGAAGAGGAAATCACGATGATCATCACAATCAGTGCCAGAAACATCGTGGCGAGCGTCTTCAGGAAGGCACTCTTCGTCCAAAAGCAACCGCCCAACACGAACAGCGACTGTCCCCAGAAGAACATCACATAGCGGAGGAGACGATCAATCACCGGATAATCGAACCATTCTGACTCCAACCCTTGAAAAGATAAACGACGAAGGAACAAGGGAAACGCCCAATGATCCGTCACACCCGGTATGCCTATAAAGAGCGAGAGGAACATATGGAGGATGTCAGCGGCCAACACCAAGACAATCAACGCCACCAAGGGAACCAGTGTTGTCAACAGCAGACGCGACAAATACTTCTCTATCCGGGTAGCGGGCACCATCAAGTAGTTGATGCGCTGTTCCTTGGTTTGCATATTCTGCATCATACTCGCAGAAATCACATACAAGGTCCATATATAAATGATGAAAAAGGTAGAAGACATTGATTTTGCAAACAAAAAGTTAGCCCCTGATAACGACCGCGTAACAAACACGGTATTGGGGCTCAACATAATGATGAAGATCGCCAATACCAAGGCCAACAAAAAGCCGAGGGCTATCTTCAAGTACGTCTTCTGATTTTCCATCACATCACGCTTGAGCAAAGCTCCTATGCGATAAATACTAAAAATATGCATTGAGTCCATCTTATACCTTATTTAATTATGAAACATCGATTGAATTTTCTGGCGGTCGGCCTGCGCGGCATTGAAGAGTACCTCCAGGTTGAGGTTCGTATCCTCGTGCTCCGTATTGGGATAGATGACGCTATTGCCCTGCATAGAAGGCTGCACATAGAGGGCGCCGTCGGTAGGTTCGCTGATACCCTGCTCCACGAAGTTCAACGTATCGCAAATGGTATTCACCGAAGCGTTCAGCAACACCTCGCTGCCATCAATCATCACCACGTGGTCCAGCAGACTGTCGATATCCCTCACCTGATGGGTAGAGATGATGACCGTCTTATGCTCCGTCATTCCCTTGGCAATCACCTTGCGAAACTGACTCTTCGAGGGGATATCCAGTCCGTTGCTCGGTTCGTCCATCAGCACCAGAGAGGTATTGGTGGCGAGTGCGAAACTCATGAACGCCTTCTTCTTCTGCCCCATGGAGATTTCACCCAGATTGATGTCTTCAGGCAGTTCAAACTCCGCCAGACAGTCCTTCAGGATGCGTTCGCTAAAGAGGGGATAAAAAGGCGCATTGGCCTTCACATACTGACTCATGGTCACCGGCGGCAACGAGAATTCCTCCGGCACCAGATACATATCCTGCAAGACGACAGGATAGCGCAGCGCTACATCGATTCCCTTATAAAAGATGGAGCCACTCAGGGGACGAAGCAGTCCCGTCAAGAGATAGAGCAACGTGGACTTCCCCGTACCGTTCTTGCCCAGCAAGCCGTACACAGCCCCTCGCTCCAAGGTCAGCGAAAAGTCGTCGAGCACCTTGGCTTTTGTCCTTCCGTAACGGAAAGAAAGGTTCTTGATTTCAATCATTGCATTCATATCATTTAAGTATTTTAGTGTATTAGTTGATTAGTACACTGCAAAAGTACTTAACTTATCAGTATCCGCAATAGATTAAGACAGATTTAACATGATTTTAACACAAAAAAAGCCTCCGAAGTATTTCTACTTCGAAGGCTTCTGTTTAAAAACGGCGGCTACCTACTCTCCCACTCATACGCAGTACCATCGGCGTGACGAGGCTTAACTTCTCTGTTCGGAATGGGAAGAGGTGGAACCCTCGTGCTATAGCCACCTTAATAAGGTTGACATATTGTATTCGCAATTCGTAATCAGCTTTTCTGCTTTGAAAGCGCTGAAGGTATATACCATCTATGGATAAAAGAAAGTGAACGGGC
>CAYSOW010000095.1:0-7465 GCA_964432715.1 uncultured Bacteroides sp.
GTCTCCTCCTGCATACCCTGGATAATCTTTCCGCCCGGGCCAATGACAGCACCGATAAACTCTTTCGGGATAATCAAAGTCTCGATACGCGGAGCGTGCGGTTTCAGATCCTCACGCGGCTCAGCGATGCACTCAGTGATTTTGCCCAAGATGAACTCACGACCCTCTTTCGCCTGCAACAAAGCCTTCTCCAGAATCTCGTAGCTCAAACCGTCGCACTTGATATCCATCTGAGTAGCTGTGATACCATCTTTCGTACCGGTCACCTTGAAGTCCATATCACCCAAGTGGTCCTCATCACCCAAGATATCAGACAACACTGCATATTTCTCCTCACCCGGGTTCTTAATCAAACCCATTGCGATACCAGAAACCGGTTTCTTAATCTTCACACCGGCATCCATCAGCGCCAATGTACCGGCACAAACGGTAGCCATAGAAGAAGAACCGTTAGACTCCAGAATATCAGAAACCACGCGAACGCAGTAAGGATAGTCAGCAGGAATCATACCCTTCAAAGCACGCCATGCCAAGTGACCGTGACCAATCTCACGACGACCTACACCACGCTGTGCTTTCGCCTCACCGGTAGAGAAGGGCGGGAAGTTATAGTGAAGCAAGAAACGCTCCTTGCGTTGATCCAACACATCATCAATGAGTTTCTCATCCGATTTAGTACCGAGTGTAACCGTACTCAAAGACTGCGTTTCACCACGGGTAAAGATAGATGATCCGTGAGGACCGGGCAGCGGACTAACCTCGCACCAGATAGGACGAATCTCGGTAGTCTTACGACCATCCAGACGTTTGCCCTCATCCAAGATGCAACGACGCATAGCCTCTTTCTCCACGTCGTGATAGTAGCGATCAATCATCGCAGCCTTCTCCTCCA
The DNA here is from genome assembly GCA_964432715.1 of uncultured Bacteroides sp. Classification (GTDB taxonomy): domain Bacteria; phylum Bacteroidota; class Bacteroidia; order Bacteroidales; family Bacteroidaceae; genus Phocaeicola_A. The sequence continues at coordinate 893 of CAYSOW010000095.1, forward strand.
ACTCCTCTTCAGAGAACTGCGCTTTGAACTCCTCACAGATAGCCGTGAAAGCATCCTCGCGCTCATGTTTGTTCTTGTTGCCGCTCTGAGCGATGGCGTAAGCCTTCTCATAGCAAGCCTCGTGAACCGCCTTACGCAGCTCCTCGTCGTTCTCCTCGTGGCAGTACTCGCGTTTCACGGTAGAGCCAACCTCCTCCATCAACTCCATCTGCGCTTTGCAGTGAACCTTGATAGCGTCGTGAGCCACCTTCATGGCGTCGAGCAAATCCTTCTCGGAAACCTCGCTCATCTCACCTTCCACCATCATGATGTTGTCATAAGTGGCAGCCACCATGATATCCATATCGGCATTCTCCAGCTGCTGGAAAGTCGGGTCGATGACGAACTGACCGTCTACACGAGCCACGCGCACCTCAGAGATGGGGCCGCCGAAAGGAATGTCAGACACAGCCAAAGCAGCCGAAGCAGCCAAGCCGGCCAAAGCGTCGGGCATATCTACGCCGTCGGCAGAGAAAAGAATGATATTAACGTAAACTTCTGCGTGATAGTTATCAGGGAAGAGCGGACGCAAAGCGCGGTCCACCAAACGGCAAGTCAGAATCTCATAGTCTGAAGCTTTACCTTCTCTCTTCGTGAAGCCACCGGGGAAACGGCCGAAAGCCGAGTATTTCTCTTTGTATTCCACCTGCAGCGGCATGAAATCAGTACCGGGAACTGCATCTTTTGCGGCACAAACAGTAGCTAACAACATCGTATTTCCCATGCGCAGCATCACTGCGCCGTCAGCCTGCTTTGCCAACTTTCCCGTTTCGAGGGTAATGGTTCTTCCATCACCAAGCTCGATAGTCTTAACAATAGGGTTAATCATAAAACGTCTTAATTACTAAATATATATATCTTCGTATAATCTGCTAAAATCTTATCATCTTCATATCCGCACGCAAAGATACACAATAAACCTGTAACAACCTTTAAACAAAGAGGAAACTTTCCAAGTTTCACGTTTTTTATTGAAAATGAGACACTCAGCAAGCAGTTTTTCAGAAAAACGGGAATAAATTTGGGAGATATTTGTCCAAACACTACCTTTGCAGGCAAAACGTAAGATACTATGATGAGAAAATTTATTAGTCCGATAGGTTGTTTGCTGGTGGCACTCAGTGCTTGCCAAAGCGAACCACATTTTACCGTAGAAGGTACCATTTCGGAAGCGAAGGGAGAGACACTTTACCTTGAAGCTTCAGGTATTGACGAAGTCAGCGTGCTCGACTCAGTGAAGCTGGGCGAGTCCGGTAGCTACAAGTTCAAGTCGGCCCGCCCCGAGGCACCCGAATATTACCGTCTGCGCATCAACGATCAGATCATTAATTTCTCCATCGACTCCACCGAGTGTATCACCATTGACGCCCCTGCGGCAGAGATGGCCACGCAATACACCGTGAGCGGTTCGGAATCGACAGAGAAGATCAAAGAGCTCACCCTGAAGCAGATGAAGCTGCAGCAGCAGGTGGACGCCCTGTTGAAAGCCTCTTCCTCATTGGCTCCCGCCGATGTGCAAGACTCGCTGTACCGCATGGTGGACACCTACAAGCAGGAGGTGAAGCGCCAATACATCTTCAAAGAGCCCTACAAGCCCTACGCTTACTTTGCGCTCTTCCAGAAGTTGGGTAGCTACCTCATCTTCGACCCCCTGAACAGTCGCGAAGATATCAAGTGCTTCCAGGCCGTAGCCACCAGCTGGAACAATGACTTCCCCCACTCAGTGCGTGCGAAGAACCTCTATAACATTGTGATGCGCGGCTTGAAGAATACGCGTGCTCCGCAACAGAAGGTGGTGGAACTGCCCGCCGACAAGATTCGCGAGGCCGACCTGATTGACATCGAGTTGAAGGACCTGCACGGCAATGTGCGCACCCTGACGGAGCTGAAAGGCAAGGTGGTGTTGCTCGACTTCACCGTCTATGAGAATGCCGCTTCGGCCACTCGTAACCTCGCCTTGCGCGAAGTGTACGACAAGTACCACGCTCAGGGATTCGAGATCTATCAGATTTCGCTGGATGCCGATGAGCACTTCTGGAAGACATCCGCCGACAACCTCCCGTGGGTTTGCGTGCGCGACGCCGCCGGCATCTACTCGAACTATTTAGGTATCTATGCTGTTAATAGTTTACCTTCGTTTTTCTTGATTAACAGAAATAATGTGTTGACCGCCCGCGGAGAAACGGTGAAAGACCTGGACGAGGCGATAAAAAAACTCTTGTAATGACGCAAAATATGTTACAGAGCATAAATTAAAAGTTGACATATTTCAAATATTCTGCTATCTTTGCAGTTAGAGAACTAAACGAAGAGTTCCGACATCAGAAATTCTCATGTCGGAATTCTTTTTTGTTGTATATATCCTGAAACAGGAAAACTTATAAATTAAGGAGGAAAAAGTATGGCTTACATGTCAGAAGAAGGCTACAAGAAATTGGTGGCCGAATTAAAAGAACTTGAAACTGTGCAACGCCCGAAGATTTCGGCTGCCATTGCAGAGGCTCGTGATAAAGGTGACTTGTCGGAGAATGCAGAGTATGATGCGGCTAAAGAGGCGCAGGGCATGCTCGAAATGAAGATTAACCAGCTGAAGGCGGTGATTGGCGATGCCAAGATTATCGACCCGTCGAAACTGAATACTGACACGGTGCAGATCCTGACGAAAGTGGGACTGAAGAACGTGAAGACCGGCATGAAGATGGCTTACACCATCGTTTCAGAGAGTGAGGCAAACCTGAAAGAGGGTAAGATTTCTGTGAACACTCCCATTGCGCAAGGCTTGTTGGGCAAGAAGGTGGGCGACATTGCAGAGATTACCATCCCGCAGGGAAAAATTAGTTTGGAAGTAACCAGCATTACTTTTTAAGGAGTGAGTCGAAAGGGCCTCGCAAGGGCGCTCTTCCGACTCTCTCGCATTATAGAAGTAATGCAACAAGATAAATAGCATACGTTATGGCATCTATTTTTAGTAAGATTGTAGCGGGAGAGATTCCCAGTTACAAGGTGGCGGAAGACGAGCGCTTCTTTGCGTTTCTCGACATCAATCCGCTGGTAAAAGGTCATACCTTGGTCATCCCGAAACGGGAGGTGGACTATCTCTTCGATTTGAGCGACGAGGAGTTGGCCGGTATTCAGCTCTTTGCCAAATCAGTGGCAAAAGCCATTCAGAAGGCCTTCCCCTGCAAGAAGGTGGGACAGGCTGTCATTGGCTTGGAAGTGCCTCATGCACACATTCATCTGATTCCTATTCAGAAGGAGTCGGACATGCTTTTCTCGAATCCGAAGTTGCAGCTCTCTCCCGAAGAGTTTTCCTCCATTGCTGCAGCCATTCACGAAGCATGGATTGAAAAATAGGGTAGGATAGGTGCAAACGACAAACGGCCCAAAGAAAATCCCGGGGAGATGGTTTCTATCAAACTGTCTCCCCGGGATTTTTTGTAAATCGTTTAAATTTTAAACTTCATTTATTGAGTTGTAGTTCTCTACGAGTTTAGATGCAACTCTCTCCGAACTTAGATGCAACTCTCTCCGAGCTTAGATGTAGTTCTCTCCGAGCTTTACCTGCGCATCATTCACAAACTGGCGGATATTAGCCGCATCCTCCCTTTTACACACCACGAGGACGTTACCCTCCTCCACAACGATGCAGTCACTGATATCTTTCAGCACCACCAGCTTATTCTCCGGCAGCAGCACCACATTATTCTTACAGTTGTAGAGCAGCGATTTCGAGCGAATCACGACGTTTTGCTCACGGTCCTTGGGCGAACACTCATAGAAGGAGTTCCACGTGCCCAGATCGCTCCATCCGAAGTCGCCCGTCAGCACCATCACCTTGTCCGACTTCTCCAGGATGCCGTAGCTGATAGAGATGTTCGGGCAAGAAGGGTAGAGCTGTGCCACCAACTCCTTCTCATGCTCCGTATTGAGCGGGCCGCTCATGGTACGCGTCACGAAAGGCGCCAACTCCGGCAGGTGTTTCTGAATCTCTGCCAACACAGTCTTCACATTCCAAAGGAAGATGCTGGAGTTCCAGAAGAACTCACCGCTCTCCACAAAGAAGCGTGCAAACTCCAGCTCCGGTTTCTCCGTAAAGCTCTTCACCTTATAGATTTTCGTCGCCTCCTCCTCGTCTATCTGGATATAGCCGAAGCCCGTATCCGGACGGTTCGGTTTCATGCCCACCGTCAGCAGTTTGTCGTGCGTAGCCACATAGCCCAAGCCATGAATCATCGCACGTTGAAACTCCGGTTCATCCATGATAAACTGGTCGGCGGGAGTCACTAACATACTGGCCTCAGGATTGAGGTGATAGACGTGTGTAGCCGCCAGTGCCACACAAGGCGCCGTATTTCTACGCACCGGTTCTATCAAGATATTATCAGAAGGCAGTTCCGGCAGTTGTTCACGCACCAAGTCGGCGTAGTCGGTACTGGTCACCACGAGTATATTCTCTTTGTCGATAAATCGTGAGAATCGCAGATAGGTTTGCTGCAACATGGAGTGGCCGGTGCCAAAGAAGTCAATAAACTGTTTGGGGTAGTTTTTGCGACTGTAGGGCCAAAAACGCGTGCCTGTCCCCCCGGCTAGAATCACACAATAGAAACTTTGATTTGACATGATGTATCGATTTAAAGCGCTTGCTAATAAAGTTTTCGCTAATATAGTACTTCTAGCCGAACCCACCAAGGAAACGGACAAATAATTGAAATTCTTTTCCTTATTTTTGAAAATCTTTCTTCAATTGATGGCTTTCATTTCGGAAATGTGTAAATTTGCACTAGTTGAAAACCATGGAAACGTGTAAAATTTGGCATTCACAAAACCATGGAAACGTGTAATTTTTCTTTTAACAAATTGAATATCAACCATATGAAAAGAAAGATGTACGACCGCTTACTCAAGTGGAAAAATGAATCGAAAGGCGACTCTGTTCTTTTGATAGAAGGCGCCCGACGTGTAGGTAAGAGTTGGATTGTGAAAGAGTTTGCTCAAAATGAGTACAAGAGCTACGCACTCATCGACTTTAACCACACAACGACACAGATTAAAGAGTTGTTCCTCTACCACCTCACCGACCTGGAGGATTTCTTCATGTATCTCCAGTTGTACACCGGTACGAAGCTGGAGAAGCGCAACAGCCTCATTGTTTTCGATGAAATACAGTGTTTCCCGGAAGCACGCGCTGCACTGAAGTATCTGGTGGAAGACGGTCGATACGACTACATTGAAACAGGTTCACTGGTATCCATCAAGAAGAATGTGAAGGACATTACGCTCCCCTCTGAGGAAGAGGCGGTGCAGATGAATCCCATGGATTTTGAAGAGTTCTTATGGGCCATGGGCGACGAGCAATTGATGGAGCTTGCCCGCAAACAATTTGCCGAGATGAAGCCCATGGGGCAGGATATGCACCGTAAAATGATGACACGTTTCCGTCAGTATCTGATTGTGGGAGGTATGCCTCAGGCCGTGGAAAAGTATGTAAAGACGAAGGACTTTGACGAAGTAGACCGTCAAAAGCGTTTGATATTAACACTCTATAGAAACGACATCCGTCAGTACGCGGACGGACTGGAGACGAAGGTTTCTCAGATTTTTGAAGAAATACCCGAGCAGTTGCAACGTCATGAGCGGAAGTTTAAATTATCCGATTTAAAGAAGGATGCACGTTTCCGTGACTATGACTCTGCCTTCTTCTGGCTATCAGACGCGAAGGTGATTAATCTCTGCTACAATAGTTCTGAACCGAACGTAGGTTTCCGCTTGACTCGTGACGGTAACACACTGAAATGTTACATGGCAGACACAGGACTGCTGATTAGTCACTCTTTCGACGAGAATGGATTAGTGGTTTCCGAGCTCTATAAAAAGATTATGTTCGACAAACTGGAGTTCAATGAGGGAATGATTATGGAGAATGTAGTTGCTCAGATGTTGGTAGCAACCGGCAGGAAACTGTATTTCTTTTCTTCATATTCAAAGGCAGATGCTCAATCATGTATGGAGATAGACTTTCTGATTTCGAAGACGGATCCCACCTCCCGTCACAACGTGATTCCTATAGAAGTGAAGTCGGGTAGTGGATACACCACAAAGTCATTGGATAAGTTTAGAGAGAAGTACCAACGAATGATTCACCAAAGTGTGGTGCTCCACACCGGTGATCTTTCTATAGTGGACAATGTGTTGTATCTTCCTCTTTATATGTGTTCGCTGCTGTAGGCGATAATGAACAATTCATCAAGTAGAGAGAACCTGTTTTGCGCTTCTTTCGATGCAAAAGGACTCGTTCTATCGTTCGAGGAAAAACATGCGGACGAATTGGGAAAAACTATTGCATGAATGAGCAAAAACTATTGAATGTTTTGGCTCATTCATGCGGATGAATTGACCAAAACATTCAATAGTTTTTTGGGGGTTGAATAGAGGCGACGAATACATTGATTATGAGTATTATACGCCTTCACCCAAGAGTCGAACAGTCGCTCGTTCGCCTCATATGTCAATCTTTTCAGGCACAAAGTAGGCAAA
>CAYSOW010000096.1:0-7363 GCA_964432715.1 uncultured Bacteroides sp.
AAAGAAGTTCCCTTGTAAGAGTCAAATCTTGCAAGGGTTCTTTCGTTATATCCCTCCTTTTACACCTTATTATATATGGTACACCTTATTATATATAGTATTATATGTAGTCCTAAATTTTAAATTTATAGGAGCATTTCATCCAATATCTTTGCAAATAAAAAAATAAAAGTTATATTCGCAGGGTCTATACTCACCTATGTGGTAAAATGAAAACATAAAAGGGGTAGAAACACTGGGACGTGATGAAGCGTCAGGAAAGCCCGTAGACGGGATGATTGACCTGTGGAACCCACGTTTTTCACGCCGTAGTCAACCGGAATATAACTTAGATGCCTCAAGGGGTTTCTAGAGGCAACGATGTTTTTATGGCTCTTATAGATTGCGCTATTTGGAAGCAGATGAGTTCCGAGTTCGTATTCGCCTATCGCTTCCCTGAGACGAATCTGAGTAATTATACCCAGCTGATTGTTTATGAATCTCAAGAGGCCCTCTTGTTCAGTAAAGGACAGTTGATGGGCAAGTTCGGACCGGGTAAGCATACCTTGGATACCGAGAATATTCCTTTCCTTAGAAACTTCTTTAAAATTCCCTTTGGCGGAAAGAATCCATTTACGGCCGAGGTGTGGATTGTCAACAAACTCTATCCTGCTAATCTGGAGTGGGCGGTGAAGAATATGCCCGTGCATGATGCCGACTATCAGACGATGCTCCCGTTGCAGGCCAAGGGACAGTATGGCTTGTACGTGGAAGACTCTGAGAAGTTCTTGCTGAAGATGGTGGGTACGAAGGATCTTTTCACGGCTTCGGACATGCTTTCGCAAGCGTATGGGGAGTTCGCCTCGAAATCTAAAAGTGCGATTATCCAGTTTATGACCAATCAGCAGATTGGTTACAAGAGTGTGTCGGCTCATTTGGATGCACTGTCGGAATATATCAAGTCGAACTTGCTTTCCTTCTGGAAGGAATATGGACTCAGCATGACGAAGTTCTATGTGAACGAAATCTCTATTGATACCTCTTCTCCCGAAGGACAGAAGGTTGCTGCGGCTTTGGCCAGTCAGGCTTCGATGTCCATCACCGGTCACTCTTGGCAACAAGAGCAGATGTTCGATGTGGCCAACAATGCCGTGGACCAGATAGGTAACTCTAGTGGCAATGGGTTAATTGCCGGACTGATGGCGATGAATATGATGGGTGGAACCATGAGTGGCGGCGGACTGATGCAGCCGCATAATAACCAGCCCACATTTGGCGCTAATCAGGGAGGTATGCAGGGCAATCAGGGTGGAACAGGCTATCGGCCTGCTTCTGTGCGAGAGGTTTATTGCGCCAATTGCTCCAAGAAACATCTGAGCAGTGAACGTTTCTGCCCTCATTGCGGCAGTGAGTATAATCCTTGTCCCCGCTGCGGAGCCGATAACTCCAAAAGCAGTCGCCGCTGTGTAAGTTGCGGTGCTTCTTTGCAGGGACCGGAGACCCTCGTGGGACAATGTCCCGCTTGTGGAGCTACGTTGGAACCCGGTGCTAAGTTCTGTCCGCAGTGTGGTGCCAAGCAAACACCACTCTCCGGAGATCATTGTTGCCCTCGTTGTGGCGGTGCCATTCCAGCCAGCTCCAAGTTCTGTCCTAAATGCGGATGGAAAATCTAAAATCAGCAAACCAATACTTCAAATACGAACCATCTAAATAATAAAACTATGAATGCTAAGAATATTTATACGACGCTCACTTCCATTGTGGGCATCGGAGTAATCATTGCTGCTTATCTTATTTTCGGAGAGTCGTTGACCAATAAGGTAAAGTTGTTGGATATTGTAATCACTTGTTTCCTCTTCTTGCAAATCTTTCAGGTGAGCGTCTACCCCTGGATTCGTCGCGAGGCCCCCGAACATCGCGAAGTGGGCATGATAGGTATCCATTTCCTGGTACTGAACTTGTGTGGCATCGCAGCCATTGCCCTCATCGTTTGCGGCATCCTCTATAACATCCCCTTCAAATATCAGTTGTTGGGACAGGTTATTATCCTTTTCTTTGTGATAGTGGGTAGAACGGCAGTTCTTCGCGCCGGCGACCGCGTGGTGAAGGTTTATCAGAAAGAGGGATTGCTGAAACAAGGCAAACTGGATTTGAAAGATTCTTTTGAGGAACTGACCGAAACGGTGGATGCCACCAAGAGTTTAGATGCGGAAAGCGCTCAGCGAATTCACGATTTGGCGGAGTCGGTGCGCTACCTCTCGCCTTCTGATCGAGATGCAGCCAAGATGCTGGAGAAGCAACTCATCCTCTCCATCGCCGATTTGAAGCTCATGGTGCGTAAGTCGGAGACGAAGAAGGAACGGCTGAAAGAAGAAATTGATTATCTGGCGCGATTGCTGGAACGACGAAAGAAGTTTACTCTATAATAATAAATAAATTGTTAACCTTTTGAAGAATGCTATGGCAACAACAGGCAAAATTTTTAAAGACTCGAGTAACATCTACCAAGATCAAGCTCGACTCTTATTCAACTACTACGAACAAGCGGCAGAACGCATTGTGAGTCAGGAGGAGGCTATTGAGAAAGAAATCGCTGCGCTGGAAGCAAGTAAGGCGGAGGTGGAACGTAAGAAGAGTGATGTTTGGAAGTGGATCTGGACGTTGATTTTCTTCTTCATGTATTTTATTCGCAAGAAAGAGTACACCGAACAGCTGGTGGCGATTGGCCAAAAGATTAATAAGAAAAAGGAGGAACATAAGAACATCTTCAGAGGGTACAAGGTGACCAAGATGGGCGTAGCTTACGTTCCGGTGGCTAAACAGATGGCCTATGAGGACAAGTGCTTCGTGGTGGACTTTACGGGTAGTGTGCCCGATTCACGCGTCACGCTGCAGATGTCTCGCCAGAACGATTTGCTGGTGGAGACCATGTCGCAGATGGAGAAACTGACGAGCGAAGCACCGATTGTGGAGACTTCCAACGAACCGGAAAGCATCGACACCAACGATTATTCACTCTCTATTCAGGAGGTGAATCAGAGTGACTATGTGGGTAAGTTGGACCGCTCCCTGCGCACCATTTCTTATTGCATGAACGATACTGAAGTGAAATCGGTGGAACTTCCTTTGGTGGCCGATCAGAGTCGCTACTTGAGCTTCTTGAACGAGTTCACCGCTAGTAATCCCGGCGAGCATCCGGTGGTGAAAATATTCGATGACCAATGTTACGAAGAGGATATCAATAACTTCTGTCAGCTGAACAAACTGAAGGATTCGCTCTCCAGCGATACAGAACAGTTTGAGGATGTGCTGAAACACTTGATGCACACCATGGCGATGTCCGTGCAGACCATCTCCGCTCTGAAACTTTCTTCCACGGATAAGGTAATCAGTCGTTCGAACGACCTGCTCTTCAAGATATTGAAAGCGCCATATAATCACTATTCTCCGCTGTTGGAGAGCGAGGAAATCCGTCGTATTCGCAACGAAAAGTTCGACTACTCTGACTCAATTCAAGGTTACGAACCCTTCCAACTCCGTCAGAGCTCACGCGTGCGTTATAACCTCTTTGCCGACGAATGGAGCGCAGAGGATAACAGTACCGCACCGGTGCCTTTCGGCGTACACCAAATCTACGAGGAGATTGTAGCTCCGATGGTACAGCGACTGATGATGGAGAACCGCGTGGAGCGTATCAAAGTGTACGGACATATCCACGACCAGAAACTGAGCTACCTCAACAAGTGGCATCAAGATGTGGATGCTTTCTATCGTTCTAACCACGCAGAAAGCGCCGACATCATCAATAATATGCAGCAGACGCTGAGTGAGTATGTGGAAGCTTACAACACTTTGGTTCAGTTGCAGAAGACTTTAGACAGCATGGGTGCCGAAGGTGCTACCTTGGAAAATACGGTGGTGGAAACGCAAGACAACAGTGCCGAGTCTTTGGCGGCTTTCGAACTTCAGGCCAAGGAGTCCAAGAAGGTGCAAGAAGATTTCAGCGACTATATGGATCGCTTGCAGGAGGACATTGCTCATCGTGCCGAAGAGTTCGGACACGTGGAGTTCTACGATGCCCGTTTGCAGGACGGTTATTCCAACTCCGTGGCGGTGGCTGCCAACGAAGTGCCCAACATGGACAGTCGACGGAAACCGCTGGCGGTGACCAACCCGTTGCTCGCCAAAGAGTCGGTGCTGCTGCCTGAGCCGAGCGTAGAGAATCTTACCTTCGAACATCTCTCGCTGAATCTGCCCTCTATTGCAGTGAACGCCCTGAACAAGGTGAACAACCTGGAGAATGGCGGAGAGAGTGAATCATCTGAAGAAGAATCAAACAACACTAACGAATAAAGCCTATGTCAACCACCATACCATGTACCGTCGATACCCAACCGATGGCGAACACAATGAGTAGTGTCTCCAAGCATGTGCTGGGAACCACTGCTGCCGTTGTGACTATGCAAAGCGCGGTGATTGCCGCCGAGAATGCGGGCGCTTCGAAAGTGTGTACCAATGTGAACCGAGGCTTTTTGACCTTGATGCGCTCGCAAATCTCTCAGAAGATAGCGAATAAGCAGGCGAGGGTAGAGGCCTTGCTGATGCATCTGGCTCAACAGAAACGTTCGTTGCTGAACATCAAGAGTACGATGGAGCGCGAGTATGAACGCATCACTTCGCGCTATCTGAGAATCTTTACCAGTATCAATAAGGACTTGGAACATCGCATCAGTTCACTGGATCAGCCGGTGTTCGAGTTGGTCAATAAACATATGGCGACTTCCACCAATCGTATGAATGCCCTCACTGCCTGGGCCTCCACTTCACAGTCGGAAGGCTTGTTGGCGAGTCAGCAGATTATGATGTCAAACATGAAGCACCATGCGCAAGAAGCCCTGGAACAGTCGACCGACTTCCTGACACAGATTGGCGAACAGCGTATATTGGCCGATCAGATTCTGATCTCCAACCCCACAGGAAACGAGGACAGAGACAACCTGATACCTGTCATCATCACCGAGACCGTCAGCAACGAGAGTCAGCTGGGACGCACCGAGATACGTGTCAGTGACGAACTCTCATCGGAGAACAGTGAGCAAATCAGCAACGCCTTACGTATGGCAGGCTCCATGTTGCCCTGGCAGAATCGAAACGTTGACGGAGCGCAAGTGGGCGAGTCTTTCTCTGACCTGCTGGCAGCGTCTGACAGTTCCGAGCGCGTGAAGAAGATGATTCGCGAACTCTATATGCAAAATCCTTATCAATCATTTTAAAGTAGGCGCGTATGAGTTATAGTCAGAATTTTACCCGAACCATAGAGGTGTACTACTCAGGTTCCAAGACGGTATCCTATCCGGCTTCTCAAAACGGAGGATCCATCACAGTGAACTATAGTGGTACAGCCCGTGAGGATGTGACGGTGGCAGTACATGTGGCTACCGAACCCTTCGACGCCAGTGTGGAGGATTGTAACGAGCAGGTGAACGGCTTGACAGCTAGTGTGGCTACCATGAATGCCGCTCAGTGTCTTGCCATCAAAGAGAATTCTGAGAAGGTGTCTAAGACCATCATCGACGGATTCTTTCATACCGTGCGCAACGACCTCTCTACGCAGCGCGTGGAGTTGCAGCAGGCGGTGGAGGCACGACTCGTGTTGCTGAAACAGCAGGCGCAAACTTTGCTGGAGAAGAAGCGTACGATGGAGGCGGATTATGCACGCACTACGGCACGATATCAGAAAATATTCGAGGATTTGAATAAGGAACTCTCCACCCGCATCCACGAACTGGACCAGCCGGTCTTCTCGGTGGTGGGCGAAGTGGAGAAGCAGAGCGACCGCATGTTGCACACCGATTTGGTGCAGTCGGCTGTTACCTTCGGTAAGGAGAGTGGCTTGCTGCAGGCACAAGTGAATGTGGCGGCGGTGAAGAATCATGCCCGTCAGGCCATGGGACAGATTCAGGATTTCATCGTATCAAAACTGAAGTCTGAACGCACGCTGCATGAGACGCAAGTGGATGGAAACGGAACGGATGATTACTATGTACCTATCTGTTATGTGAGGACACTCACCAACCATCAGACCAACGACCGGGATTGCATCATTCCCGAGGAGTATCATGAACAGATGCAACCCTTGACCGGACAACTGGTTGATTTGCTGGACGACGTGGATTTCGGTAGTCCGACCCGCGAAGAACGTCAGCAGATAGAGTCGTTTCTGCAAAACGAGATAGCCACGAACATCACCGGAGCCGATGAACACTCCAACCGTGTGCGCAACCTGATTAACCAAATGTTTAATGATTAAGTTTATTACTATGAGTGAATTAAAAGAACTACGTTTGACGGATACCAATCTCCGTCTGGATCAAAATATAGTCAAAGGGGGCATCTTGCCCAACAAAATTGCCGAACTGACGCGCTCGGTCACTGTGGTGGGCGAAACTGTAGTCGACGGTCCGCTATACGCCAGTCAACTCACCATCAATGGAGGCCCGTTGGAGGTGAAGGGGGCAGTGTTTACCCAGAAAGAACTCTACATCAATAGTGATGTGAAGGACTTGGTGAAATTTATGAAAGCCGTAGGCTCCGCCTCTTCGATAGTCTCCCGTTCCAACGGTTGCGAACTGACCTTCTGCTCGGACATCAACGCTAAGTCGGTCACCCTCAGCAACGCCTTTGTGGCCGGCAGTATCTACGGTGATGAGGTGGAACTGGAGAACTGCGTGGTGATAGGCGGCGTCTTTGCCACCCAGTCACTCACCCTGCGTGACAGCATCGTGGGCACCTTTATCTCTCCCTATGTAGAGATGAACGGTCGCATTGACCTGCTGCTCCCCTCTGTGTTCAGTGTGGAGAAGGTGAACTACACCGCCTCTACGCGTCTCTTCTCTTTGGCTCTGGCCGACTTGGGCGCCCTTTATCGCCATCAGGAAGAGAGTGCCGAAAGCGGACAGATAGAAATCAATCTGGCATCGGACGACTTGCGCACCACATTGACCGACGGTGAGCAGCAAAGAACGTTGCACAGTTACAGTGTGGTAGGTAAGGTGCTGGCGGCTGATATGATAGACACCGATAAGTTCCAGAACCACTTCCTGCTGACAGCCGCCGCCTTGGGGCCACAGTTACTCAAGTCGTACGACCTGGGTATGGACAGCGACGGTAAGCCGGCCGTGCTCACCGTGGAGCGCATCCGCGCCTTCTTCTTCGACCTGTTGCAAGGACGTATCAAGGTGAAAGATTTGGACGGATCGTTCAATATTGAACAGTTTGCACGAACCATGTAAACGAAACCCTGCCGCTCTGTTCGGGCGGAAAAGATAGAGGAGCCACTTCATTCAACGAAGCGGCTCCTTTTTTTCTGATTTCATGCACCACT
>CAYSOW010000097.1:0-7351 GCA_964432715.1 uncultured Bacteroides sp.
ATTGTGGATCCACATCATAATAAATCACAATCGAGCGGAATTGCGGCTCCTCCAACATCCGCTGCTGCACCTGCAGCAAGAACTCAGAAACCTTCTTCATGGAATCCTCCGGCGCCACCTTAATCAAAATCTTCTTGATGAAAAGCGTCTGCACCCTGCTCACCGCCGGCTTGTCAGGACCCAGCACCCGTCGCCCCAACGCATTCCGGAGCGTCTGCGCCATCGCCTCCGCCGCCGGATTCAGCACCTCCTCCTTACGATGCTTCAAGTACACCGCAATCAAGCGGAAGTAAGGCGGGTAATGAAAAACACTCCGCTCCTGCATCTGACTCACATAGAGCGCCCAATAATCATTCTCCACCACCTGACGAATCACCGGCACCTGCGGACTCTTCGTCTGCAGCAACACCAAGCCCCGACGGTTCTTTCGTCCCGCGCGCCCCGCCACCTGCGCCATCAACTGGAACGCACGCTCATGCGCCCGGAAATCAGGAAAGTTCAACATCGTATCCGCATTCAGAATACCCACCACACTCACATGGTCAAAGTCCAACCCCTTGCTCACCATCTGCGTGCCAATCAAGATATCCGTCCGCCCCTCCTGAAAGTCCCGAATAATCCGCTCATACGCCGACCGCGTCCGCGTAGTATCCAAATCCATCCGCGCCACCCGCGCCTCCGGAAACTCCTGCAAAATCTGATCCTCAATCTTCTCCGTACCGAAGCCACGGTGCAACAGCTCCACCCCGTTGCATGCCGGACACGAACGAGGCACCGGATAAACCGCCCCACAATAGTGGCACGTCAGCTGATTCAACCCCTTGTGGTACGTCAAGCTCACGTCACAATTCTGACACTTCGGCACCCAGCCACACACCTTACACTCAATCATCGGCGCAAAGCCCCGGCGGTTCTGAAACAAAATCACCTGCTCCTTCCGCTCCAGTGCCGAACGAATCTCCGCCAACAGCTGCGGTGAGAAAGGCATCTTCATCATCCGTCGCTTCAGCAAATCCTGCAAATCAATCACCCGAATCTCAGGCAACTGAATCTCCTGATACCGCTCCGTCAGCTCCACCAAGCCATACTTCCCCTGCTGCGCATTGTGGTAACTCTCCAAGCTAGGCGTCGCCGTACCCAGCAACGTCTTCGCCCCGTAGAGCGACGCCAGCACCATCGCCGCATTGCGCGCATGATAACGCGGCGCCGGGTCCTGCTGCTTGTAAGAAGTCTCATGCTCCTCATCCACAATCACCAAGCCCAAGTTCTTGAACGGCAAGAAGATCGACGAACGCACCCCGATAATCAAATCATACGGCTGCTCCGACAACTGCTTCTGCCAGATCTCCACCCGCTCCGCATCCGGGAACTTCGAGTGATAGATGCCCAGACGCGCCCCGAATACCCTCCGCAAGCGCTCCGTAATCTGCGTGGTCAAAGCAATCTCCGGCAACAAGTAAAGCACCTGCTTTCCCTGCTTCAGCACCTCCTCAATCAGATGAATGTAAATCTCCGTCTTACCGCCCGACGTGACGCCATGCAGCAAGCAGACCCCCTTCTGTTGGAACGTCGCCTGAATCTCGTCGAACGCCTTCTGCTGCGCCCCACTCAGCGGTCGCGACGCCTGCGTGGAAGTCGCCGCCCCCTGCAAACGTCCCACCTCAAAGGTGTAGAGCTCAAACACTCCCTTCTTCACCAACCCCTGCAGAATGGCCGCCGAAGCCCCCGTGCGCGTCAGCAGCTCCTTGCGACTCACCTCCTTGGGCTCCCCCAAACCAAAGTGGCCCGAGAGCTCCAGAAACTTCATCAGCAGCGAGAGCTGTTGAGGCGCCCGTCCCAGCGTATCGAAGAGCGCCTGCAAACGCGCCTCCTCCGTAAATTCCGCCGCCAGACGCACCCGCTGCTCCACCTTCGGCTTATAAGCCCGGCGCACCTCCTCCTGCATCGTAATCGCCCCCTTCTCCAGCAGCGATTGGATGGTCGAGAGAATCTGCTTGTTGCCCGTCGCCTTCTCCAGCTGCGTCACACACTGCTCCGGGTCGCGGCTCAGCAACTGCCACACCGCCTCCTCCTTGGCCGAGAAAGGCGCCTCCGCCTCAAAGTCCGGGTTCAGTGACACCATCGACTCACTCTCCAGCTTCATCCCCGAAGGGAGCGCCGCCTTGTAGACATCGCCCAAGGTACAGAGATAATAGTCGGCTATCCACTCCCAGAAACGCAGCTGCGTAGGGAGCAGCACAGGGTGGGGGTCGAGCACCTCCATCACCTCCTTGATTTCATAAGGCGTAGCAGGCTGCTCGTCGTGCAGGTTCACCACAATCGCGGTGAGATACTTCTTGCGTCCGAAGGGCACAATGACACGACAGCCAACTGCTACCTCGTCGTGCAGCTCCGCGGGGAGCTCATAGGTAAAGCGGTTGGCTATCGGTAAGGGTAATATGACGTCGATAAATCTCTTCATGCAATCATTTTATTTCTTCAGTTCCGGGTAACTGATTCTCGTGTGATAAGCAATCTTCAGCTTCTCCTTAAACACCCCCTTCACCAGGGCAATGTCTTTAAAGGTGATGGGGCACTCCCGGAAGTAACCCTCCGCCACCTGTCCGTCGATGAGCTTGTCCACCAGCTGACCGATGTTCTCCTCGGTCACCTCCGTCAGACTGCGTGAGGCTGCCTCCACCGTGTCCGCCATCATCAGGATGGCCTGCTCCTTCGTCTGCGGGTTCGGACCGGGGTAGGTGAAGATGGCTTCATCCACCGGCTCGTCCGGATGCTCGTTGCGGTAAGAGATGTAGAAGTACTTCGTCTTGCCCGCACCGTGGTGGGTGGAGATAAACTCCTTAATCACCTGCGGCAGGTGATGCTTCTCCGCCAGCTTCAAGCCGTTCGTTACGTGACCGATGACAATCTGTGCACTCTGTTCATAACTCAGATTCTTATGCGGATTCACGCCCGACTGGTTCTCGGTGAAGAATGCCGGATTCTCCATCTTGCCAATGTCGTGATAGAGCGCACCGGTACGCACCAGCTGACTCTTCGCCTCTATCTTGTTGGCCGCTGCTGCCGCCAGATTGGCCACCAGCATCGAGTGCTGGAAGGTGCCCGGAGCCGTCTCCGAAAGCTCCCTCAGCAGCGGATGGTTGATGTTGCTCAGCTCCACCAGCGTCACGTTCGACGTAAAGCCGAAGGTCTTCTCCAGAATGAAAAGCAAGGGGTAGGTGAAGAGCAACAAGATGCCGTTGATGACAAAGTTGATAAACATCGGGTAATCAATCTTCGAGAGACTTCCCTCGTGAATCAACTCGTAGGAGAAGTAGGTGAGGCAGTAGGTCAGGGTGATGAACACCGCCGAACGCATCAGCTGCGAACGCTCCGAGAGCTCCCGCAAGCTATAGATGGCCTGCAGTCCCGCCAGTGTCTGCAGCAACACAAACTCGTAAGGGGCACGCAGCACCACCGACGAGAGTAATATCGTCAAAATATGGGCGATGAAAGCCGTGCGCGAGTCCATGAACACCCGCACAATCATCGGCACCATGGCAAAGGGAATCAAGTAGACACTCAGCATGTTATGCCCCACCAGCTCATAGGTGATAATCGGGTAGAACACCATCAGGAAGAGCAGCAGCAAGATACTCCGCTTCTTCTCGTAGTAATCCCTGCGGAACAGGTCGAGAAAGAGCAAGAAACTCAGAATGAGCAGTCCCACAAAGAGCACCTCGCCCAGCAACACCCAGCGTCTCTGCTCGTTCGTGTTGCTCCGCTTCATCGTCTCCTTGCGCAGCGACTCCAGCACCTGATACACCTCCGGCGTCACCACCTCTCCGCGACCGATGATCTTCTGTCCGCTCATCACCATGCCCTCTGCCCACGAGAAACTGTTGATGGCCTCCTGAATGGCCGCCTCCGTGCGCAGCTTGTCGCGCGTCAGGTTGGCCGCGATGTACTCGTTCAGGTTGGCTGCCTGCAGACGCTCCGTCTTATAGTGCAGCGTGTCCGCCTGCATCAGCGACTCATACGCCTCCTTCACCGTCAGCAAGTCGCCCGTGCGCAGCGGACGAGCCGTGTTGCCCTCCACCGCCATCACCTGACGGATACTGTCGCGCAACAGCTCCTCCTTCTCCTCATTGCTCACGATACCCTTCGCATAGAGCCCCTTCAGCGTCCGCTCCACATGCCGCAGATAGTCGTTGCTGAGGCCGCTCGCCCCCTTCTGCACCTTCGTGCGCAGCTGTTGCAACGCCCGTTCCTGCTGCTGAGCATCCAGCAGAAAGTAAGGCGCGAACGAAGCACGGATGCTATCCTCCTCATGCTTCACCATCGCGTCACTCTTATAGATGGGCAGGTCGAACGTAGCCATCAGTTGGCCGTACGACCACGGTTTACCGATTTCGTACTGATAGTTGAATTTGCTTTCGCTCGGCATAAACAAGACCACCAATCCGACGGCGATCACAAAGAGCATCGACTTGAACAAAAGGTCTCTGCCGGGAGCGATGTTTGAACGTTTCATGGGCATTTCATTTCTTCAGGCAACGAAGATGTTACCTTATTTTGTGCGAATATAGATAAAAAAACAATAAGTGTGGAAAAAAAGTCGTATTTTTGCACTCATAATTATATGCTTAAGCAATCATGACAGAAAGAAAAGTAAGAGTACGCTTTGCTCCCAGTCCCACGGGCGCATTGCATATCGGAGGTGTCCGTACGGCCCTCTACAACTATTTGTTCGCACGTCAACACGGGGGCGACCTGGTGTTCCGTATTGAGGATACCGACTCCAATCGTTTTGTTCCCGGTGCCGAAGAGTATATCATTGAGTCGTTCAAATGGCTGGGCATTCAGTTTGATGAAGGCGTCAGCTTCGGCGGCGAGCATGGTCCCTACCGCCAGTCGGAACGTCGCGACATCTATAAGAAATATGTACAAGTGTTGCTGGATGCCGACAAGGCTTATCTGGCTTTCGATACGCCGGCCGAGCTGGAGGCGAAGAGAAATGAGATTCCCAACTTCCAATATGATGCTTCTACGCGTGGCTCTATGCGCAACTCGCTGACGCTCTCTAAGGAGGAGGTGGATGCGCTGATTGCTGCCGGTGAGCAGTATGTGGTGCGCTTCAAAATCGCTCCCAATGAGGATGTGCATGTGTTCGACTTGATTCGCGGCGAGGTGGTCATCAACTCTTCTATCCTCGACGATAAAGTGCTCTATAAGTCGGCCGACGAGCTGCCTACTTACCACTTGGCCAACATCGTAGACGACCATTTGATGGAGATCACCCACGTCATCCGCGGCGAGGAGTGGTTGCCTTCCGCACCGCTGCACGTGCTGTTGTATCGTGCCTTCGGTTGGGAAGATACCATGCCGCAGTTTGCCCACCTGCCGTTGCTGCTGAAGCCGGATGGTAAGGGTAAACTCAGCAAGCGCGACGGCGACCGTCTGGGCTTCCCTGTCTTCCCGTTGGAGTGGCATGACCCGAAGACCGGCGAGGTCTCTTCAGGTTATCGCGAGTCGGGCTATCAGCCGGAGGCGGTGCTCAACTTCCTGGCGCTCTTGGGCTGGAACCCGGGCAATGATCAGGAGTTGATGTCGCTCGATGAGATGGTGAAACTCTTTGATATCAAGCGTTGTAGCAAGGCGGGTGCCCGTTTCGACTATGTGAAGGGTATCTGGTTCAACCACGAATATATCCTCAAGATGAGTGACGAGAAGGTGGGCGAGCTCTTTATGCCGATTCTTCAGCAGCATGGCATCAACGTGCCGATGGAGAAGGTGGTGGTAGCTGCCGGCTTGATGAAGAGTCGTGTCAACTTCGTGGAGGAGCTGTACGACCTTTGCAAATTCTTCTTCATCGCTCCTACGGCGTATGAGGAGAAGACGCGCAAGAAACGTTGGAAAGAGGATTCCGGCGAGATGATGACGAAGCTGGCCGACCTGCTGGAGGGGCTGGACGACTTCTCTCTGGAGCATCAGGAAGAGGTGGTGATGAAATGGATTGAGGAGAACGGTTACCACACGGGTAACATCATGAATGCCTTCCGATTGACGTTGGTAGGCGATGGCATCGGTCCCCACATGTTCGACATCTCGGCCTTCTTGGGTAAGGAGGAGACCCTCGCCCGCATGCGCAGAGCTGTGGCAAGCGACTGTCTGCCGGTATTCACCAAAACCACTAAATAATGTACAATCTGATCATATACGTCTACCTGTTGGGATTGAAGGTCGTTTCGCTCTTCCATCACAAGGCTCACCAGATGACGGTCGGTCATGCCGAGGTGTTTCGCCTCCTGAAGGAGAAGATCCTTCCGGGGGAGAAATACCTCTGGTTTCATGCCGCGTCGTTGGGCGAGTTTGAACAGGGACGTCCTCTGATGGAGCGCATCCGTCGTTCGCATCCGGAGTATAAGATTCTGCTCACTTTCTTCTCGCCTTCGGGCTATGAGGTGCGCAAGAATTACCCGGGGGCTGACGTGGTGTGCTACCTTCCTTTTGACACGCCGCGCAACGTGCATCGCTTCTTGGAGTTGGCTCATCCTTGTATGGCTTTCTTCATTAAGTATGAGTTCTGGCAGAATTATCTGAAGGGCTTGAAACGCCGCCATATTCCGGTCTACAGCGTTTCGTCCATCTTCCGTAAGGAGCAGATTTTCTTCCGGTGGTACGGCGGTCAATATTATAAGGTCCTGACGCTCTTCACGCATCTCTTCGTGCAGAACGAGGTGTCGCGTGAGTTGTTGGCGAGCCGGGGTATCCATAATGTCACGGTGACGGGCGATACGCGTTTCGACCGGGTGGTGGAGATTATGGAGGCGGCGAAGGAACTTCCTTTGGTGGAGGCGTTCAAGCAGGGCCGTACGGTCTTTGTGGCGGGTAGCTCATGGGGCCCCGACGAGGATCTTTTTATTCCGTATTTCAATGAACATCCGGAGCTGAAACTGATCATTGCGCCGCATGTCATCGGCGAGACGCATCTCAGTGAGATTTGTTCGAAGCTGAAGCGTCCGTATGTGCGCTATACGCAGGCGGATGAGGCGAAGGTGAAGGCGGCGGATTGCTTAATCATCGACTGTTTCGGGCTGTTGTCGTCTATCTATCGCTATGGCGAGATTGCCTACGTGGGTGGCGGCTTCGGTGTGGGCATTCACAATGTGCTGGAGGCGGCGGTCTATGGCATGCCGGTCATCTTCGGTCCGAACAATCAGCGCTTCCAGGAGGCGCGCCGTTTGTTGCAGGTGGAAGGTGGCTTTGAGGTGATTGATGAGGATTCTTTCCGTCCTTTGGTGGATCGCTTGCTGGGGGATGCTGCTTTCCGCGAGCGGGCTTGCAAGGCGGCGGGTGCTTATGTGCATGG
>CAYSOW010000098.1:0-7241 GCA_964432715.1 uncultured Bacteroides sp.
GCCGAGGAGAAACGTACCGCTTTGCTGGGCGCTATGGAAGATTGGATCAAGGGTATGTACGAACACTTGAACGGACGAGTACTCTACTACGATGTAATCAACGAGCCGATTGCCGACAACTTGAAATGGAGAGGTGTGGATGGCAACTTCAGTGAAGGTGACTCTGCTCCGGAAGAGAGTGAGGAGAGCGGTTTGAGCTTGAACTGGGATTCCGACCACTTCTATTGGGGCTACTACATTGGTGAGGATTACGGTGTGAAAGCCTTCGAGTTCGCTCGTAAGTATGCGCCCGCCAATGCGAAACTCTTCGTCAACGATTACGGTTTGGAGAGCAATCCGAGCAAGTTGGCAGCCTTGATTGACTTTGTCAACTATATTGATAAGAACGGTGCGAAGGTGGATGGTATTGGTACCCAGATGCACGTCAGCACTTCCATCACGAAGGAGGAAGTGGATGCCATGTTCCAGACACTGGCCGCTACCGGTAAGTTGATTCGTGTCACTGAGCTGGATGTACAGGTAAGTACCACCACTCCGTCGTCTACCCAGTTGGAGGCACAGGCTGAAACTTATCAGATGATTTTCGAATCCTATAAAGCCAATGTACCGACCGCTCAGCAATCAGGTATCACCATTTGGTCACTGACGGATAACGCTCGTGAGCATGAGTACTGGTTGCCCGACGATGCACCTAACATCTTCGATGCCAACTACGGACGTAAGCACGCTTACAAAGGCGTTTGCGACGGTATCGCAGGATACGATATCAGTACCGACTTCGACGGAACTTATTGGAATAAATAGTCCAAGTTCAAGATAAAGGTCAATTGAGAAAGGGTGGGGGCGCCCTCGGGTTCCTCCCCCTTTCTTTCTATATTATTTATACACAGAACATGAAAAAGATGCAAACAACTTTCTTACATTTCCTTTCCCACTTAGGCTGTTGCTGGCTGCTATGGATGTGCGGCACGTTGGCTCTGCAAGCACAGACCGCTACCCTGAAACCGCAAGGCAACGCACTGCAGCTGCAAGTGGACGGACAACCCTTCTTCCTCTTGGGGGGCGAGCTGGGCAACTCCTCCGCTTCCGCCATCGAAGATATCCGCTCCATCTTTCCACGTCTGCAACAGATGAACCTCAACGCCGTGTTGGTGCCCGCCTATTGGGACCAGATAGAGCCCACCGAAGGGCATTTCGACTTCACCCTGACCGACCAAATATTGGAAGAGGCCCGGAAGCATCAGCTGAAGGTGGTCTTCCTCTGGTTCGGCGCCTGGAAAAACTCGATGAGCTGCTATACACCCGCCTGGTTCAAACAAGATGTCCGTCGCTTTCCGCGTGCCCATACCCGCACCGGCAAACCACTGGAGATTGCCAGTGTCTTCTCGAAAGAGGTGCTTCTCGCTGATCAACGTGCTTTTTCTCAATGGATGAAACATCTGGCATCCACCGATAAAGAGCATCACACCGTGGTGATGATTCAGATAGAGAATGAAATCGGCTTTCTGGAGGAGGCGCGCGACTATTCCGACGCGGCCGAGAAGCAGTTTCGTGCGCCCGTACCGACGGCGTTGGTGGATTACCTCACGAAGCACAAACAGCAACTCCATCCGCAACTGAAGGCGCAATGGGAGGCGCATCAGTGCCGCACGAGCGGTAGCTGGAACGACCTCTTCGGGGAGAGTCTTTACACCGACGAGCTCTTTATGGCTTGGCACTATGCCTCTTATGTGGAGCAGTTGGCGCAGACGGCGCGACAGATTTACCCCGTGCCGCTCTACGTGAACGCAGCCATGAACAGTCGCGGACGCAAGCCGGGTGAATATCCTTCGGCGGGTCCGCTCGACCATCTCTGCGACCTTTGGCACTGTGCCGCACCGACGCTTGATCTCTATGCACCCGACCTCTACGACGCGGGGTTCACCGATTGGGTGGCGCGCTATCACACCGCGCAGAATCCACTCTTTGTCCCCGAGTGTCAATCGACTGTCAACAACGCCGTGCGTGCCTTCTACTTGTGGGGCGAGCATGAAGCGCTGGGCTTCAGTCCCTTCTCCATTGAAGATGCGCAAGGGGAGGTGGCGCAGCAACTGACGGTCGGATATGGCAAACTGAAAGAGATCGCTCCGCTGCTGCATGCACAGGTGGGGAAGGGGACGATGCACGGCCTCTTGTTCGACCGGACGCAGAGCGAGCGGGTGCTCACCTACGGCGACCTTCGCCTGAAGTGTCGGCACTATTTCACTCTGCCTTGGGATCCGCGGGCGAAAATGGAGGGCGCCTGGCCCGAAGGAGGAGCCGTGGTGGTGCAACTCTCCAAGGAGGAGTTCCTGCTCTCCGGCAGCGGAGTGGTGGTGGAGTTCGCCTTGCAGGGAGAGGAGAGCGCTTCTGCGCAGCAGGCACTGGGCGAGGATGGATTCCTGTTGCAAGGCAGTGGGGATGCTTCTGTGGCTTCCGGCAGCAAACGGAAAACAATGGAGCGTGTGGGCTTGGCTTCGGTGGAGGAGGTGCAGGTGCTTCCCGACGGCACGATGCAGACGGTGCGGCGGCTCAACGGCGACCAGACGCATCAGGGGCGCCACGTGCGCATCTCGGTGGGCGAATACCGCACATTGCGCATCCGTTTGTACCGCTATCGGTGAGGATGCAACCGATGCAAAGATTTCTGAAACATTCTTGAAAGGAAATGAAACGGAGCTTTGGGGCATCGGGAACAAAATCTTATCTTTGGAGGGCTGATAAATAGTAACTTTGAAAATGTAAACAAACCATGAAAATACGATTGATGAAAATGCAATGGATGAACCAACGGATGAAAGGTCTATTCTTAAACATAGCTTTGCTGGGAGGGGCTTTTTTCTTCTTCCTCTCGGCGGGGGCCAAAGTGAAACTCCCCACCATCCTGTCGGACGGGATGGTGCTGCAGCGTGAACGTCCGGTGGTGCTCTGGGGCACTGCCGACCGTGGCGAGACGGTGACCGTGGAACTCTTCGGACCGAAGCAGACGAAGCGGGGCAAGAGTTACACCACGACGGCGGACGAGCAGGGGAAATGGCAGGTGGAACTGCCGGCCATGAAGGCGGGCGGTCCGTATCGCTTCCTCTTCAACGGCGAGGTGACGCTGCAGGATGTGTTGGTGGGGGATGTCTGGTTGTGTTCGGGACAGTCGAACATGGAGCTGCCGGTGCGCCGCGTTACCGACCGTTTTGCGGAGGAAATTGCCGACTACCGCAACGACCAAATCCGACAAATCAAGGTGCCCAACCGCTACAACTTCCGGGGTGCGCAGGAGGATATCGCTCCCGCCGCATGGCAGAAAGCGGAGCAGCCGGGGGTAATGGAGTTCTCCGCACTGGCCTACTTCTTCGCCAAAGCCTATTACGAGAAGAGTGGGGTGCCCGTGGGACTGGTGAACTCCAGTTGGGGCGGCACACCGGTGGAGTCGTGGATGAGTGAGGAGGCGCTGCAAGCCTTCCCGCGCTACCTGCACGACAAGTGGCAGGTGGAGGACGATGCCTATGTGCAGCAGGTCATTGCCGGGGAACGGAAGGATCAGGCACGCTGGGATGCTGCGCTCTATCGGGGCGACGAGGGGTTGAAGGGAATGCCTTGGTATCGTCCGGAACTGCCGGATGCCGATTGGCAGGAGGTCGACCTCTTCTCGACGCAATGGAACAACAACGGACTGAACCCGGTCAACGGGGCGCATTGGTTCCGTAAACATATTCAACTCTCGGCCGACTGGCAGGGGGAGGCGGCAACGCTGCGCATGGGTTGCATCGTGGATGCCGACTCGGTGTTCGTGAATGGCACCTTCGTGGGTACAGTCTCTTACCAATATCCGCCGCGCATCTATCAGGTGCCTGCCGGTGTACTGAAGGCGGGCGAGAACGTGATTACGGTGCGCTTGCTCAGCAAGAACGGCTACGCACAGTTTGTGCCCGAGAAGCTCTACAAACTCATTGGGCGCCCGGGCGAGGTGTCGTTGGAGGGCACTTGGAAGTATCGCTTGGGCAGTGAAATGCCTGAGGCTCCTTCCACCACTTTCTTCAACTATAAGCCCGAAGGTCTCTATAACGCGATGATTGCCCCGTTGCAACGGTTGGCTTTCAAGGGGGTGCTCTGGTATCAAGGCGAGGCCAATGTCAGTCGCCGCAACGAGTATGCTGCACTGCTGACTGCCATGATGGCCGACTGGCGCAAGACCTTCCGCGATGAGTCGCTGCCCTTCTACTTGGTGGAACTGGCCGATTTCTTGCCGAAGGAGGATGTGGCGGGACGGACGGCCTGGGCAGAGTTTCGCATGGTGCAGGCAGCTACGGCGCAGCAGAACGAACGGGCGTGGCTGATACCCAACGAGGATCTGGGGGAGTGGAACGATATCCATCCCTTGGATAAGAAAACCTTGGGACAACGCGTGGCAGATCAGGCCTGGAAGTTGGAGGCATCTCAATCCATGAAAAAGAAATAATCCTAATAATCAAAACCATGAATACACTAGCAAATCAAAAAGTCTCCTTCCTGGAGAAAGTGGGATACAGTTTGGGCGATTGCTCGGCCAATCTGGTGTTCCAGATGATGATGATTTATCAATTGAAGTTTTACACCGACATCTTCGGACTGGAAGGCGCGGTGGCGGGTAGTGTCTTGCTGATAGCCCGCATCGTCGATGCCTTCGTTGATCCGACGGTCGGTATCCTCTCCGACAACACGAACACCAAGTGGGGTAAGTTCCGTCCGTGGGTGGTTTGGACCGCCCTGCCGTTTATGGTCTTCTATGTGTTGGCCTTCTGGAACCCGGGCATCGAACAGAAGAGTCTGGTGGCACTCTATGCCACCCTCTCTTACGTGCTGTTGATGACACTCTACTCCTTCAACAACACCCCGTACTCATCGTTGGGCGGTGTGATGTCGGGTGATATCAAGGAACGCACCTCCATCACCTCCATTCGTTTCGTAGCCTCCACCATTGCTCAGTTTGTGGTGCAAGGCTTGACGTTGCCCTTGGTGGACAAGTTCGGACGTGGCGCCGGTAGTGACGATGCACACGGATGGCTCTGCACCATCTCGCTCTTTGCCGTCATCGGTTTTGTCTTCCTATTGATTGCCGGTATCGTGCCGAAGGAGCGTATCACTCCGCCTGCCGGACAGAAGATGAATCTGAAGAGTGACTTGAAGGGTATCTTCTCGAACGTTCCCTGGCGGGCGATGTTCGTGCTGACGCTCTTTGTCTTCATCACACTGGCCATGTGGGGTAGTGCCATGTGTTTCTACTTCCAGAACTATGTGGATCAGGATGCGCTCTATGAGTTCCTGCGCAGTGTGGGTCTGGTGCGCAACGAGGGCGACAGCCTGGGTTGGTTTGCCTCCATCCTGCAGTCGTTCAACTTGATAGCGTACGACCGTGCCCAAGCGTACAGCATCGGTCTCTCCTTATTTAATATGATTGGTGCCCTCATCCAGCTGATTGGTGTGATTACCCTTTCGGAATTTCTGGCCAACCGCTTCGGCAAGCGCAGCACCTTCATTGTTTGTCTGAGTCTGACCGCCCTCTTCACGGCCTGCTTCTTCTTGCCGTCGCCCACCAGCATCCGTACCATCTTCTTGCTGGGAGCCCTCAAGAGTTTGGCTTACGCCCCCACTGTACCGTTGTTGTGGGCGATGATTGCCGATGTGGCCGATGATATGGAGTATAAGACCCACCGCCGTGCGACAGGTCTCTGCTTCTCGGGCGTGGTCTTCTCATTGAAGGCCGGACTCGGTGTGGGTGGTGCCATTGCCGGTATCATCCTGAGTATCTTTGGTTATGTGAATGATGCCAACATCGTACAAGATGCCTCTTCCATCCTGGGTATTCGCTTGGCTTCCAGCGTTGTGCCCGCCATTTGCTTCTTCATCGGTGTAGGAGCACTCTTCTTCTATCCGATTACCAAGCAGTATAACATCAAGATGCAGGCAGAGTTGGCCGAAAGAAGAAAAAATCAAGAATGAATTAAACCGATTTAGATAGATTGAGCTATGAAGCGCTTTAGTTTTTTAATTTATGGGGGATGCGCAGCGATGCTGTTGCTCTCCTGCCGTTCTCAGTCGACGTTCACGGCTCAGGAATTGCCTTTGAAGCAGGTGGTGGGGAAGGAATTTCTCATCGGTGCCGCCTTGAACCAGCGTCAGGTGGAGGGAGGCGATTCGTTGGCTGCCGAGTTGGTGGCGAAACATTTTAACTCGATAGTGGCGGAGAACTGTATGAAGTGTGAGGCAATTCACCCCGCTGAAAAAGAGTATAACTTCGGTCCGGCCGATGCGTTCGTCCGTTTCGGCAAGGAGCACCACATGCATATCGTGGGCCATTGCCTCATCTGGCACTCGCAGTTGGCACCGTGGTTTGCCGTGGGTAAGGACGGTGGCAAGGTGACGGCCGAGGAGTTGAAACAGCGGATGAAGGATCACATCTACACCATCGTGAAACGCTACAAAGGCGTCATCAACGGTTGGGATGTGGTGAACGAGGCCATTCTGGAAGATGGTTCTTTCCGCCCCTCTATCTTCTATGAGGTGTTGGGCGAGGAGTATATCTCCCTGGCTTTCCGTTATGCCCACGAGGCGGATCCGAAGGCGGAACTCTACTACAACGATTACGGCATGGACCGCAGCACGAAGCGTGAGGCGGTGGTGAAGCTGGTGAATAAGTTGAAGTCGGAGGGCTTGCGCATTGATGCCATCGGTATGCAGAGCCACATGGGAATGGATTATCCCAACATCGAGGAGTTTGAGAAGAGCATCGAGGCGTATGCAACCACCGGTTGTAAGGTGATGATTACCGAATGGGACATGAGTGCGTTGCCCACGCTGCATCAGAGTGCGAACATCGCGGACACCGTGGCTTTCAATGCGGCACTGAATCCTTTCCCCAACGGTTTGTCGGAGGAGGTGTCGGCACAATGGAACCGACGGATGAGTGATTTCTTCCAGCTCTTCCGCAAACACGCCGATGTCATCAGTCGCGTAACGGCCTGGGGTGTGACCGACGGCGACTCGTGGAAGAACGATTGGCCGATGGCGGGCCGAAAGGAGTATCCGTTGCTCTTCGACCGTAACTATCAGCCGAAACCTTTTATACAAGCAATGATTCTAACAAAATAATGATTTAAAGAGATGAAAACAGTAAAGAGATACTTGGTGCCGGGCGACTATATGGCCGACCCTGCCGTACATGTGTTTAACGATCGTGTCTATATCTATCC
>CAYSOW010000099.1:0-1835 GCA_964432715.1 uncultured Bacteroides sp.
TCGCTGTAGCGAGAATCGGCTGAAGTCTTGTCGGTGACGTAGTTGTACTGGAACTGGAACATCAGGTTCTTGTGCAACTGGATGTTGGGACAGAGCGAGTAGATGGTCTTCAAGCTGCCCCAAGTGGCCTGGTCGCGATAAGCATCGTAACGGGCAAAGCACTGCAGCCAATCGTTGCAGGGAACACCTGCCAGGGCGTACCATGCATCGGCACGTCCGGTACCTGTCACACTGCCATCTTCCTTAAAATCACTGATCTTATGACCTTGACTGTGGCCATATTCAGCACGTGCCACCCACCCTTTCTTCTCATAGGTGGTACCCACGGCCCAACGATTACGATCGACCGTTACGCCGTCTGTGTAGCTACCGCTCCAGCCGAAGAGACCGATGTACCAGCCTTTCACGGGCTGCAGTTTCACGTTACCGATGATATCTTTCTTGTTGTCGGCATCCTTCTTGTTGATACCCTGTCCGTTGAAGACACCCAACTGAGCAATCACCAGCGAATGATGGTCCTTGCCCACCGGGAAGAGCTCCGACTGCAGTTGCAAACCCTGGTCGCGTCCGCCCATAGAAGCCTCCCCGTTATAGTCGCCCATACCGGCCAGCTTCTTCGTCAACTGAGAATAGTCGCCCAGCCCCACATTCCAAGGGTTGTAAGGGTTCTCGAAGGTGAAAGGACGCTTAAACTGACCCATCTTGAGATCGAGTTCCTTATACTTCGCCCATTCCAAGTAATAGTCCTTGATGTGAGGCGAGTTGTTCAGCTCCGCCTGGATGCGATATTTAAAGTCCTTCAGGACACTGCCATCCATGTAGACACGAATCAAGCGTGCGTTAAAGCCATCGCCATCATGTGCCCCGTCCTTATCGGTGTAGGCATACTTCCCGATGATATATCCGCCGAACTTCGGCACAGAAATATTATCAGCCACATTTCTGCCATACTTCATCACCCACCGATCCAGTGACGTGGTGTTCTCTTCCTTCTTCTCTTGTTTGGCGCTCTCCTGCCCCTGAGCCGTCAAAGCGAGCGAGCCGAGAGCCATAGTTGCGAGCAACAGTCGTAATTTCATTTCGTAATTTTGATATTGATAGATATACGAGAAAAGAGGATGCACCTCAAGCAGGGGTACATCCTCTCTCTTCCTTGTTTAACATGCTTTCGCTATGACACAATTCCCGGGGGAAGGTTTAACGCTTCCCCTGAAAAATTGCATGAGAGTGTTTGAAATTCTTCTTATTTATTGAAGTATCTGTTGAATAAGCCTTCGAAAGCTTTTCCGTGACGAGCCTCGTCTTTAGCCATTTCGTGAACAGTGTCGTGGATAGCGTCGAGGTTCAACTCTTTCGCACGTTTAGCGATACGGAACTTGTCAGCGCAAGCACCTGCCTCTGCGTTCATACGTTTGTCGAGGTTGGTTTTAGTATCCCAAACCAAGTCGCCCAGCAACTCAGCGAATTTAGCTGCGTGCTCAGCCTCTTCCCAAGCGTAACGCTTGAATGCTTCAGCCACTTCAGGATAGCCTTCGCGATCAGCCTGACGGCTCATAGCCAAGTACATACCTACCTCTGTGCACTCACCGTTGAAGTGTGCGTTCAGGTCTTTGATCATCTCCTCGTCGCAACCTTTAGCTACGCCGATTACGTGCTCAGAAACGAACTCCAATTTAGCAGACTCGTCTACTTTATTGAACTTAGAAGCAGGTACGCCACACTGCGGGCATTTTGCGGGAGCAGCTTCACCTTCATAGATGTAACCGCATACAGAACAGATAAATTTTGCCATAATGATAAATTTTGTAATTCAGTTAGTTATAATAATGTTATTT